>CAYUFW010000019.1:0-34435 GCA_964443915.1 uncultured Pirellulaceae bacterium
TGCAAGGACCTCCGCGACCTTCCGCGGCGTCTGAACCGGTTCGTGCGCGAGATCAAGATCACCGGGCAACTGGAGCACCCCGGCGTGGTTCCCGTTTACGAGGTCGGCCTGCGTGAGGACGGCACCCTCTACTATGTGATGAAGTACGTGCGCGGAAAGACGATGCAGGCCGCGATCAACGAGGCCGGCACGCGGCGCGGACACGAGGCGCTGGGGGAGCGGCTGAAGTTGCTCAACCCACTGATCGATGTCTGCGAGGCCATGAGTTACGCGCACTCGCGCGGCGTGGTGCATCGCGATCTGAAGCCCGATAACATCATCCTGGGCGAGTTCGGCGAGACGATCATCCTCGACTGGGGTTTGGCAAAGCTGCAGGGGGAGCGGCCGTCCGAGCCTTTGGGCGACGCCCGCCCTGGGGCAGCGGGCACGAGACCGCCGACGGCGGGCATGACCGTGGACGGCGAGATCCTCGGCACCCCCACGTTCATGGCGCCGGAACAGATCGACGCGTGGTTTGGCGGGGTCAACGCGCGTACCGATGTCTATGCGCTGGGCACGATCCTCTACTTGATCCTGACCGGGGACTTGCCCTACCGGGGCGAACTCATGGCGATCCTGAATCGCGTCAGCAGCCGGGACCCGTCGCCTTCGCCCCGCGAGCGATCGGACGGCCTGCCGCGGGAACTGGCGGCGATCTGCGAAAAGGCCATGGACAAGAACCAGACGGAGAGGTTCGAGCACGCGGGGTGCATGGCGGACCAGCTGCGGGCCTACCGCGACGGCCGCGTCGTCAGTGTCTACGCCTACTCGCCCAGAGAACTCTTCCGCCGTTTCGTAGAACGCAACAAACCGATGCTCGCTGCCGGACTGGTGGCGGTCCTCGCGCTGATCGCGGGCGCCGGCCTGGCCGTACACTGGGCGTTCCGGGCTGACGCGGCCCGGCAGCAGGCGGTCGAAGCGCACGCCCAGGCGGAACGGGCTCGGGTGCGAGCCGAACAAGCCGTGGAAGACGTTACCGGCTTGGCCAACGACCTCCAACGGCTGGCCGACCGGATGGCTGCCAGCCTGAATGACAAACTGGAGCATTTGACGGAGGCCTTAGGTGAGGCGGCCCGCGCGATCGGCGAGGCGGAGTTGACCGACCGCGCCGCCATGCGTCCGCACCTCGCCGCCCTCGTGGAACGCTTCCCCGAATGCGCGAGTTTCTGGACGGTCACTCCGCCGGGGATTCTCTCCGCCGTCCAGCCGGATGTCTACGAAAAGTCGCTCGGCACGGAGATCACGGATCAGGACCACATCCGCTGGGTCTTCCGGAACCAAAGACCTGTCTTTAGCCGGATCTTCAAGCTGGTCGAGGATCCGAGCTATGGGGTTTCGCTGCAAGTGCCCGTTTTTCGCGACGGCGCCATGGTCGGCACGCTGGCCACCGTCATCCTCCCGGAGCGCGTGATCCCCACCCTGATCCCCAAGGAACTCCGGCTCGACAAGGCCGCGCGGCTCTGGTGCATCCAAGAAGACGGGTACGTGCTGTATGAGAACGACCTGAACCAGGTCGGCACCTACCTCTTCAAGGACCAGACGTGCGCCGAGTACCCGGAACTGCGCCGATTCGCCCAACAGATGATGAAGGAGAAGACCGGCGTCGGCTACTTCCGCCGTCCCTCCTCCACGTCGTCCGAAATGGTCGAGCGAGTCGCGGCCTGGGAAACCTTGACGCCTTGCGAAAGCACGCGTTGGAAAATCGTCGTCGTGAAACCCTACGAAGTCACGAAACCGCAGCGCATTCGGTAATCAGGAGACCTCCAATGAAGACCTTGTTGGCGATTCTGCTGTGGACAACGGCGTCCGCTGCCGCTGCCCAGGATTCCGGCACCGCGATCGCGATCGGCGATCGGCGCGAATTGCTGGTGGATGATTTCCTCGTGGAGAAGATTTCCGGCGAGGCTCGCCTGCAACTCCATCAGCCCGTGCCGCAGGAGATCGTGTTCCAGACCGACGCCCCCTGGGAAGGCAACGCCTGTGGCTACCCGAGCGTGTTCCAGGACGGCAAGCTGTACCGCATGTACTATCACACCGGGCACTATCGGCACGGCGGGAAGCCGGCCGAGGCAGGCCCGGTCCACCCGTGGTTCCTGTGTTACGTGGAAAGCGACGACGGTATCCACTGGCGGCGGCCGGAGTTGGGCTTGTTCGAGTTCGAGGGCTCGAAGAAAAACAACATCATCCTCACACCCGACTGCGTCGCCGCCATTAAGGGCGATCCAGCCCATTCGGCGGTGTTCAAAGATGCCAATCCCGACTGCCCGGAAGACGCGCGCTACAAGTGCATCATCGTCGGCAAGCCGCACGGGCTGTACGTGCTCAAGAGTGCCGACGGCATCCGCTTCCGCGTCGCCACCGAGAAGCCCGTGATCACCGACGGCGCGTTCGATTCGCAGAACCTGTTTTTTTGGGATCCGCTGCGCAACGAATATCGCGCCTACTGGCGCACCTTCACGGCGGGCGTGGCCGACGGCACGGCCTGGAAGCCGGAAGGCTTTCGCGCGATCCGCACGGCCACTTCGAAGGACGGTCTGAAGTGGGATGGACAGGCGGACCTGCGGTACGTGGATTCACCCACCGAGCATCTGTACGTGAACCAGATTCAGCCCTACTACCGCGCTCCGCACATCTTCATGGGCTTTCCCATGCGGTACACCGACCGCGGCTGGTCGGATTCGATGATGGCCTTGCCGGGCCTGGAGGAACGGCTGGCCCGCTCCAAAGCCAGCCCGCGCTACGGGACCGCGATCACCGACGGGCTGTTCATGACCAGCCGCGACGGGGTGCTGTTCCGCCGCTGGAACGAAGCCTTCCTGCGCCCCGGTCCGCTCCGCCAGGGCTCCTGGGTCTACGGCGACAACATGGTCTTCTGGGGCATGGTCGAAACGGCCTCCGCCTTGGGCGATGCGCCGAACGACCTCTCGATCTACGCCTCGGAGCACTACTGGCAGGCCACCGCGGTCCACGTGCGGCGTCTGACGGTGCGCATCGACGGCTTTGTGTCGTTGCGAGCTTCGGCGCGAGGCGGCGAGATGGTCACCAAACCGCTGGTGTTCGACGGCGGCAACCTGACGCTCAACATGTCCACCTCCGGTGCGGGAAGCATCCAAGTCGAGATCCAGGACGTTGCGGGCCAGCCCGTTCCCGGATACGACCTGGCCGACTGCCCGGAGGTCTTCGGCGACGAGTTGGCGCGGGTCGTGCGATGGCGCAACGGGGGGGACGTGCGGCCGCTGTCCGGCAAGCCCGTCCGGCTGCGGTTCGTGATCAAGGACGCCGATCTGTACGCCTTCCAGTTCGTGCCCCACCAGCCGGACCCGGTCCGGCCCAAGCCTTAGGTTCCGCACGACGGGATAGGGACAAGGGAATGGGGACAAGGGAATGAATCGTTCGAGATTCCGTTAAGGCCACTTCCTTGCCCCAATTCTCTTCCTTCATTCCCTTGTCCCCATTCCCTTGTCAATCCGTCTGCCTCGCGAGTCAACTGCCGGGTCAGCGGCCGCGACTCGTCGGGGTGGTCCAAGGCGTGGCGCAGAGACTTTGGTAGATAGAGTCACCCGGCCAGCAGTTCGGCGCGGGCGGCGGCGGTGATGCGGTCCAGTTCGCGCGCCCAGTGCGGATCGACGTCCGGCGGTTCCTGTTGCGCGACCAGCTGGCGCCAAGCCCGGTCCGCCCGCTCCAACAAGGTCTCGTCGCTGACGACGGCGGGTGACTCGTGGTCGCAGTACGTGCGGTCCATCAGCTTCGGCAGCCAGCCCACTTGGCGGAAGTGGCGGGCCGTGTGCTCCGTTTCCAGGTAGGTCCGTTGCGAGCAGAACTCCATTTCGGAGATCAAGTCCAGGCCCATCGTCTCCTCGCTGACTTCCATCCCGGCGTAGAACTTGTACAGCGCTTCGTTCATCTCCAAGTCGATCATTGCCTGGGTGGGCGAGAACACGGCGGCGCTGTCCAGGGCGCCGATCGCCAGCGGCAGGCTGACCGTCGCGCCGAGGGCCATCTGGCGATAGACCTTCATCATGGCGGCTTGAATGCCGGGCACTTTCGCCTCGACATACGCCGGCTCGACGTTGTGTACCAAGCCGTACTTGCTGCGGAACAGCTGATGCACCGCGGCGTCCGTGAGGATGGCCGCCGGGGTGGCAAAGCAGACTTGCGTGGTGCGCATGTCCATTTCCGCCGCGATGCTCGTCGAGAAGTAGAACCGATCGGGTTGGATCAGCGTCGTGGCCGTCAGGCAGCCGAGGATCTCCGCCGCCGCCACGATGGCGCTGCCGGCCGGGGTGATGGGGCTGGTCGCGCCCAGGATGGGCATGGGGGCGAAGTTGACGGGAAAGCCATACTTCAACGCCTGCTGGAGCACCTCGCACGAGCGCGTGTCCAGTTTCAACGGCGAGGTGGTGCAGTAGGCGGTAACGATGATCGGCGGCTGAGTGCAGAGCCGTTCGCGATCGCCGTCCGCGGCCAATTCGGCCAACTCGGCAAGGTACTTGACCTGCGCGCCGGAACTGGTGCCGACCCAGCCGGGTTTGCGCGTGTGCAACAGCAGCAGCCGTGCGGATTCGATGTTCTCGGTCCGCGGGTCGAACTCGCTGCAGATAAACGGCGCGTTCACGGCCGCCACGCAGTCCAAGGCGTTGCCCAGCTGGATGGCGTCGATCTGGTCCTGAACCGTCGGCGGACGGTAACGGCGCTGGGGCCAGTCGAAGATCCACGGCGTGCCGAATCCGTAATCGACCAGAAACCGTTCCGGAACCGCGACGCCGTCGGGCGGCAGCTCGCGGCAGAAGGGGTACCAGAGCGACGAGCGGACCATGCGGTAACGGTCTCGCTGGGCGGCCACCTGCCGCTCGACCAACTCCGGCGGGAACCACGCTCGCCGGGCCGCGAAGTCGACCCGGCAGCCCGCATCCGCCAAGGCGCGCAACAGGAACTCGCCCTGGATCTGCAAACCGGTCCGTTCCAGGACCGTCAGCGCGCCGGCGTGCAGGCGGTCCATTTGGCTGGCGTCCAGGACGCGCAGGAAACCTTGCAGCATGTGTCGATCCTCACGTGGCCCGCGGCCGCAACCGCGTAGGGTGGGCCAAGTCTTCGCGGCCCACCGAATTGTTGCCAACCAGTCGCCGTTGGTGGGCCGCGAAGACTTGGCCCACCCTACGACGTGCGCGACCCGTCGTTCCGGTCACGGAGTGACCGGACTACGGTTTGGCCTTTGACCACGGTGACGGGCCATCTTTGTAGGTGACGAACTCGATCAGCGCCCCATCCGGCGTTTGGTAGAACCCGGCCACGGCGAAGCCCGCGTCGAACGGCTCCAGCAAGACTTTCAGTCCCTTCGACGCCTCGTGAATCGCATCGACGCTGTCCACTCGGAAGCCGACGTGCGGGCCTTCTCGCAGAGGTCCGGTCACCGGGCTGTCGGGCTCGAAGTACAGCCATTCCACACGATACGGATGGTCCTCCAGGTTGGTCACCCAGACCCGCGTGGCCTCCACGAAGACCGCGCCGGGCTTCTTCTCGTTGGTCACAATGCCGACATGATCGAATTGCATGGTACAGCCTCCTCCCGCAACGTATGGTGCCACCAACAAGTCACGCTTATTGCCCGATTTCTTGTTTCCCGGCAGGCATTCTTGGAGTGCGGCGCCTTGTCGCCGCTTTGGCCCGATGGCGACGTAGCCGCCGCCGCTTTGCGTTCGCGTGCCCTGCTCTGTCTCTTGAACCCAATCAGCCCCAAGACTCCAAGCCGCACTCCAAGAGACAAGGCACCGCCCTCCACGACTCGGCTTACCGCAATCCCATCGGCGCACGCGTCGAACTTGGCGCCCAAGAACCGGCGAACGTCCGCTCCCCAAAAAAACCGAGCCCGCCATCCCCCCACTATCCCTTGCCGTCACGGCGAAATCAACCCATGATACACGCTGTCGCCCGGCCGTAAAATCCTCCGCGAGCAGCCTCACAAGGAACCCGTCGGTTTTCTGCTGAAGCAGTACGAATGCCATGGCTGAAATCCAACACACCCCCCACGTCATGCTGATCACCGGCGGGGCCGGTTTCATCGGCGTCAATTTCGTCCGCTACCTGCTGGCCGCCGATCCGGCGGTGCGGGTGATCAACCTGGATGGCCTGACCTACGCCGCCAGTCCGAGCAGCTTGGCCGGCGTCGCCGAACAGTGCGGTGATCGCTACCGCTTCGTACACGCCGACATCTGCGACGAAGCGCGGGTGGCGCAAGTCTTTGCCGAGGAGCCGATCGACACGGTCGTACACTTTGCCGCCGAGAGCCACGTCGACCGCTCGATCACCGGCCCGCGCGCGTTCCTGGACACGAACATCATCGGCACCTACACGCTGCTGCAGCAATCCCTGGCGGCGTGGCGGGCCCGCCAACGGTTCCGCTTCCACCACGTCAGCACCGACGAGGTGTACGGCTCGCTGGGGCCGGATGGCTATTTTACCGAGGAAACGCCCTACCATCCCAACAGCCCGTACAGCGCCTCGAAAGCCGCGTCCGACCACCTGGTGCGCGCCTGGGGGCACACCTACGGACTGCCGGTCACGATCTCCAACTGCTCGAACAACTACGGCCCCTACCAGTTCCCGGAGAAACTGATCCCGCTGATGATCACGCGGGCCCTGGCCGGCCAGCCGCTGCCCGTCTACGGAACCGGCCGGAACGTGCGGGATTGGCTGTACGTGGAAGACCACTGCCGGGCCATCGAGCGGATCGTCCGCTGCGGCGCCGACGGCCGGACCTACAACGTCGGCGGCTTGAACGAGTGGGCGAACCTGGACATCGTGTACCTGGTGTGCGATCTGCTGCAGCAAAAGCGTCCCCGCGCGTCGGGCAGCTATCGGGATCTGATCACCTTCGTTCCCGACCGGCCGGGACACGATCTGCGGTAGGCCATCGACGCCACCCGGCTGCGGACCGAACTGGGCTGGGAGCCGCAGCACACGTTCGAGACCGGACTGAGCCGCACGATCGACTGGTACCTGGAAAACGGAGCGTGGCTGGCAGCGATCGCCGCCAAGGGTTACCAGGGACAACGCTTGGGATTGCTGGATTCCGCTCGACCGTGACGGTCGCCGGCTGACTGCAACCCGTTCCCCGCCGTCCGCGAGATCATCCAGGGCCCGCTGGACTTGCCTTGCGAACGCAGCGAAACCCGTAGGCTTCGTAGCCGAAGCAGACGTCGGCAAAGCCGGGGGCTTCGAAATCGCGGGCGGAACATCGGCAACGGTCCTCGTCCACCGCCCAACTGCCGCCGCGCAGGACGCGGTCCTCGCCCGTGTCAGGGCCGCGGGGGTCTTGTACGCTGTCGCCGCCCTCGCTGTAACGCTCGGCGTAGAAGTCCTGACACCACTCGGCCACGTTGCCGTGCATGTCGTACAGGCCCCACGGATTGGCCCGCTTGGACTTGACCGGATGCGTCTTCTTGGCGGCATTGGGTTTGTACCAGGCATGGTCTTTCAACTTGCCCGAGTCGTCGCCGAACGACCAGCGCGTGGTGGTCCCGGCCCGGCAGGCGTATTCCCATTCGGCCTCGGTCGGCAAGCGGTAGCCGTCGGCGGCAAAATCGCAGGCCAGGGTCTTCAAGTCGTAGCACGGCGTCAGGCCGTCGCGCTGAGAACGCATGTTGCAGTACTGGATGGCCGCGTGCCAGCTGATCCGCTCGACGGGCTTGTCGGGCCCGGCGAACTTGGCGGGATTGCGGCCCATCAGGGCTTGAAACGACGCCTGAGTCACTTCCGTCACGTCCATCCAGAAGGCGGCGACGCGGACGCGATGCGCCGGCTGCTCGTCGTCTTCGCCGCCGTCGTCGCCCATCGTGAACTCGCCCGCCGGGACGAGCACCATTTCGACGCCGGACTTCGAGAGCGGGGTCGGAGTCGGAGCCGGGGCCGGGGCCGGGGCCGGGGCTTCCGCGGCAGGTGGCGGAGCCGGCGATGGCAGCGGTTGGCCGGGAGGCTGGCCGCAGCCCACGATCAACGCCGTTGCCAACGGCCACAAACGGATCGGCCAGAGGGGGTGGATGCGAGTCATGGGTCGTGCTGCTCCGGTATCGCTCAAAAAAAGAAAAAGGGCGTCGCCAAGCTTGGCCAAAAGCGGCGACGAGTCGCCGCACTCCAAGGGCCGCCTCGCTGACGCGCGCGGTCAGTGCCGGGGCGCCTCGTACGAGGCGGCTTGGCGGAGGACCTTCTGTGTGCGGTCGCGGATCTCCTTGGCGATCTGAGCCACTTGCGGCTGTTGGGCCAACGCCAAGCCGGCGCGCTGGCGGAGGATTTTGACCGCGTTGCGGCATTCGCCCACCAGCTCGTCCTGGTTGCCGCCCACCACGACGATCGCCTCGGTGATCTTCGTGCAACGCGGCAGGGCGTCGTCGCCTTCGTTGTCCAGCAGCGTCTTGCGGAATTCGTCCGTCAAGTCGATCACGTATTGCGGCGTGCGGATGTTCGCCTTGCGTTTCTCGAACGCCGCGTCGATGGCCTTCGTCGCCGACTCCATGTCCGCCAGGAATTCGGCCAGTTCCGGGTGGGCTTGTTTCTGCCGGTCCAGATAGGCCAGCAACTCGTGCCCGAAGCTCACGTACTGGTCGATCCGGCTGCGGATGTGCGTCACGAACACGACGACTTCGTCCAGGATCGTCTCGATTTCCGCCCGCCGCTGCTTCTGTTGGCGGGCGCCGTAGATGGCCTTCAGCGCGTCGCGCGTGGCGCAGGTGGCCCGGCCTTTGCGGGTCGCGCCCTGGCCCTCCACGTCCAGGATGTATTCGCAGGGGCCGACGCCGAGGGTCGCTCGCACCACGTCCACGACGGTGAATTGGTCCAGCGGAGTCGTCCGCGCCCGGTTGATCGGATAGATCACCACCGGGCCGTCGAACCGCACCGTTCTCTTCAGCGGCTGCAGGAACCCGCGTCCCTCGCGATCGATCCAGCACGGGTACTCGAACCAGCCGTAGACCGTCGCCCAGCGGCGGCGGGTGATCGGCAGTGTCTCTGGATTGCCAAACCAGCCGTGCTTGATAAACTCGCCGTTGCTCTGCTCGGCGACCATTTCCCAACTGGCGGCCAGCCGATCGGTCAGCCGCCAATCGACGCGCCACTGGGCCGGAAACGGCGCGGTCCAATCCAGCGGCAGGATCTGCCCGGCCTGGTCGCCGCGCACGTCGCGCTGGTGCCACACGTCGCGGCCGCCGAGCACCGCCACCCAGATCTTGCCCTTGGGTCCGTAGTCCATCTCGCTCCGGTCGATCCGCCGCTGTGCGCCTTCGCCCCAGAGCGCGATCCGCGCGTCCCGGGCCCGCTGGCTGGCCACCGTCATGACCACCGCGTCCTGGCTGGGCAGCAGGTGCAGGAGGAAGTTCTCGCTGGGCAACTCGGCGGCGGCCACGGGCAACTCGGCGGCGTCGATGACGATGTCGTCGGCAAAGAAATCGGGCAGGACGACAAACCGGCACGGCGCGGCGACGCTCAACCCGGCGACGTTCGCCTGCGGCTCGGTCTTCACGAACATCTGCCCCATCCCCAGGCTGAACCGCACGCTGCACGGCCGGCCGCCAGGCGAGGCAAACACCGCGTCCACTGCGGCTTCGCTGGGCGTGTTGTCGATGATCGCGACGGAAGTCAGCGCCAAGGCGGGGGCATCCCCGTCGGGCGCAAGGACGGCACGCAACGTCCAGCCGTGCGCGTCCGGCGAATAAACCTCCGCCCCGCCCGCGCCGCGCCTCAGACTCACCGCCAGCCGATCGTTGACCAGCACGGCGTCGCCGCGGAACGAGTGGTCGGTCTCGTCTTCCGGCAACTCGGTCCAACCGGTCCGCTGGGCGAGCGCCGATCCCGTCCACGGCGCGGGCGATGAAACGGCGGTGTCGAACAAGTTCACGGGCGCGCGAGCCGGAGCCGGCGACTGTGCGGCCATGCACGGAACGACACCCAACAGGCCGAGAAACGATAGCACGCAAACAGCGGCGGATGACATCCTGAAACTCCTGACGCGGGATACCCGACAACCAAAGGGGACAGGGCGAAGTGCAAAATGCAGAGTGAGAACGGCAAAGTGAGGATCGGGGAAGCCGAGCGATTCACTCTTCACACTTCGCACCGCTGACCCCCGCCCCCTGACTTCTGACCTCTGACCTCCGACTTCTCACCGCTTGTCCTGGAGCGCAGCGTCCACCGAATCTTGGACCTTTCTTATCCAGTCCGCCGTCGGCGGATCATCGGCGGCGAGCATGTGCGCTCGGGCTCGCAGCCACCGGGCCGCCATCCGGCCGTTGGCCAAGGCGCGGTCCTGGACGGCGCCGACCGACCGCAGTTCCGCACCCAACCGCTGGCATTCGGCCAGCGGGCTGGCCTGATCGACCAGGGCGGCGACCTGGACAGCCAGTTGACTCACGCGCTGCGGGGCGGCCGTCACATCCGGCGCCGTCGCGTTCCGCTGCAGCCATCCGGCGATCGGCTTCAGCGCGGCGGCAGCGGTCCGTAGCGGATCGCCGGATTCGGCTTCCGTACACAGCTTCTGCACGTCGCGGCCCAACTCGGCGTACCGCTGGATGCGATCCGCGACGTGACTCACGTGTTCGCTCATCTGATGCACCAAGTCGCGGATCTCGTCGGCCGATTTCTTGTGTCGTTTGCGGGCGATCTGCTTTTCGATCCACGTCATCACGTTGTCCGGCGTGGGATTCGCATCCGTCTGCAGCCCCTCCGTCTGCAAGATGTACTGGCAGGGCCCGACGCCCAGCGTGCTGCGCAGCACGTCGGTCGGGCAGAAGGCGGTCAGCGGCGTGGCCCGGCTGCGGTCCAGCGGGTAGACCAGCAGCGGCCGGGCAGGCAAGCCGGACGCGGCCTCGGCAAGCAGCGGCCCGTGGACCACGGCTCGCTCGCCGTCGATGCGGCACGGACAGCCTTGAGGAGCCACGAGCGACGTGCCCTCGTCCGGCCCTTCTCCGCCGAGGAAGTACCAGGATCTCGTCTCCCCCGTCCTGCCCACAAAATCCGCCCGCCATTTGGCCGGAAACGGCGGCTTCCAATCCAGCACGAGAGCGGCCTGCAGGTCGGCGGCGGGCAGCGGCCGGTCGTGCCAAAGTCCCGCACCGTCGAGCGACGCCAGCCAGAGGCTCTTGCCCGAAGTGCAAGCGACTTCGCAACCGGAGAAACTGCGTCCCCCGCCGCGGTCGGAGACGATCGCCTCGGCGTTCTGCATTCGCGCAGACGACACGCACATCAACAGCGCCGAGCCGCCGGAGAGCGGCGTGAGGAAGAAATTCTCGGCCGGCAGCGAGATCCGCTCGCGCGGCAACGTGTCGGGCGTGAACACCATGTCGTCACCGAAGAAATCGGGGATCACCACGTAGCGGGCGGCATTTTGCAGCCGCAGCCGCGCCACGCCCGCGGCCGGCCGGATTTCGAAAATACTCTGCCCGACCGACAGCTGGCACTGCAGGGCCATCCGCGTCCCGTCGCCTGCGGTAAAGGCGGCCTCCAGCATCACGGCGCCGGGATTGTTCTCCAGGATCTTGACGCTGGACAAGGTGGCCGGAGCCGATTCGCGGGCCGACAGCGGGACCAGCGTGGTTCGCAGTTCGTAGCCCGTCGGCGTAATCGAGAACACGTCGAACCCGGCGTGCGCCCGCAAGACCGCCGCCAGCTTGTCGTTCAACAGCACCGCGTCCCCGCGGAACCGATGCGCCGTTTCGTCCTCGGGCAGCTGCAGCCAGCCGCGCTTGGATCGCAACTCATCCGGCGACAGACCTTGAGCTGATGAAGCACTGGTGTCGAACAGGCACACGCCCGCCGACGCGGATTCGTCATCTGCCGCGCGCACCTGCCCCTGGTCGAGCAGCGTCAACACCGTCAGCACGCAAAGCAAGCCGCTCCAACCACGTAGCCCGGTCTCTCCGAGACCGGGGTTCGCCTCACCGTAGGCCGCTCGCTCCGCGAGCGGCATCGCGTCGCGAAGCGACGCGGCGACGACGTTGGGACCGCGTCTCGGAGCTACGCGGCGACGTGAGGGCGGTGTCTTCACCATGCTATCTCCAATCCGGGTTCAAGTCCGAACTGCCTTCGGTCAGTTGCCGGGGCGTGCCTCCGGTGGCCGGAATGATGTACAACTCCCACGGGCCGCGGTCCGACACGCCTTGGCAATAGACGATCGACTTGCCGTCGGGGCTGAACCGTCCGTAGCGTTGGACCCCGCCGAAAAACGTCACCGCACGGTTCTTCTTGCCGTCGGGGCCGATCGTGAAGAGGTTCGTCTCCGTCTCGTACACGATCCGCTGGCCGTCCGGCGACCAGTGCGGCTCGCACGCGCCCTTCTTGTCGTAGACCTTCGTGGGCGGGCCGCCCTCCGCGGCGACCACAAACACCCCGTTGCCCGCCTCCCAGCGGCAGGCGAAGGCAATCTGTTGCCTGTCGGGACGCCAAGCCGGCCCGGAGCAGTGCGGCCAATCCTCCGGCGTGATCGGCTGCTCGCGGCCCGAAGCCAATTCGCGCGTGTACAGCCGCTCCGCGCGCCGCAGCGCGATCCGCTTCCCATCGGGCGACCATTCCGCCTGGTCCCCGTCACAAATCCGCGCCGGCTTGGAGCCGTCAGCCGACATCTTCCACACGCCGACCGATCCGCCTCGCGTCGACGAAAAGAGGATTTCCTTTCCGTCCGGACTGAACACCGGATCGACATCCTGTTCGTCCGGTGCGGCCTGAGACAACTGCTTCAACTCCGAACCATCCGGCCGCACGCTCCAAATCCGCCAAGGCCCGGAGCGGTCGCTGGACAAGACGATGGTCCCGCCGCCGTCTTCCCCCGCCGCTGCAGCCACAGCCACAAGTCCCGTCCAGGTCACCGCAATCGCCGCCAACCACAGTCCCCATGCCACGAGCCGTCCCCGAGAATATCTGCTCACGGTGTCCTCCTGAATTCTCCTCGTCAGCACGCTCTTGCGGCAGAGATCGTCTGGACCGCTGCCGAGGTGCGGCACACTCAGTATTCTCGCTTGGTGATCACGCCGGGCTGCGGTTGCGGGTAGGTGCCGTCGGGGCGTACGGGCAGGGGCGCGGGCGAATCCATCGCGAGTTTGTCCACGTCGGGAGCGAATTCAACCTGGTGATTGAGGGCCTCGTCCCACGTGACGACGTGGCCCGTGTGGACGGCCATGCGGCCCATGATCTGCACCAGGCTCGCCTCGGCGCCGCGCTTCGCCTCGTTGAACGGCTTGTCCTCGCGGATGGCCTCGATCAGGTCGTCCCATTCCAATTTGTACGGGTTCGGCTCCGGCTGGGGAAAGGCCCATGCCAAGTCGCTGGCGACGACGTTGTGTCCCTTGTAGATGCGGCACTTGGCGGGCGTGTGCATAAAGGTCGAGATGACCGCCGAGCCCTTGGTGCCGTGCGCGTAACTGGCGAACTCGTCGTAGCAGCCTGCCATGTTGCGGGCATTCACGAACAGATTGGTGCCGTCGGCAAAGGTGTATTCCACGCTGTGGTGGTCGAAGTTCTGATCGACGGCGTTGCCGCGGTGGCAGCGGCCACCGGAGCCTTGAGCCCGCACCGGCCACGCGCCCTTCATCCAGCAGCACTCGTCGATGTTGTGGCTGGTGTAGTCGTGGACCAGTCCGCCGCTGGCCCACATGAAGCTCAAGTAGTTCTGCACCTGGTACAGCAACTCGCTCATCTCCTGCGGTTTGGGCCCGCAGAAACCCGCCGGGCCGACCAGGCGGTAGGTCTTCAGCAGCGTGATTTCGCCGATTTGGCCGTCCTGGATGCGGTCCAGCAGTTCCCAGCGGGCGCGGCAGTGGCGGCACATCAGGCCCACGCCCACCTTCAGGTTCTTCTGGGCCGACTGCTCGGCCAGCGCCAGCATCTTGCGCGTGCTGGGGCCGTCGACGGTCGTCGGCTTCTCCATGAACACGTTGAGGCCCTTTTCGATGGCGTAGCCGAAGTGGACCCAGCGGAAGGCGCAGGGCGTGGTGAGAATCACGATGTCGCCGGGGCCCAGGCAGTCCATCGCCCGACGGTAGGCGTCGAAGCCGAGGAACCGCCGCTCCTCCGGCACGTCGATCTGCTTGGCGAACACACGTTGGAGATTCGCGTAGCTGGCGGCCAACCGCCGCGGGAACACGTCGGCCATGGCGACCAGCTGAGTCGGGCCTTTGGAGGAAGACAGCGCGTCGGCCGCCGCTCCTGTCCCGCGGCCGCCGCAACCCACCAAGGCCAGCCGAATCGTGTTGTTCTCCGCCGCGTACACGTGCGGGACCGCCCGCGCGGCGACGATCGACGCAGCCGCCACGCGGCCGGTGTCCTTCAGAAATTGACGGCGGTTCGTTTCCTGCTTCTGGGCTCCGTTCATGGTCTGCTCCTCATGGTCCTCGTGGTGGCCGCGACGCTAATGCTGGCCTAAACCTATCAGCGTCGGCGGTGGATTGTCAAGAAGCCGGCAGTTGCCCGCCCCTGGGCGTCAGGCTTGCGGTTCTCCGTTGCTGTGCTGGTTCCTGCTCACCTGGGGCTGCCGGCCGGGGCGAAGCGGCCTTGTTTGCGGCCCATCCACAGGGACGTGACGGCGAACCAGACGAGAGTGCTGAAGACCATCCACCGTTTCACGTCGTCGAGTTCCATGTGAGATGTGAGGAACAGCAGCGACGGCAACAGGGTGGCGGCACAGGCGATCCAGGAAATGGTTTGCACGACGGTGCGCATGGCTCGGGTGACCTCATGGACTGGCGGGCGGTTCGGCCGGCGGGGACGGCTGGATCTTCTGCTGGTAGACCTTGCTCAGGATGACGTACAACACGGCCGCGACGAACCAGCCGGGCAGGCTGACGAAGAAGATCTGCACGCCGGCAAACTTGACCAGCAGATAACAAGTGCCCAGCGTGAGAAACCACGTCAGGCCGGCTGCCCAATTGAAGTTCCGACGGCTCAGTTCGGCATAGTCGCTGTGCAAGCCGAACTTGCGGATCAGCCAGAAGTCGACGAAGATCACGGCGCCCATGGGCATCAGCAACATGCCGTACAGGGCCACGAAATCCAGCAGCTTCATGGCGATCGCGGGGAACATGCCGGCGACGGCGGCGACGCCGCCGGTGACGAGCGTGACCACGAACCGCGAGGTCTTGGGCGTGATGGCCTGGAACGCCAAGCCGGCCCGGTAGATGGTCGGATTGGCCGTGGTCCAGCCGGCGACGACGACGCAGATCAGCCCGGTCAGGCCACACGCTCGGTAAGCCAGCGGTCTGGGCAGCACGTCCGTGTTGTTGGGGTCCAAGTGCAATTGGTAGGCGTACAGGATCGAGGCGGCGATCCAGGCGAGGAAATGCCCCAGGTACATTCCGGACGCCGAGGCGATGCCGTACCAACTCTTGCGGGCAAACCGGAACACGCTCAGGTCCGACATGCCGACGTGCATGGCCATGTTGCAGAACCAGGCAAAGAACGTGACGTGCCAGAAGGTGAACTTGACGCGTCCGGCCAGCGGCTCGCCGCCCTTCCAAATCACGTCCGTCGCCAAACGCCAGAAATCGTCGAACGACCGCACCTGCGTACCCGTGACGTCCATGAACTGGCGGAAGCCGACGATCCCAAACGCGACGAACACGACCACCATCCACGGGGCGGCGATGTTGGCGATCTTGGCGACCGTTTCATAGCCGTAGGCGGCCACGACGGCAATCGCGACGCCGACGCCCAACACGGCCAGCACCCAGCCGAGGCTGTTGGGGTAAACGTCATTCAGGCCCGGCATGGGAAATTCGATCCACACGCCGACCGCCGTAGCGGACACGGTGACCATCGCCCCGGCCAGGAAACAGAACATGACGCCGTTGGCCAGATTGTACAGCGTGACCAACTGACGGCCGCAGATCTTCTCCAGTTGGTAGTACAGCGTCAGCCGCCGCCGCGTCGCAATCGGCGCGGTGAGGTACGTCCAGCTGAGCACGGCCAGGAGGTTCCCCAGCAGCAGACCGACGATCACGTCAAAGGCGCTCACCCCATGCGCCACGAACAACGGCCCGATCATCAGTTCGGTGCCCGCCGTGTGCTCGCCGGCATACATGCCGATAAAGCTCGTGAAGCCCAACTGGGCCCGCGGCGGGACGGGTTCGCGTTCGAATTCGCTGGGCCCTTGGAGTTCGTCGTCGGTCATCGCTAATGTCCCGCCGGAGTCGCCTTCAGGTAGTTTCCATAGCCTACGATAATCGTGGACAGCACCAGCACGGCCAGGCCCATGGTGATCAGCACGTGCGTCCTCTTGCTGCTGCCTTTCCACTCGTGCAGCGCCACGCCCCACAGGGTGCTGAAGATGATGATGCTGGCCATGTGCAGCGTCCAACTGGCGAAACTGAAATCGCCCATCTGCGTTTCGCCCATCGTGTAGAAGAAGAACTGGAAGTACCAGGTGGTCCCGGCCAGGGCGGAGAAGAAGAAGTTCCTGAGCAGCGGCACGCGGTTGTCGGCGGCGGCCGCTGCGCCACCGGGAGCGTGGACGACGACTTCTTCGCTGGGCGCCTCCAGGGCCGTCTCGATGATCGTCTCGTCTTCGCGCTGGGGCAGTTCCTGCCGCAGCGTGGGCGAGAAGTATTGATAGCCCGTCTTGTTGCGGATGTTCAGGATGACGCACCAGACAAAGTTCGTCGTAAAGCCGCCCAGCAACACCACGATCAGCTTGGGCAAGCCGGTCCACAACGTGCTGGTGCCGGCTGCGGCGGAAGCGGCGCCGATCGGATTGCCCGCCGTGAGGGCGAACGAAAAGCAGGCGCTCATGATGCCGGAAAAGGTCGCGACGAGGATGCCTTTGCCGAAGTTGAACTCGGCAATCGACTTCTTCTTCGCCTCCTCCGGCATCTCCTTTTCCTTGGTCAGGCCCGCCAGGGCCGCGATCCCAATGCCCAGCAAGCAGACGACGACGCCCGCCAGCGTCACTTTGCCGGGAAAGCTCGCGGCGATCTGCACGATGTCTTCGGGGACGGGAATCTCCGGGACAAACAACTTGAAGATTGGCGGCAACAACGTGCCAAAAGCGGCACAGTAGCCCAGCGCAACGCCCATGCCGAGCGACATGCCGAGGTAACGCATCGTCAGGCCGAACGTGAGCCCCCCGAAACCCCACATGGCTCCGAAGAAATACGTCCACCAGAGCGTGGTCAGGGTCTGCTGGCTCAGGACCCCCGGCACGTCGTTGGTCATCACGGTCGCCAGCGCCCAGGGACAGATGATCCAGCTGAAGAACCCGCCCACAAGCCAATACACTTCCCAGGCCCACTTCCTGACGCCCTTGTAGGGCACGTAAAAGCTGCCCGAGGCCAAGCCGCCGAGCCAGTGAAAAACGACGCCGAGGAAAGGGTTGGGAGTCATGGGGGGTCCGTGGTTGGTGATCGGTAATCGGTGATCGGGTGATCGGGTAATCGGTGATCGGTGGTCGGCGTCGGGGGGCTGGTTAGACTGCGGGGTTCTGCCTCATTCGGCCGGCAGAGCCGGCGAGGCAGGGCGTTCCCAGGCGGAGCCTGGGAACGAGGGGCCCCCGCTCAACCGCGTTTGGCCAGCACGTCGGCTTCGTACCTGCGGACGGCTTCCAGCCATGCCAGGCCGACGGGGACGGCGGCGGTCGCGCAGTAGAAGTCCCAGACGGCGCCTAGAGGCAGCGTCTTAAGTTCTTCGAACAGCGCCAGACGGGCCGTGTAATCGCCGCTTTGCTCGAGCTGGCGCAGCCGGTCGATCGGCTCCAGCAGTGCGTTCAACAGGGCCTTGAGCATCGCCCGCGTTCCGATCACCCACGCCGCCACTCGGTTGATGCTGGCGTCGAAGTAATCCAGACCGATGTGGACGCGCGGCAGGAATCCACCCCGCACGATTTCTTCGGCGATTGCCCGCAGGTCGTCGCTCAGGATCACCACGTGATCGCTGTCCCAGCGGATCCCGCGGCTGACGTGCAGCAGGATTTCGTTCAAGTACACCAGCACCGAGGAGATCTTGTCGGCGATCGTCTCGGTCGGATGGAAATGGCCGGCGTCCAGGCACAGCAGCTTGCCGTTCTGTACGGCGTAGCCCAGATAGAACTCGTGCGAGCCGGGCACGTACGTCTCGGAGCCGATGCCGAACAGCTTGGCTTCGATCGCGTCCAGGTTGTGCGCCGGGTCGATCGGCTCGGCGAAGATTTCGTCCAGCGAGCGCTTCAGTCGTTGGCGGGGCGACTTGCGGTCGACCGTCACATCCTTCATGCCGTCCGGAATCCAGACGTTCGTGACGCAGGGCGTGCCGAGCGATTGGCCGATGGCCGCGCCGATCTTGCGGCAGGCGATGCCGTGTTCGACCCAGAAGCGGCGGATGCCGTCGTCCGAGTGGGTCAGCGTGAAGCCGTCGGCCGCCTTGGGATGCGCAAAGTAGGTGGGATTGAAATCCATCCCCATCCCCTTCGCCTTGGCCCAGTCGATCCAGCGTTGAAAATGGGCCGGCTGCAAGTCGTTCCGTTCGACCCGCCGGCCGCCCGTCTCGGCATAACAAGCGTGCAGGTTCAAGCGGTGCGTGCCGGGGATCATCGACAGGGCGAGGTCCAGATCGGCCCGCAATTCGTCGGGCGTCCGTGCCTTGCCGAGGTAGTTGCCGGTCACCGCCAATCCGCCGCCCAATTCCTCGCCGCTTTTTTCAAACCCGCCCACGTCGTCGCCTTGCCAACAGTGCAGCGAGATCGGCACGCGGGCCAAGGTGCTGACTGCCGCTTCGACATCGACGCCGATGGCGGCATAACGTTCTTTCGCCAGAGAATACGCTTGTTCCATTTGCCTGGTGGACTCGGCCATCGTCAACTCCCGTATCCGGATAGACAACCCGTCACTGCGAACTACGTGGGAAGCAACGAGTGTAGCAGATTCCGGTGGCGTCTACGAAGCACCCGCACGGAAGTTTTCTGCGGAAAAGCGAAGCCCGGAGGGATTCGTAGGTTGGGACTCTGTCCCGACTCGGTCGGGACGAAGTTCCAACCTACGTGGCTGCGGGCCGGCCGCCCGACGTGGTAACGGCGCAGGACTCAACCCGGTTTTCCATAGGTCTGCCAAACGATCAAAGCCCCCAGGAACAGCACGACCAGCACGACCGCGACAATGGCCAGATTCAGCCATAGATTACCGGTCTTCATTTCCCTGATTTGCGCTTCCTGCTCTTTCTTCCGCTTGAATTCCACGCTGTCGCGGCGGCGGAGTTGAAACTGGGCCTGGCAATGCGGGCACAAGACCTCCTGGTCCAGCATTTCGACCGGCGTTTCCAGCATCTCCTTGCACTGCGGGCAGGGAATGTGCAAGAGTTCGGGTTCGCCGAGTTTGAAGCCCGGCGCGGGGGGCTGAGGCGGTGGGACACCGGGGTGACCGCCCGCGGCAGGAGCGGCGCGGGACGAACCACCGGTATCGATCGCGGGGAAAGACGGCAGCGACGGCGACGGGGCAGGACCGGTCGGGTACGTGCCCGCCGGAACCTGCGCTCCGGGATAAGGCATTGGCGGGAAGGCTTGTGGGGTCTGGGGAACATACGGCGAAGGAATCAAAAACATCGCGCCGCACATCGGGCAGTAGCTCTGCTGGCCCGCCTGAAAATCCTCGGCCTGCAGGACGTTGGCACATTGAGGGCATTGGAACTGAAACGCCATTACCGATTTCCTCCGCGATCTGGCCGTTTTCGCCTATTGGCCGATGGCCTTTCGAGAGCAGCCCGGGTTCCGGTCCATGATTTCCCGAGAAACATTTGTTATGCACCGGGCCGGGGGGACTCTACCTTTGTCTCGTCCGGCATGTTACACTGATTGCACGCTGAACGCCAGCGTGCAACGTCGCGATCTCCTTTACAGGGACAGCTTGGTTTTTCGATGAACGCCGATCCTATCCCCGTGAGTGCCGACCCCTCGTCGGATTTTTCCTCTTCGCCTGCCCCGCAAACAGCCGCGGCCAAGCTGCCGATGGACGGCGGCGGCCCTGCCGGTGGCCCTGTGGTTGCGGATGTCGAAGCGCCCCCGGCGGCCGCGCAACGGGCAGTTGAATCGGGTCCAGCGGCAGAGGGCGGCGGGAATGGCCCCGCCCAGGCGGAGAGGCCTCGCGTCTCCGCCGAACCGCCCCTGCGCCGGCGCGTGCAGGACACCTCGCGGCGGACCGGCGCTGCCGAGCGGCCGCCGACGGCACGGCGCGGCGGGTTCCGCGGCCGCGGCGGCGGACCGCGGCCGCCACGGGATCGCGAGCAGGCCGCCGACGGCGCGGCCGGCGAGCGAGACCCGCTGTTGGACGGCGCCGAACTGGACGATCGCCCGCGCGTGAAGGTTCCGCCGCCGTCGCGCCGGCAGCCGCTGTCCGCGGACCTGGAGCAGGAATTCGAATCGGCCATGGCCGGCGCGTCGATGGAGGAACTGGTGACCGGCAGTCCCGGCGCCGCCACCGTCGGCGACGGGATCGAAATCGACTCCCGCCGTCACGCCGTCGTGGTCAAGATCCATGGCGACGACGTCTTCTTCGCGCTGGACGCCCGCAACGAAGGCGTGGCTTCGCTCCGCCAGTTCCGCGATCCGCCCGACCTGGGCCTGGAAATGGAAGTGGTCGTCACCGGCTATCACCCGGAGGACGGCTTCTACGAAGTCAGCGTGCCCGGCTCGTCCGTCGACGTGCAGGACTGGTCCGACCTGGTCCAAGGCGCGGTCGTCGAAGCCCGCGTGACGGGCTCGAACGTCGGCGGCCTGGAGTGCATGGTGGGGCACATCCGCGGCTTCATCCCGGCCAGCCAGATCGAAATTTTCCGGGTGGAACACTACCCGGATTACTACGACAAGAAGCTGCTGTGCGTGGTCACGGAAGCCAACGAGCGCCGGCGGAACCTGGTGCTCAGCCATCGGGCGCTGGTCGAGCGCGAGAAGGAAGAGCAGCGTCAAAAGCTGCTGGCCGAACTCCAGGTGGGCGACGTCCGCGAGGGCACCGTGACCAGCGTCCGGGATTTCGGTGCGTTCGTCGATATCGGCGGACTGGACGGCCTGATCCACGTCAGCCAACTCAGCTGGGAGCACATCGCGCACCCCAGCGAAGTCCTGCAGGTCGGCCAGAAGGTCCGCGTCAAGGTCGAGAAGGTCAACCAGCAGACGGGCAAGATCGGCCTCAACTACCGCGACCTGCTGGATCACCCGTGGCACGACATCGAAGAGCGGTTCCCGGTCGACTCGCTGGTGAAAGGCGTTGTCACGCGGACGGCCAAGTTCGGCGCGTTCGTCAAGCTGGCGCCGGGCGTGGAGGGCTTGGTCCACATCTCGGAGCTGGCGCATCATCGCGTCGTCCAGGTGACCAACGTCGTCCGCGAAGGCGAGGAGATCGAGGTGAAAATCCTGGCGGTGGATCCGGAGTCTCAACGCATCTCGTTGTCGCTCAAAGACGCGCATCCCCTCCCCACGGCCGAGCCAACAGGAGTTGCCGAGGAAGAAGCGCCGGACGAGCCGCTGCGCAAACCGGCCGTGCCGCCGACCGGCAAACCGCTCAAAGGCGGCACGACCCGTGAGAGCGGCGGGGAGAAATTCGGTCTGAATTGGTGAGTCGCGGTCTGGGTGGCCGCGATCGGAGGAGGCCGGAACAAGTCCGCGCCGTTCCGGCGCGGCGGCAAGACGAGGGACCGGCCACGAATCCTTGCCGGCCCGGCCCGGCCTTGTTCCGGCCGACGGGCTTGGGCGTGGGCAACGGCGAACGGGGCGGCGTTAGCCCCCCCGGTGCGCGGACTTGTTCCGGCCGACGGGCTGGGCCGCGCGCGACGGCGCTGCAGGGAGAGAGGCGATGGCGGACAAGATGGTTTTCAAACGCATCATCGACCGTGAGGTCCCGGCGGACATCGTGTACGAAGACGAGTTCTGCCTGGCCTTCCGAGACATCGCGCCCAAGGCGCCGGTTCACGTGCTGCTAATCCCGAAGCAGGAGATCCCTTCGGCCGGCGATCTCCAGGACGCGGACCAGGCGCTGGCCGGACACCTGCTATTGGCCGCCGGCAAGCTGGCCCGGCAACTGGAGTTGAACAACGGCTACCGGCTGGTCGTCAACTGCGGACCGGATGCGGGCCAGGCGGTCAACCACCTGCACATCCACATCCTCGGCGGTCGGCCGTTGGGCTGGCCGCCGGGGTAGGCGGCGGTGATCGGTGATCGGTGATCGGTGTTCAGTGATCGGTCTTCGGGGCAGGAGTTTCCGCATCCATTCGAGTTCTCACATGACTGACCTGCCTTTGCACATCGACGTACGCTCCGTCCAGGACCTCTTGGATTCCGGCGAGGACTTTTTGCTCCTGGACTGCCGCGAACCGCCGGAGCACGCGCTGGTCCGGATCGGCGGAGCGACATTGATCCCTGTGCAGGAGATGGACGGCCGCCTGGCGGAACTGGAGTCCCATCGTCACAAGCGGATCGTGGTTTACTGCCATCACGGCAGTCGCAGCCTGAGAGTCGTCACGCGACTGCGCGGGTTGGGCTTCACCCAAGCGCAAAACATGTCCGGCGGCATCGACGCCTGGGCGTTGTTGGTGGACACGAGCTTGCCGAGGTACTGACACCGCAGGAGACGCCGTGAAGCCTACTCTTTCCGTTTCCGTGTTCCGCGGTTCTGCGTTGCGGCCGTCCGTGTGCCTCTGTCGTCCACGAGCGTCGTCCTGAATCCAGGAGCCTGAGGAGACGCGATCCTCATGCGCATCGTCTGCATCACCGACCTGCACGGCGACCCGGCGCCCCTGGATCGCATCCTGGCCGATGCTGGCCCGGCGGACGTGGTGTTGCTGGGCGGCGACATCACGAATTTCGGCACGCCCAACGCGGCGGAGTTCCTGGTGCGGCGAGCCCAGCAGCATTGCCCGCACGTGTGGGCGGTCGCCGGGAACTGCGATTCGCAGGCGATCGACGAGCGGTTGGCCAGCCTGGGCGTGTCCCTGTTCGGCCGCGGCGTGATGCACCAGCAAGCGGGCTTGTACGGCGTGTCGGCCATGCCGCCCTGGACCGGGACGATGTACGAGCTGAGCGAGGACGAAATCGGCCGGGCGCTGTGGGCGGGACGGCAACAGCTGGCGCAACCGCAATGGGAGATTGTGCTCTCCCACCCGCCGCCCCGCGACACGCTGCTGGACCGCACTCGCCGCGACGAGCACGTCGGCAGCCGCGCCGTGCGGCAGTTCGTCGAGCAGGCACAGCCGGCGCTCTTGCTGTGTGGCCACATCCATGAGGCCCGCGGCGTTGACCGGCTCGGCGGCACAATTCTCGTCAACTGTGGCCCCGCCTTCGCCGGCCAGTACGCGGTGGCTGAAGTCGAATCCCAAGTACGGGTAGAACTGCGCGGAGTCGGTTCACCCCCGTCATGCCGGAGGAAGTTCTCGTGACACCTTCTCAGTCATCTCTGCCCAAGCATCCGTGCCACATCAGGACGACGCCAGATACCGGCGGCGGGTGAGCGAGACGGGGACGGTTTCCCAGAAGTTGAAGTTCTGCGCCACGTCGCCGCCGCCGAGTTTGAAATAGAACTCGTCGGCGCTCTTGATTTTCACGTCGGATGTGGGCTGAGTCGTGATCAGTTGGCCAAGCGCAGCGCCGCCCTGGTTGAACAGGTTGGGCTGGGTCTCGGTCAGCACGTACGTGCCGATCTCGACGCCGTCGAACTCGTACTTCCCGTCCGGTCCCGTCCAGAACTTCTTGTTCACCGGTTGGCCGAAGCGATCGATCCCGGTCAACACCAGCAACACGCCGGCGATCGGCGGATCGTTCGGGTTTTGCTCGCCCTTGTTTTCCGAGTCGGTGCTCAGGTCCAGAAACACCGTGCCGGTGATCTTAGCCGGTGGCAGCCGGGCGGTCGTGTTTGTGGTGGCGACGTTGTTTTCCGTGTGCGAGTCGTACTGACGGCCCTGAATTTCCGCCTTGTTGTTCAGCGGGCCTTCGTAGTCCACGTCCACGACGACGACCAGCGTCAAGGAGGCCGTGGCGCCTTGCGTCAACGAACCCAGTTCCCCGATCACCGCTCCTTCCGCCTGGCTGACGGTGCCTTGGCTGACTTGGTACGAGACGAGCGTCAGGTGCGCGGGCAGCGTGTCCGTCACCACGACGTCGGTCGCCACCGCCGGGCCGGCATTCGACACCGTGATGGTGTAGGTCAGTTCGCGGCCCGAGTACACCGGGTCGGGCAGATCGACCTTGGTGATCTCCAAGTCGACCACCTGGGGCGTGAGCGAAACAGCGGCTTGATCGTCCTCGCCCGCCTTCTGGTTGTTGGGCTTCGAGTCCGGATCGGCTTGGTCGACGGCCACGACTTCCGCCGTCACGGTTTGGGTGTCGGGCGACTCGACCTTGGCCACCACTTCGAGCGTGACGGAATTTCCTCCCGGCACCGAGCCGATGTTCCACTGGCCTTGAGCGCTGTCGTACGAGCCCTCCGAGGCGGTGGCCGACACGAACGCCAGCCCCTCGGGCAACACTTCCGCCACGACGACGGAGGTGGCCGCGTTGGGCCCGGCGTTGGTCACGACGACGGTGAACCGGATGTCGTCGCCGACGTTCGGTGCGTCGTCGTCAAGCGTCTGCGTGAGCGACAGATCGGCCTGTTGCGGCGTCACGGTCACGCTGGCTTGGTCGTCCTCCGTGGCGAGGTTGTTGCCGGGCTTGGAATCGACGTCGTATTGGTCCGCGGCGACGATTTCCGCCGAGTTGACTTGCGCCCCCAACTGCGTCACTCTGGCAACGATCCGCAGCGTCACGTTGGTTCCTTTGGGGACGCTGCCCACGGTCCAGCGGCCTGACGTGAGATCGAACGTGCCCTGGCTGGGCGAGGACGAGACGTACGACACCCCGGCGGGCAGGCGGTCCTGCACGGCGACGTTGGTGGCCTCGTCCGGACCGGCGTTGTTGATCCCGACAGCAAAGGTGATTTCGTCGCCCACGTTGGGCGCCGGATTGTCGACGACTTTGGCGAGCGACAGATCGACGGTTTGCGGCGTGGCCGTGATGCTGGCCTGGTCGTCTTCCGTGGCGATGTTGTTGCCGGGCGCCGAATCCGGGTCGAATTGATCCGCCGCGATCAGCTCGGCGGCGTTGATCTTGGCCGTCGGATTGGTGACCTTGCCGACGAGGTACAAGGTCACGTCGGAGCCGGGCGGCACGGTGCCCACGTTCCATTCGCCGCTGGTGGGACTGTAGCTGCCCTGCGCCGCGTTGGACGAGACGTAGCTCATGCCGGCCGGCAGCGAGTCCTTCACCTTGACGCCCGTGGCGGCGTCGGGACCGTCGTTGTTGAGCGTGATGATGAAGGTCACGTCGTCGCCCACGTTCGGCGCATCCCGGTCCACGCGCTTGGTCAGCGACACGTCGGCGACTTGGGGAGTGATCGTGACGCTGGCTTGATCGTCCTCGTCGGCTACCTGGTTATTCGGCTGCGAGTCCGGATCGTACTGGTCGGAGGCGGTGATTTCCGCCGTGTTTGTCTTCTCGCCGGAGGTTTCCGTCCTGCCCACCAGTGTCAGCGTCACCGTCCCGCCCTTGGCGACCTTGCCGACGGTCCACAGGCCCTTGCTGCGGTCGTACGTACCGGTGCTGGCCGTGGCCGAGACGAAGGCCATGCCCGCGGGCAGCGCGTCCGTGACGGCCACGCCGGTGGCGTCGTTGGGCCCGGCGTTGGTGACGGTGATGGTGAACGTCACCTGCTGGCTGGCGTTGGGGCGGACGGGGTTGGCCTTTTGGCTCAGCGACAAATCGGCGATCTGGGGCGTGACGGTGGCGGCGGCCTGATCGTCTTCCGTCGCGACGCCGTTGTTGGGCGTGGAATCCGGATCGCGCTGGTCCGAAGCGGTGATCTCGGCCGGATTGGTGGCGGACACCGTACCGGTCATCTTGGCCGTGATCTGCAGCGTCGCCTTGGTGCCGCTGGCCAGCGACGGCACGGTCCAATCGCCGGAGTTGCTGTCGTACGCCCCCACCGAAGCCGTGGAGGAGACAAACGCCAGCCCGGAAGGCAGCAGGTCGTGGACCTTGACGTTGGTGGCCGTGTGCGGGCCGCCGTTGGACACCGTCAGGGTGAACTTGATGTCCTGGCCGACCTGCGGGCTGGCCTTGTCCGCAGTCTTGGTCAGTGACAGATCGGCCTGCTGGACGATCACGTTGACCGAACTCTGGTCGTCCTCGCCGGCCACGTTGTTGTTGGGCTTCGAGTCCGGATCGGGCTGGTCGACCGCGGTCACTTGGGCGAGATTGGTGATCGTGCCACTGCCGGTGACGCGGGCGGCGATTTGCAGGCTGGCGTTGCTGCCGCTGCTCACCACGCCCACGCTCCACAGGCCGGTCGTGTTGTTGTACGCGCCCTGCGAGGGCGACGAGCCGAGGAACGTCAGGCCGCTGGGCAGCAGGTCGGTGACCGTGATGTTCGTCGCCGTACCCGGCCCGTCGTTGCGCAGATTGAGCGTGAAGTTGACGGTGGCGTCCGGGTTGGGCGCGGCGTTGTCCACCGTTTTCGTCAGGGACAAGTCCGCCCGTTGCGGAGTGAGCGTGATGCTGCTCTGGTCGTCCTCGGCCGCGTTGTTGTTGTTCGGCGTGGAATCCGGGTCGGGCTGGTCGGCGCGGCTGACTTGGGCCGTGTTGGTAATCGCACTGGTGGTGGTGACGGTCGCGGCCAACTGCAGGCTGACGCTGGCGCCGGCGGAAACGGTGCCCACGGTCCACGTGCCGCTGGCGCTGTCGTAACTGCCCTGGGACGGCGCGGCGCTGATGAACGTCAGCCCCGGCGGCAGCTTGTCGGCCACCGCGACATTGGTCGCCGGCCCCGGTCCGGAGTTGTTCAGATTGACCGTGAAGGTCACGTTCTGGCCGACGTTGGGCGTCGGGTTGTCGATGGTCTTGGCCAGCGACAGATCGGCCACTTGGGGCGTCAGCGTCACGCTGGCCTGGTCGTCCTCGGTGGCGATACTGTTGTTGGGTGTCGAGTCCGGGTCGCGCTGGTTGGACGCGGAGACCTGAGCCGTGTTGGTGACGGCGGTGGACGTGCCCACGCTGGCGGTGATCTGCAGAGTGGTACTGGCGCCGACGGCCACCGTGCCCACGGTCCAGACGCCGGTCGTGGCGTTGTACACTCCGGCCGGTGTGGCGCTGACGAAGGTCAGTCCCTGCGGCAACTGGTCGGTGACCGTCACGCCGGTCGCGGCGCTGGGGCCGGAGTTATTCAAGTTCAGCGTGAACGTGACCGGCTGGCCCAGGGTCACGTTCGCGTTGTTGATCGTCTTGCTCAGGGACAGGTCGGCCAGCTGAGGCGTCAGCGTGATGCTGCTCTGGTCGTCTTCGCCCGCGTTGTTGTTGTTCGGCGTGGAATCCGGATCGCGCTGATCAGACGCGGTTATCTGGGCGGTGTTTGTGATGGCGGTGGTGCCGACGACCGTGGTCGTCACCTGCAGGATGGCGGTCGTGTTGGCGGGCACGCTCCCGACGGTCCAGATGCCGTTGGCGCTGTTGTAGGAACCCTGCGAGGCCGTGGCGCTGACAAACGTCAGGCCCGCCGGCAGCAGGTCGGTGACCGCGACGTTCGTGGCCGTGTCGGGGCCGGAGTTCAGCAGGTTCAGAGTAAAGGAAGTGGTCTGCCCGACGTCGACGTTGGGGTTACTGGTGGTCTTGGCCAACGACAGGTCGGCCGCCGGCTGGTTGTTGAAGTCGACGGGAAAGGTCTTCGAGCCCACCATGCGGAACGTGGAGAGTTGGCCGTCCAAGGCGACCGTCGTGGTGTCGATCTGGAGTTCGACGGCGCCTACGTTGGCGAAATTCGCACCGCTGCCGCCGGCCGGCGTAAAGTCCGACGCCAACGCCAGCAGGACGCTCTGCACCGAATTCACGCCCAGCGTCATCGTCGCCTGGGAGAAGTTGGTGGCGTCGGTATAAACGCGGATGCGGGCCGTGCCGCCGGCTTTCTCGCCCGCTCCTGCCAACTCGATGTACGAGTTCGTGCCGCCGGCAGTCAGGTCCACGCCCGTGCCGCCGGACCGCAGGCCGATGGGATTCAGCGACGAGGCGTTGTTGTCTGTACCGTCCCAGGTAACGGTGTACCGGCCAGTCGCATTGAAGCCGGCGTTGATGCTCAGCAGCCCCGAACCCGCTTCCAAGGTGACAAAGTCGCCGGTCTGGCCGGCGGTGAGCGTGACCGACATGTCGCGCTCGCCGCCCAACGCCTCGGCCGCCGTCTGGGCCGAGACGATCGTCGTGCCGACCGGCAGCGGCGAAGTGACCGTTTGCCGCGTGGTGAAGCCATCGATCGACTGGCCGGGCGTACCCTGCACGTCGGTGCTGCTGATCGAAATCCGGCTGCTGGTGATCTGGATCAGGCTGGCGCCGGCCACGTTCTGCGCCGGCTGCTGGACGAAGTAGTCGCCGGCCGTGAGGCGGTCGAAGCGGTACTGGCCGTTGGCGTCGCTCGTGGCGCTGCGGAGCGCCCCGCCGTCGCCGCTGTCCAACGTCCCGTTGGCGTTCGCGTCGCGGAACAGGTTCAGCGCGGCGCCGACCACCTGTTCGCCGGGCGTGAAGCCGTCTCCGGTGGCGTCGCGGAACACGCGGCCCGCGATCGCCGCCAGGTCGGTTGCGGCGAGCAACTGCCGCGGCTCCAACTTCTCTAACGCAAGTCGTCGTCTCCGTTTGCGAGCCGGAGGCGCTGCGCGGCGTGAACGAGTTGAGTTCCTCTGGGGCGAGTCCGGGGATGATGAAAACATAGTGCCACTCGATTCGGAGTTTGCCGGCACCGACGGCGCGCGCTGACCGCGAAGAAGCCCGCCTTCTTCTCAGAAGCCGGGCTTCTTCGCGGCCGCCGGCGCGGGTCGTGACGTCTACCAGCGGTAATCCAGTCCCAAATTGAAACCGTGGGCCCAATAGGTCGTTTCGTGGAACGCGGCGGCGGGACGTGCGGGTCCGGTGGGCACGAGATCCGGGTCGGTGGGATCGGGAATGTACATCTCGTTCACGCCCAGGTCGATCACGCCGCCGGGCCGTAAGACGCGGCTGAGAAACACGCCCGAATAGCCCGCCTTGACGCTCAACTGCGGCGACAATTGATAGCCGAACGTCACGGCGATCTGCGGCGCCCAGGCGAACGACTTGGAGCTGTACTGCCCGATGTTCGTCGTCAGCGCCAGCAGGTCGCCGGCCATCACGGTCGCATCGCCATCCTCCGCGCCGGGCGGAACGATCAGTTGCGTCTGGCCGGCGATTCGTGTCTGCGTCCCAGTGCGCCCGAGGGCCACTTCCAACAGTCCTTCCGCCCACCACCTGTTTCCACGGTACTTGGCCGACACACCGAGTTCGCCGCCGTGGAAGTCGTTGTTGACGGTGAATTGATCGTAAGCCTGAAACCCGGTCCGCGGCGTGACCGTGGTCACCAGGGTTTCGCGGATCAGCACGCCTTCGTCCAGGCCAATATAGCGATAGCCGCCCAGCAGGTCCACACGCAAGCCGCTGCTGCAGCCGCCCCCTTCGGCCCCGCCGTTGCACTGCGCGCCGAAGTTGCATAGGATGTTGGTGATCAAGTGAGCGCCGGCCATTTGAAACTGGCTGTCGGCCTCGATGTAGATCGTGCCGGCAATCAGGTTGGGATAGGCGACCAACGCCGAATCGGACGTCAGCGTGTTCGTCCCGACGTTGAAGAACGGACGGGCCAGAATCTGATCGCCCACGGAGGCCGCCAGGAATCCCGCTTGTTCGTCCTCCAGTCCCGTGTAGTCCAACTCGAGTCCCACCCAACGGCGTTTTCCCAGCCAACCGCCGACGCGGAACTGACCGCCCAGACGCGCGTCGGTGAAATAGTCGCGATCGCCAAACAACACTTCGGTTCCCTCGGCCCCGATTACGCCCGCTTGCGCCTGCGGCGTGCCGGCAGGGCTGGTCGTCACCAGTTCCGGCAACGGCATCCCTTTGGTCCACCAGGCCAAGATGCCCACTTGACCCCACAGCCATTCGGGCGGCCCGCATGGGGCCACGTGCCAGGGATCCTGACGCGGCTCGATCAGTTGCGGATCGTCCGGCGACTCGATCAGGCCGGGGGCATTCAGCAGTGGTCCTTCGACAGAATCTCCGTCGGAGATGATGAGGGGTTCAGCACTTCCGCCCGTCGATGGCTCGCTCGTGCCCGGCGAACTCGACGGCCCCAGAGACGGGATCGGCGTTAGCGGCGGAAGGGTTTGCGAATCCTGGCTGGCTGCGATTCGAACCTCGGCGACCGGCGGCGGAGCCGTCTTGGGTTCGATCCGCTGGGCGACCAGCAGCGGCTTGTCCGATTCCGCCTCCGCGTCAAGCTCGCCGACCACCTGCACCGGCTTGCCGAGGTTGGCCTCCAGTGGCAGGTCCTTGTCGGTGTCAAGCGAGTAGCGGATCTGGCCATCCTTGTCGACCAGCACGTACTGATCTTCGCCCCCACTCGTCTTGTGTTTCTGCAGCACTCCAAACGCCACACGCAGCACGGCCTTGTCCGGCTCCGCCGCACGGTCCGCCGCCCCAGCGGACGGCGCAGACGCAGCCAACAATGGCATCAGAAGGCAGAAGATCAGGAGTCGCTGCATACCGAAAAAGCCGAACGGCAACCCACGTGAAAAGAAGCGGGCCGTTAAGTACAGCAGTCCAGACGGCGAGGCAAGGCCAATTTGCGGGGATTGTCGGGATCGATTGGCAAACTGAGCCGATTGAGAGAAATGCGCCGTCCTTCGCTCGGCGGCGGCGCCACTTGCTGGCATCCGCGGAGACGCTCTCGCCCAGACGAGCGGCCGACGATCTGCCGCGCGTGACCTGCCCCCTGGGCGGAAATGCTAGCACGTGTGAGCGGCACGGCGATAGCCGCTGGTGGCATTCGGAACCGGCGGCTCGCGCCATCGCGCTCACTCAGCAACCCCCATGTTCAGACTTGAAGATGCACTGGGGATGGCCTCGATCTCGCCAGAAGGTCCGCCAGCATCGACAGCGTTTCATGGTCGTGGCCTGCCGCCAGCGCGGCCTGCGTGGCTCGCACCGCTTGGAGCTGCGGCCTAGTGAACACCATGGCCGCTCCCGGACTCGGCGGCTCCGGAACCAGCCGCCGGGAGATTTCCCGTGCCAGGGCGTCGATCCCCAAAGACGCGGCAGCGCTAACCGTCAGGCCCGGCGGCCGGTCCCGCGGCGGCGTCCCTACGAGGTCGCATTTGTTGTGCGCCACTACTGCGCCAGGCCATTCGGCCAGCAGCGTTTCGTCCGCGCGGGTCCACGGTGTGGACACGTCGAACACCAAGACGACCAAGTCCGCATGCCGGAGTTGTCGGCGCGCCCGTTGGACGCCCGCGACCTCGATTTCGTCCGTACCGTCGCGCAGGCCCGCCGTGTCTGCCAGTTCCACCGGCCAGCCGTCCAGCGCCGTGTGGGCGGTCACCACGTCGCGCGTCGTGCCCGGTTCGGCGTGGACGATGCACCGCTCAAAGCCGAGGATGGCGTTGATCAGACTGCTCTTGCCCACGTTCGGCCGTCCCGTCAGGACCACTCGCCAAGGCTCCGTCAGGTGCAGGCCCAGGGCGGCGTATTTCTCCAAGTCGCGCAGGATCGCCACCGCCTCGGCCGCACGGCCGCGGCGAAGGCGCGTCAGCGTTTCCGTCAGCGACGACCGCAGGCCCCCACGCAACTGATCCAACAGAATGGCCGCGGTGCGTTCGGTCCTGGCCGCCGCCAAGGCCACGCGGGCCTCCGCCTCGATGCGACCCGACGCCCGTCGACTTGCCAAATCCTGCCAAGGAATCTCTTCGGCCCCTCCGGCGACCAGCGAATCGACGATCGTGCGAGCCGCGAGGCGGCCTCCGTGGCAATGGATTTCGACTTCGTCCACCGCGCGGCGGCAAACCACGATTTCCTCGCCCGCTGCCCCCGCTTCTCCCGCCGCTCCCGCCGCTGACCAGCGACCGAAGACAATGCGACCGCAGGGGAAGTCGCCAAGCAGCTTGCCCGCGGCCGCGCGGAACAACACGGCCACGCGGGCCGTCGCCTGAGGTCCCGTGACCGAGATGGTCGCCACCGCTCCGCGTCCCGGCGGCGTCAGGATGGCGACTTGACAGCCAGCGGCGAATTCGGTTGGTTCGATGTTCGGGGCGGACATTCCCTCTTCTCCATGTTGCAGCCAGCTTGGCTTGGCCGGTAGATTGTAGCGGAGAATGAGGTCCATTTCCGCTGGCGTCGCGCCGGGGTCAGACGGACAGAATTCAGTTTTCGCGGTCCAAACGCCAGAAACATGGACGAACCTGTCCCCGCGAAAATAGAATTCTGTACGTCTGACCCCAGTTCTTGCGCCGCGAGGCAGCGTCCTCGGCAATGATGGGCAACCGCGCGCGACCTTGGTAGAATCAACGGGAGCTTCCCAGCGAGCATGCGTCATGGCCATCACTTGTCCGCATTGTGGCCGAGCTTACGATGTCACGTTGTTTCCCTTTGGCCGCGGCATCCGGTGCGACTGCGGCGCTTGGGTGGACCTGCACCGCGGTCACATCCAGTCGTCGGATGCCCCGCGCGTCGAACGAGTTCTGGAAGGAGGGCAGATCATGAGCATCACCGTCACGAGTTCCGCGTTTGCCGAGGGCGAGCGGATTCCGAAACTGTTCACGGGCGACGGCCAGGACGTCTCGCCGCCGCTGCATTGGGAGAGGATTCCGGACGGCGTCAAGGAGTTGGCCCTGATCTGCGACGACCCGGACGCCCCCACCGCAGAGCCCTGGGTGCATTGGGTCATCTACAAGCTGCCCGCCAGCCTGCGGGATCTCCCGCAGGGACTCGCCGCCACCGCGCGGCTCGAGCAGCCAATCACGGCGCTGCAGGGGCGCAATTCGTGGGCCAGCGGCCGGACCATCGGCTACCGCGGCCCGGCACCCCCGCCCGGCCACGGCGTGCATCACTACCATTTCCGCCTGTACGCGCTGGACTGCGAATTGAAGGCCAATGCGGGCATCGACAAGAAGATGCTGCTCAAGGCCATGGACGGCCACGTGCTGGCCGAAGGCGAATTGGTGGGCACGTATCAGCGGTAAGACTCGGACCGTTTCGCCGTGGGGCGTCTCCGCAACCTACTTCTATGCGGATCGGCTGACGACGAAGTGCGTCAAGCGGCGCAGCGCTTCCACGGCGGGGTTCGGCGGCAGGACGTCCAGACGCCGGCGGGCTTGCTCGGCGTGTTGCTTCGCGCGGTCGCCGGCATAGCGGATCGCATCGTAGCGTTTCAGCAAACGCAGAAGTTCGCGGCGATGTTCCGGTCCATTTTCCAGCAATTGAACCAGTTGCTGGCGCTCGGTTTCGTCCAGCAGTGCCATCAGCCGGATGACCGGCAGCGTCGGCTTCTGCTGGGCGAGATCCGTGCCCAAGGACTTGCCGGTTTGGGATTCGTCGCCCATCAGGTCCAGGATGTCGTCGGCGATCTGGAAGGCGATTCCCAGATCGCGGCCGTAGGCGGCACAACTGGCCACGCAAGCTTCGTCGCCACCCGCGTAGTGCGCGCCCAATTCGCAACTGCAGGCCGTCAACTCGGCGGTTTTCGCCTCGATGATCGATAGGTACTCCGTTTCGCTCAGACAGAAATCCCCACGGCTGCCTTTCTGACGCAACTCGCCTTCACAGACCCGGTTCGTAGCCCGCCCGATGCGGCGGCAGGCGAAGGTTGTTTCCAGCTTGCTGGCCAAGTGGAACGCATGGGTGAACAGGAAGTCCCCCAACAGCACGCTGGCCTCGCTGTCCCACCGCGAGTTAACGGTCGCCAAGTGCCGGCGCGTCGAGGCCTCGTCCAATACGTCGTCGTGGATCAAGGTCGCCGTGTGAATCATTTCGATAACGGTGGCCAGGGTCAGGTGTTCCGCACGCACATGGCCGACCGCTTTCGCGCACAGCAGCAGCAAGGCCGGCCGCAGGCGTTTGCCGCCGATCAGACAGCCGTACCGGACCAATTCATCCACAAAGGCGTGTTCGCTGCGGAGTTCGCCCGTCAGTTGCGTCTCGAACTGAGCCAGTTCCCGTTCCACGGGGCCTAGCAACGTCCGCAGCGATGCGGGGTTTCTTTCCTGCAGCACAGAAGTACTCATACGACGCCTCCGACGCCACTTAGACCGTTGCCCACGTCCTTAGCACCTGTCCAGGAACAACTTCGTAGGTTGGACATTCCTGTCCGACGCCACCTGACGGGCAGGAATGCCCATCCTACTCGCCAAATCGCGGACTCGTTCTTGGACCGGTGCTTAGCCGAGCCGCTGAAAGTCCCCACTGCGGCCACCGGACTTCTCTTCCAGGCGGATTTCCTCGATCGTCATGCCTCGATCCACGGACTTGCACATGTCATACACGGTCAGGGCCGCGGCGGAGACAGCCACGAGGGCCTCCATCTCGACGCCCGTTCGCCCCGTGATCCTCACCTCGGCAAAAATTTCC
>CAYUFW010000019.1:34498-46072 GCA_964443915.1 uncultured Pirellulaceae bacterium
TCGACCTTGATTGCTTCCAAGGCGAGCGGGTGGCACAGCGGAATCAGGTCTGCCGTTCGCTTGGCGGCCATAATCCCAGCCAGTCGCGCCACTTCCAGAACGTCCCCTTTCGCGACCTGACGATCCTGGATCAGCCGCACCGTCTCGGGCCGCATCCGCACCCTCCCGCTCGCCCTGGCGACCCGCACCGTTATCGGCTTCTCGGACACGTCAACCATGCGACTGGCGCCGCTGGCGTCAAAATGGGACAACGGAGAGGTCATCGGCGTTGCGACTCTGGGAAAGCACGGACCGTTGGCGGCCCAAGCCGGCCAACGTGGGAGGGAAGCGGAATTATTGTCTTCTCCCGCTCGGCAACAAGAGGGCCTATCGACGCCGGGGAAATAACCGTCGTCCGGCGTGCAGGACAACAAAAAAACGCCCACAAAGTGGGCGTTTTTCTGGGTGACGGGGAAGGGAGTCCGGGGCCGGGAACCCCGGCTCAGCCACGGGTCGAGTCATTCGACCGCCCCGTCGGTATATTCAAGCCGTCGTGAGAGTCTAGGCACGACGGAATAATGAGTGCGGCGAGGGCAAGTCAGATCCGCGCCATCGGAGGAAGCCAGGTGAGTCAGACCAGTTCCTTCTTGGCGCCGATCAGGGTTCGCAGGCGCTCCGCCAGGAGTCGCGCGTCGAACGGCTTCTTAAACGTTTCGTTGATGCTGGAACGATCGAAGCTCATCGGCTGTCCGTCGTCCGGCAGCAGGGCAATCAGGATCGTGTCCGAAAAGTCGGCATTTTTCCGCAGGTTCTGGCAGATCTGCAGGGCCTCGACTTTGCCGATCGAGAAATCCACGCAGATGCAATCCGGGTGGAAACTCTCCGCTTGAATTCCCGCCTCGAAGCCGCTGGCCGCTACCGCGACCTTAAAGGCACGTTCGGGCGGTAATTCGCGCTTCATGTTCTCGATCAGCACCTGATCCTGAGCCACGATCAAGACCTTGGCCATGGCCTCGTCTTCGAGGTCGCCCAAGGGCATACCGTGCTCTTTCAGAAATCTGATCAGGTATTCTCTGGGGATGCGTCGGTCTTGGGATCCGGGAATCCGGTAGCCCTTCAGCCGGCCGGAGTCGAACCACTTGCTGACCGTGCGCGGGGCCACTTTGCAGATCTTTGCGACCTGTCCAGTTGTGAACACCTTCATCGCAGGTTCTCCATAACTCTCTCGTTGACTCGTCCTCATCCGCGTCCAGTCGTGGGACTGGAGCACGGGGTCGTTTCCCCTCGTCTGCGGTTTTCGCCTTTTTTCCGTGGCATTCGTCCGGTCGGTGGGACAACCAAACGGGCCGCAGACATCTGGGTCGGGGATTGACGCTCGTTACGCTTCTGCGCGGCTTTGACTCAGCTCCTTCTGATCTCCGCCAAGAGAAATCATCGGCAGCCAGAGTGCTTAAAATTGGTTAAAATCCACAAAGTGGAGAAGCTTGTTGCCGCCGCCCCCAAACACACAGTAGAGCTAATTGGCTCTATCGCTTGGCGTGTTGGCACCGTTGCAGAGGGATGTCCCGCAATCAACCTGCACGAACGTTCTGCTCGGCAGATTGTGCGAAGGCAAACCAGGAAGCCTAAGGCAGGAGCCCCCCTGCTCAGCTTGTTCGGCTTGCGAAGCGTACCGGCTGGTCGCAATGTACGTTTCGGAACAAACCTTCCGATTGTAAGTTTCGAATCAAAAGGTCGGTTTACTTTAGGAAACGTTTCCAAGTTGCTTGCGGACTCGTTAAAGATCCCGCCGCCCCCCCACTCGCTCCGCCTTGGCCGGTGTTGGAGAGAATTCCGCCCTCGCCTACAATGCCTGCGATGCCCTCAGTGGAAATCCGTGGCCGGGACTTGCGTCTCGGAGAACCTGTGAAAGACCCAAAGACGCGTCAGCCGAGTCCGATCCAGCGGGCCAACTTGGACTTGGTGCGTTCGGACGAGCCTGACGACGAACATGTCTCCGAGGAATACGGCGGGATCATACCGGCCTACAAGGACACGTCCCAGCGTTGGCGGTCCGTCAGCCGGGAGACGCGCGACGCCGTGTTGCGGGCGATGGGGCTGGACCCCGCTCATCCCCAACCGTTGACCGGCCCCGACGTGCGTGTGCTCGGACCGGGCGAGACGATGGCCCTTCCACACGACGGCGAACTGATCTTGGAGGACGGCACTCGGCTGCAGGCCCATCGACACACCCCGCCGGACTTGCCGATTGGATACCACCGATTTCAGCCTGACAACGCGGAGGAATGCGTCTGGATCATCCGGAGGCCGGGCAGCTGTTGGATGCCGCCCGAGCTGAAGCTGTGGGGCTGGGCCGTGCAACTGTACGCTGCCCGCTCGCGTGCCAGTTGGGGCATGGGCGACTTGGGCGATCTGCGATGGCTGGCGCGTTGGTCAAAGCAACTTGGCGCGGGGGCGATCATGCTCAACCCCCTCTGCGCCGTGGCCCCCGTGATTCCTCAAGAAGCCAGTCCTTACTACCCCAGCAGCCGGCGATTTCGAAACCCACTTTACCTCAGAATCGAGGAGGTGCCCGGCGCCCGGGATGCGTCGGCCGATTGGTCCGAGTTCGCGGCCGCGGCTCGCCAACTGAACGATCGTCGTCAAATCGATCGCAATGCTATCTTTCGCCTGAAGATGGATGCTTTGGAGAGACTCTGGAGGCGGCCCCCGGCCACTTCAGCTTTCGATCGCTACTGCCAGGAGATGGGCGAAAGTCTCCGAGCCTTCGCCAGCTTTTGTGCCTTGGCCGAACGATTCGGGGGCGATTGGAACCGGTGGCCGCGCGAGTACCAGCGTCCCGATTCGCCGGCCGTGAAGCGATTCGTCGAAGAATTCTCGGATCGTCAGCGTTTTCACATGTGGCTGCAATGGCAGTTGGACGTTCAGCTGGCTTCAGCGGCTGCGGAACTGCCCTTGGTGACCGACTTGCCCATCGGCGTCTCGCCGGGCGGCGCCGACGCCTGGCAGTGGCAGGACGTTTTGGCCAAAGGGGCCACGGTCGGGGCGCCTCCGGACCAGTTCAATGCGGACGGCCAGGATTGGGCCTTGCCGCCGTTCATTCCGCACCGGCTGCGGAACGTGTGCTATGCTCCCATCGTCGAGACAATTCGTGCTTCGCTGAGGCACGCCCGCGGTTTGCGCATCGATCACGTCATGGGCCTGTTCCGTCTGTATTGGATTCCGCAGGGACTGGGGCCGCAACGGGGGGCGTATGTGCGTTACGCCTCCGACGAGCTTCTGGCGATCGTGGCCGTGGAAAGCCACCGGGCCAAGGCTTGGATCGCGGGCGAAGACCTGGGCACGGTCGAGAAGCGGGTTCGCCGTCGGCTGGCAGAAAACCGTATGCTGTCCTACAAGCTGCTGTGGTTCGAGGACGACGTGCCCGAAGCGTTTCCGGAACTCGCCCTGGCCGCCGTGTCCACGCACGATTTACCCACGGTCGCCGGGCTTTGGGCCGGCGCTGATTTTGCAGCCCAGCGCCGAATCGGCCTGCAACCCAGCGCGGAAGGCTTTCAGGGTATCCGCCGCCGTCTGATTGCGGCCACCGCCTTGGCGGACAGCGCCTCGCCGACGGAGGCCGTAGCCGAAGCCTATCAGGCGCTGGGACGAGCGCCCTCGGCCGTGCTGGCGGCAAGTCTGGACGACGCCTTGGCCGTCGAGGAGCGCCCGAACATGCCGGGCACGGTCGATCAATGGCCCAACTGGTGCTTGGCCCTTCCGCAGCCGCTGGAGGAGATCGAGTCGCTGCCGCTGCCCCAGCAGATCGCCGAGGGGCTGCGTCGGAGCCGGGAAGCGGGAAAGGAGGAGAGCGATACTGGTTCTGGTTGAGGTCGGCGCAACGCACGCCAGTTCGGGTTCCGAACGGAGTGAGTTCCGGATTACCAGTTCCCGATTTTTTGCTTTGTTGCGAACAAAGAAGCAAAAACACCACGGATCACACGGACTTCGCGGATGTTTCTTATTCGTGTCATCCGTGTCATCCGTGGTCAAGTGATTTGGGTTGCGGGCAGCGCGCGCTGGTCTACGTTGGGCGGCCTGAGTCCGCCTTCAGCTTCGCCGCTCGTCGACGGCGAAGCTCTGGCTCGGAGCGACGTTCCGATCCAAATAGCAGACCACCTTCTGCTCCAGCGAATTGGCTGCAAGTTTCAGCGCGGGGTCAGACGCTTGCGCTTTCGGGAAGTCGATGACGCGGATGACTTCCTGCCAGCGCGCGGCGTCGGGCATCAAGTCCGCCAGGCGGTTGGGGGCGTTCTCGAAGAACTCGCGGTTCCAGCCGTTGCCCTTCTTGCGGGGAAACAGGGCCAGGTACAGCATGTCCCATTCCACCAGGTCGTTGAAGAAGTGCTGCGTCGTCCGGGCGATGGGAGCGGTGGCCTGCAGTGAATGCATGCTGCGCAACAGTGGGAAGTAGGCCAACGATTCCAAGTCGTACACGTACGGACAGGTGAGCATGAAGAAGTTGCCCAACATCCGGTCGCTGTACCACTCGTCGGCCAACTCCGACAGACAATCGAACAAGAAGAACGCCCCTCGCCCGGCCTCGCGGATCGTGCGGCGGATTTGGGTGATGAACTTCTCAAAGCTCTCGCAACTCGGCAACTGGCAAACCGTGGCACCATCATGCTCGGAGGCCAGCGGCGGGTGCTTCGCGAACCGGAAATAGACCAACCGCCGGCCCGCCTGCTGGGCGGCCCGGCAGTATGGCCCTGCGAACGGCGCGAAATCTTCGATCGCATCGACCTGCCAGACCAGGTTGTCCCCTGGCAACAACCCGCGGAACACCCGGTCCAGCGTGGGCATTCCCGTACTCAGACGTGAATCGATCATGAGAAATCCTTTTTCCGGTTCAAGGGGCGTAGCTTAAGCTCCCCGCGCCGCCGCGGTCAAGGATCTGCTTGTGGGAGTTCCACGCCCCGAGGTGCAGGCCGCAAGTTCAAGATGAGCAAGCCTTTATCGAGAAAGCCGGGCTTCGGACCCTGTTCGCTGAATCGAGGGTACAGAGAATTGCCGTTTGCCGAAAGCGATCGGGCGACTATATTGTTATTGAGGTTTCGGGGGCCACCAAAATACCCATTTATCTCAGTGTGACGTTTTCCTGCCGATTGGCCTTGAGTCCAATCAAACCTGCCCCTATTTTTCCCGCCCGGACGACACCGCTTCAAGAATTGCTGACGGTAGGCGAATCCCTATCCATGATCCAAGATGCTGACACCCCCAGGCCGCTGAGCTTGCGGATCCTCGTCGCCGAGGACAGCCGCACGAATCAGAAGTTGGCTGCGCGCCTGCTGGAGCGTCAGGGCCATGCGGTGACCCTCGTCAACAACGGGAAAGAAGCGGTCGACGCGATTCGCGGGGACCTGTTTGATCTCGTGTTGATGGACGTCGAGATGCCCGTCATGGACGGACTGACCGCCGCCAGAGCCATTCGCACCTATGAATCGCGGCGCGGAACGCGCTTGCCCATTGTTGCCGTCACGACGAAAAGCAACCGTCAGGACTGCCTGGCGGCGGGCATGGATGCGCATCTGAAAAAGCCGCTCAGGCCGGACGTCCTGAATCAAACCCTTCAGGCCGTACTCCCCAAGTCGGCAGCCTGAGGCCTGTTTCGGCTGCTATCGCTCCGCGCGAGGATGCGTCAGACGGCGGACCTGTTGACCGTTCTTGTCCTTGCCTTGCGCGAGAACGCGTCCCCTGATCTCGATGCCGCCGCAGGTCACCTCCGCGGCATCTTCGTCTGTGCGGAATCCAATCGTGTCCTCGGCGCCGTCGGGAGCTGTCAGCCGCACGCCCACGGCACCGGTGCCGCGCAGCAATTCGATCTTCGGCAAAGCGCCCTCTTGGCCTTGGCGATGAACCAGCAGGACAGCCAGGAACTGCGCGCTGCTTGCTGGGACCGTGGTGCCGGCCGTCAGGTGCCACGTGTTCTCCCATCGCCGGGCGATCGGTTCCGGTTCCGGCTCGTAGCGGTCCGTTTGCGTGATGTCCGCGCGTTCCGGGAGCAGGAGATGCACGTCCATCGCCGCGGGGGCGTTGACGATCCGGATCAGCTGGTTTGACTCCGCGACTTCGATGCGATTGCAGGCGTGCAGGAGCCACTGGAATCGAGCCGGCTCGGGGGCGCGCAGGTCGTCGAACATAACGAAGACGCCCGGCTGGACGTGAACCACGTGGCGGCGGAAGCGTTCCAGTCGGCCCGCATACGCCGGGGCGGCCTCGCCCTCGACGTAGTCGTAGCCGGCGCGACGCGGAAAATGGGACTGGCTCCGATCAGGACGATCGGTGCCTGTCACATTTTCGACGCCGTCTGCAGAGCCATTCCAAGAGGAATCAAATCCCGTCAGCCGGCCGTTGGCCTCCCACCGCCGCTGGACTTGCCCCTGGCCGTTCACCAGGATGCTGTTGACCGCCCGGGTGGCCCGCGTCCACTGGTCATGGTGCGGCGAACCGTACCAGGGATAGTAGCCCGTGGCGATGGCCAGGCCGCGGCCGAACGCCTCGATCACATAGGCGTTCTGGTCGGCGTGCCCGTGGCTGACGCCTCCATAGGGACTGCTCCGGAACAGGAAACTGATGTCGCGGTCCTTGTCGCCCAGCGCGGTGTGGAACGACGCCAAGCCGACGGCCGGAAAACTCCGCGCTCCCGGCAATTTTAGCGGCGAGCGGGCCTGCAGTTTCGGGTCGTATGTGGCCAAGCTCAGGACGTCGGCTCCGATCGTCACCCCCGACTCCTGAGCGTGCCAGCGGGCGTAGGGATTTTGGGCCAGCGTCGAGAAGACGTACATCACATGACCCAGGCCGCGCGGGCTGCCGGTCTGGCCGTCGCCAAACGGGCTGTGCTGGTGGTAGGGCGTCGCTGTGTACAGGCCGTAGTACGGCGTGTTGCGGAAGAACGGTTTCTGCATCAGGTCCACGCCGGCCGCCTGACGGAGGGCCGTGACGTAATGCAGGGCGAACTGCATGTAGGCGCCCCAGTAGCCGGGTCCCTCCTGCCAGCCGCCGTCGTCGCCTCCCCAGGCCGGATAGGACGTGTAGTACAGCAGCGTCGCGTACTCGAGCCATTCCCGCGCTTCGGGCCACTCGTGAATGAACGACAGCGCACACTCGCCCAGGAACCCCGGCAGCCGGCCGGCGTGGCTGTCGTAGGGCCTGCTCTCGAACGGCAGCCGCTGCAGGTGTTTCAGGAACTGCCCGGCACGGGCCTTCATGTTGGCTTCGATCTTCTCACGCTCGGCCGGTGCAAACAGGTCGCAGGTCCAGTCGTAGGCTCGCGTGCCGCGCATCATCATCCACATCGGCGGCTCGTCGTAGGCGAAGAAGCTCGTCGGCCCGTCGGGGTCCCAGGAGAAGAAATGCTGCAGACGACGCTTGGCCTCCCGGCCCAATCGCTCGTTGCCGGTGACCAGGTAGGCCAGCGCACAACGTTCCATCACGTCCATCGGGGGCCGCGTGGTGCGCATCACGTTGACCGCCCACGGGCCGTAGTCCGGCCCCTTCGGCCGAAAGCCCGGCTCCGCGACCAGTTCCTTGCCGATCTCCCGCTCGCAGGAAGCGACCAGCGAGTCAAACGCCGGCTTCAACTCGCCGCGTGCCCACTGCCGCACTTGCTCCAGCCGCGCGCCGGGGAAGAACAGCCGTGGCCGCTGGCGCGGGACCCGCCGGACGGCGTCGTCCCAATCCGGAAACGGAAACGCGCGGGCGTCGTTCGGCACCGTGAACGGCCGAGCGCGGCCGAACTCGGTTCCCTTGTCCGTCTCGATGCCGTAACGCCAAAACCACTTGCCCGGCGGCAGTGTCTGTTCGGGAACGTAGACGCTGCGCCGCAGCCCGGCAAAGGTGCGCGTGTCCTGCGCATCAAAAGATTCCGTCCTGGAAACCTGCAAGACGTACTTGCTGTCCCGCCCGGCCGGCACCCAAATGAACGGCGGCGGCGTGACTTCGACGACCTGCCCGTCGGCGGGCGAGTAAGGTTTCTGAGTCGCACGCGGCGGAACGTCCAACTTGAAAGAAGGCTCGCCCGCCCAGACTGACATGGCGAGGAGCCACAACGTGCCGGCGAGGCTGACGGCCGCCGTGGCACGTCCCGGCGAAATCGGACGGTTCTCGATCGCTGTACGAATGCGTTGGCGGTTGGTCGGCATGGACAGTCTCCGATCAGGCGGTTGCTGAGGACGGTTGCGATTCCGTTTGGATCACGCGAAGAAGAACGCTTTCTCGGCCGTCTGGCACAACAGCCATTGGCGGTCGGCGGCCGAGACAAAATCCAGGCGGTCGCGGACCAGGCTGATGGAGGCCCGGTAGCTGTTGACGCCTTGCAGCTGATACGGCGCGTCGCTGGCCCACATCAGCCGCTGGGGGCCGAAGGTCTCGACCAGGCGTCTGATCATCGGCACGAGTTCCAAGTGCGGCGGCCTCTTCTGTCCCAGGGCATAGAAAGCCGAGACCTTGACGCTTGTGTGCTTGTGCCGGGCGAGTCGGGCGAGGAGTTGGATGTCCTCGTCTCGCATCCGGCCGTCGGTGCCGATGCGGGCGAAATGGTCGATGACGACCGGCGTGTCGGGATACCGCTGACACATCGCGTCGACGCCCGGCAACTGCCGCGGATCGATCAAGCAGCACAGGGCCTGCCGCGTTTCGGCGCCGGTTTTCCACATGTCGTGCATGCCGGGCGAGTCGAGCCACTGTTCGGCGTGGTCCTTGCGGATGAACGGCGTGATGCGGAAGCCGGTCGCTCCCTGCGCGAGCAACTGCTTCATCGCCGCGCCGGTTTGGGGTTTCCGGTCATCCACCATGCCGACGAACCGGAACCGGGTCGGATGCCGGCGGACTGCGTCGATCAGGTACGAGTTGTCGAACAGATGGTAGCCCGAATGCTGGATCAGCACGACCCGCCCGACGCCTTCCGGCCGCGCGACGGCCATCAGTTCGTCGTCCGTGAAGCTGGGGGGCCGGAGATCGTTTTTCGTCAGTCCTGCGGCCAGCGGAAACCGGTCGGTTTCCGGCGGCCAGATGTGCGAGTGAGCGTCGATCCAGGGGGCGTCGTCCGACCCGCTTTGCACGGGTGACGGCAGAACGGCTGCCCCGACGGCGGCCGCGCCCACAGTCAGGGCATCTCGTCGAGTCATGCTGGCTCTCAGGTTCATGGCAGTGTCCCTCAAACGTCAACATCGTAGTTCCACCGGTTGAGTATTGTAACACGAGCGAGGGTGAACTGAACCGGGTCCGCCGGGACCTGAAACCCTCATCTTTCACCTAATCTCTTTCCCACTGCCTTCGAGCCGGAGGGGGATTAAGTCGGCGGCAACTTCAGTCACGCCGTCGCGACGTTAGTCCCACTCTTGCCCGTCCCACGCGATCATGCGTTCGACCAGAGCGACGACGTCGCTGGAAAATGCGCGGAAGAGGCTCTCCCCCTTCTCCGCCGAAGCCAGCTGCGGCTGGCCGATGTGTCCCGGCTCCGAACGGTCCTTGGTGATCCACGCCCGGTGCGCCGGCGCAAACTCTCGGCCGAATGGGACCGGCTCCAGATGTTGGCAATCGCCGACCAGGTCGGGCCGGATCCGCAGCATCATCGACGTCTCCCATTCGCAGGCGTGCCCCATCTGTTGCTGTTGGATCGAGGCGTCCGACTCGTGCGGCTTCGAGCCCAGCGACCAGTAGGCGGCATCCAGCAGCAGCAAGCCGGCTGCCTGCCGCCGTTCCTGCCGCAGTTCGAACAACGCTTGCCGCGACGGGATGATGTTCCCGCCGTGGCCCGTCAACAGCACGATCCGCTGAAAGCCGTGGAACAAGAAGTTCGCGACCATCTCCTTGAGCAGATCGAGATAGGTCCGCGGCGCGGCCGACATCGTGCCGGCGAAGTCCAGGTGGTGCTCCGAATTGCCCAGCCACATCAGCGGCGTGACGAGTACGCGGTCCGCGAGTTGCTCGTGCGCGCGGCGGATCACCTCGCCCAACAGCAGGCTATCGGTGAACAGCGGCAGGTGCCGCCCATGCTGCTCCAACGCGGCGAGCGGGAGCAGAACGGGCGTCCGGGTAGGAAGAGCTTGCACCTGGGGCCAAGTCATTTCCAGCAGTTGCATGGGTTTCTTCCATCTCCACCTGCTGCCCGCATCAGGCGTAACGTTGTTCCCACTGTGCCAGCCGGCCGGCAATCACGTCGTCGCTGGGGACGGCGCCCGTCTGCCGCAGGGCGCGGAGACTGAGGTCGAACTCGTCCAGCGCCGGTTGCGCCTTGGCGCGAGCCGTGGGCGTCATGCGGTCGACAAACACGGTGCCGTCCAAGTGGTCGTACTCGTGCTGGACGACGCGGGCCAACATGCCGCTCAGGCTCATACGGACTTCTTCGCCCCGCAGGTTGTACGCCTGAACCGTGATCAGTTTGGGCCGAGTCACGAGGCCGAACAGTTCGGGAAAGCTGAGGCAGCCTTCCTCGGATTCCTCGTTGCCCTTGGGCTTGCTGAGCACCGGGTTGATGAAGACGAACTCTTCGCCCTCATCGGGTTTGGCGCTCAGATTGACGATGAACAGCCGCAGGGGCAGGTCCACTTGGTTGGCGGCCAGGCCGATGCCGTTGTTGGCGTACATCAGGCTGAACATCTCGCGCACCATCCGCACCAGTTCGGCATCCACGCGCCGGACCGGCTTGGATCTGTGCCGTAGCGTCGGATGCGGATAGGGAACGATTTGCAGGGAGGAACCTTCCATCAGTCTTGTCACTCACCGTCTACGCCTGCGGGGGTTCGATGCCAAAATCGCGGATGGTCAGCAGCGTCCGCAGGTTGAATCCCGCTTTCGCGAACGCCTCCCCGCCGCCTTCCAAACGATCGATGATCGCCACGACGCCTTGGATCTTCAGTCCGGCCGCCTGGGCCTTCTCGATCGCCGCCAGCGAACTGCCACCGGTCGTCACCACGTCTTCCACGATCACCGCCGTATCGCCATTCTGCACGGGCCCTTCCACGTCGCGGCCCTTGCCGTGCGTCTTGGCTTCCTTGCGGACGATGAAGCCTCGCAGCGACTTGCCTTGCCGGTCCGCGACCGTGATCACGGCCGCGGTAATCGGGTCCGCGCCGATGGCCATGCCGCCGACCGCGTCGGGCAAGTCATCGCCCAGCAACGCTAAGATCCCCTCGGCGATCAAGTTCGCGCCGCGCGAATCGAGCGTGATCTTCCGGCAATCCAAATAGTAGGAAGCCTTCTTGCCGGAGGCGAGGGTGAAGTCGCCAAACTCCAAGGCTTTCTCGCGCACCAGGGCTATTAGGGCCTGTTTGTCATACACGGCGTGCACCTCCGAATACTCTGACCTCGTGGTCGGTGACCGCTTGTTGAAAGCCACAAGGTTCTACCACGAGCCGGTGGAACGAGAAAGAGGGGGCGTACGAGCGTCGGCACTTGCCGAAGGATGAACCGCTCGCCCCGGCGGCCGCCGCTCCGACTTCATTCTTTGCGGCCCGCGTCAGGCAGGGGCTTCCCAGGCTTCCCGCACCCAACGTCTGCAGACGGATAGCCGGTACGCGTTCCGGCGAGCGAGTGCCGAACGCGAGTGGTAACGCT
>CAYUFW010000019.1:46082-48752 GCA_964443915.1 uncultured Pirellulaceae bacterium
GTAGAACGAAAAAGGGGGGCGTGCGAGGCTCGGCACTCGCCGAAGGATGAAGCACTCGAAGCGGTGTCGGTCGCTCGGGCTTTTCGCGGCCGGCGTCAGAGCAGGGCTTCCCAGCGTCCCGCAGCCAACGTCTGCAGACGGATCGCCGGTACGCGTTCCAGCGAGCCCATGCCGAACGCAAGTGGCAGTGCTTCCGCCGGCCTCAGCGGACGGTGACTTTCGATCCGACGGAAAGGATGCCGTACACGTCCGCCACATCGGCGGCGGACAGACTCAGGCAGCCCAGGCCGCTGGGTGGGAGGGTCTCAGGACTGCCGTGGATGCCCACCCGATTGCCGAGGTCCAGGTACAGGGCACCGTAGGGATTGTCGGCCGACCGCGCGGGAATGCGGATCCCATTCGCCCCGGTGTACTCGCGGCCGGCTTCCTTCGCCAGCACTTGGTACTCGGATGCCTGCGGCGCCGGATCGTTGCCCACACTGACGGCGAACCGCCCCGCGTAGTACTTGCCCAGGAAAAGCACCATCTCGCTGCGTTTCAGATCGATCTCCGCGCGGAACGGACCGCGGAGGACCTTCAGCTGGGTGCCGGCCTGCAACGCCTCCGGATTGGCGATCCCGTTGATGTTCTGCAGCAGGCTGACCGGCAACCGGAACTGCTCTGCAATGGTCTCCAGCCGCTCGCCGGGCTTCACTTGGTAGGGGGCTTCCAGCGTGTGTTCCGGTGAATAGATGACCTTGCCGGCCAGAGGATCCAACAGGTCCAGCAGCCGCTGCCGCTCCTCGCCGCTGAGGTCGGGGTCGTGGAAGAAGAACGAGAGCGTCAACAGGGCTTCGGACCATTGGCCTTTTTGCAGTTGTGCGACGGCCGAGTTCCAGGCGTTGTCGAACGCGCGAATCGAGCGGAATTCGGCGCGGTCCTGCGTGCCGGAGTTGGCGGCCTGAGCGTAGATCGACACCTGTGGTTTGGCGGCCTCGGCTGGCGGCGCAGCCGCCGGGGCGGGCAAATCGCCCGCAGTGACCGCCTCAGGCGTATCGGCGGCAGCAGCGGAGTCAAGCTTGGCGAGGGGCTCGGCCGTCATGCTGGCTGACGCCAGCTTGGCGCCGGATTGCTCGACCGCCGGGTTGGGAGCGGGCACGCCTGGCACCGCCGGCGCGGGCGACGCGGGACTGGCACCCGCCGGCGCGGCCTCGATCGGCTTGGGGTCCGCAATGTCTGTGACCGAGCCTTGCGGGATGCTCTTGGCGAGTTGCGCGGGGTTGGCCGGCAGGGAAGATGCTAGCGTCGGCTGGACGGCCTGGGCACCCTGTTTGTCGAGCGGCACGGAGTCCATCCCGTTCAGCGGATTGGGCACGCCCACTTCGACCTCCGGCGGCGCGGCCGTGTCTTCGTTCCAGAGTGCCGCTTGGGGCGGAGGTGCGAGTTCAGGCTTGTTCAGCACGACGTAAACGCCGTACAACACTGCCAGCAACAGGACCACGACGACAGCCGTTTTGATCGTCTCCACAATCGTACTCCTCGACGACAAGAACGCTTTGAGGAAGGTTCCGTGCGGGATGGTAGTCGAACCGGCAAGATGAGGCCAGAGCAAAAAAACAGTACCCGCCGCAACGCGCGAGCCGGTAGGAACGCCAAATTCTCTTTTCCGGTCTGCTGCGGTATCTTGGAACGGGAGTACACTCCGAACTTCAACGCAGAAAGGAAGTCACGCACCATGCCGAAAAAGAAAATCCTGATGATTGTCGGCGATTTCGCGGAAGATTACGAAGTCATGGTTCCGTTCCAAATCCTGCTCATGGCCGGCCACGAGGTGCATGCCGCCTGTCCCGGCAAGCGGTCCGGCGACAAGGTGGCGACGGCGATTCACGATTTTGAGGGCGAGCAAACGTACAGCGAGAAGCGCGGTCACAACTTCCAGCTCAACGCGGCCTTCGACGAACTGGACGAGACCGGCTACGACGCCCTCGTCCTGCCCGGCGGCCGCGCGCCGGAATACCTGCGCTTGAACTCCAGGGTTCTGGACGTCGTGAAGCACTTTGCCTCATCCGGCAAGCCGATCGCCGCCATTTGCCACGGACCGCAACTGCTGGCGGCGGCGGGCGTCCTGCAGGGCAAGGCGTGCAGCGCCTATCCGGCCGTCGGTCCCGAAGTGGCCGTGTGTGGCGGCTCGTTCGTGCCGGCCAGTCCCTCGTTCGACAACGCCCACGTCGACGGCAATCTGGTGACCGCCCCCGCTTGGCCCGCTCACCCGGCTTGGATGCGGGCCTTCCTGGAGGTCCTGGGAACGCGGATCATCACGTGACGCCATCGCGGGCCGCCGCTCGGAGTGCGAGACGCGGACTCAGTGCTTCATCGGCTTTCGATTGGCCGATTCTGGCGGTGCGTCCCGGCGTGTCCGTGCTCGTGCTCGTACTCGTTCTCCGCCCTGTTGCGCGAAGGCCGAGTACGAGTACGAGCACCGCTTTTCTGAGTACGAGAACGAGGCCACCGTCCAGCCTGTCAAACCGACATTGACAGTGACTTGGAGACCCGGCGTCCGAAACCACGTGGACGGCTTCGGAGAGCCGTCCTATGCTCGTGTCCCGTATCCCGCATCCCGCATCCCGCAACCCCTAAGCACCTGTCCAAGAACAAGTCCGTGATTTGGCGAGTAGGATGGGCATTCCTGCC
>CAYUFW010000020.1:0-21255 GCA_964443915.1 uncultured Pirellulaceae bacterium
TCGGGACAGCGGGCAGCCATCCCTGGAGGTGTGCCCAGTTCAAGCTCGCCAGCACGGCCGCCATGTAGCCTTTCGCCGTGTACGGCGATCGCGGCTTCCCACGTCTGCTCTCGACGCCGGCCAGAAGTGCGGCACGGAGCCGATGCAATGCGTTCTGATCCGCCATGTCTCCCAAGGTCCGCGGCTTCAGAATCCGCTCGGCGATGTCCAAGCGGCTCTCCGCGTCCGTTGCGGAGCCATCGCGGAGCGTTGCCAGTTGCAGCGTCGAGTACTGATCGCGAAAATCCTCCCACCGCATCGACGGCCCCGTCACATGGGACGCGGCGTGGCGAGCGTCAATCCCCAGCAGCAGGCGGGCCTCAGTCTCGGCCTTCATCCGCTGAGCTACGCTCTCATCGCTGCAACCACAGGTGAGGCGGACTTCCTTGCCGGTCGCTGGATCGGTGTAGCGGATCTGGTACGGCCTGCCAGCGGGGCGGGCGATCCGCACCTTCGGGATTCTCCGGACCTGCTCGTCCGATTTATCCGCCTTCCGCGTGCCCATTTCGTTCTGCCTCCCGCTTCACCCACACCGTGTTGACGTTCCATCTCGGAAAACGCCAGCGCGCTTTCGGCGTCGGCCGAAATTTTCTGGGGGGAATCTTCTGGAAAATCTCCGGATTCACGATTTCTGTAGACTGGATTTCGACATTTGTCTTAACGAGCAGTCGGCGGCTTGAAATTCGGCCCGTCGCCAGCTGGCCAAGGGGCGGTGACCGGTGGCAATTGACCCGGCCTTGGGCGTCGGCGTTTTTCGTTTTTCGTTTTTCTGGAAGTGACCGTCAAAGAAACGCTTTTTTCTTGGGGTGTTGTGCCTGCCATCCCGGACCAACGAAAGCCGGACGAGATCCCGGCCGTCCGCGGATTCAGTCGATCCCGGACCGACAGGGCCCCTTACTGCTTGCCGCCCTGATCGTCGCTCGGCCGATGCCGAATAGGCGTCCACATGCTTCCAGGCTGTACGCACAGTCCGGCCGAATGACGCCGGTCGAGTCAAAGATGACGCCATTGTCCCTGGCTGGTCGCTTTTGCGTGGCCATTCGTTGTCTCCGTCTTCTGGCTTACGGAAACTCGTTGTAGCGGAAACGGCCCCAGCCCCGACGAAAATTCCAAATTCCAGAATGGGCCGGCAATCTGACGCTGGGCTATGCCCTCCCGGTGTGGGGCGTCTTGTCACCGGCAAGATGTCTTAGTAGAATCGCCAGAAGCGACAACGGCATAAGACGTTGCGGGGAATGGACACGCGACAAACGACCGCTGGAAAGTGCGGGAGACCAGGACTTCCGATCCGGAATGTTGGCCAGATTTTTTTTCTGCGGAACGAAGAAATATCCACTACGGCGTATACTCAATGTCCGAAAGAGGCGGCCCGCATTGTCCCCGCCCATCATCCTGACGTGGAGAGTGCTATGCCAAAGGCAATGGCTGTCACCGTTCCCGCCCGCGTTCTTTCCGTCCGGTGCCCTTGGGCGAGCTTGATCTGTCGCGGATTCAAGCCAATCGAGAACCGCAGTTGGCCCCCGCCTCGGACCCTGCGACTTCCGGCCCGGATCGCGATTCATGCCAGCAGCAAGGCCCCTGACGCTGGAAAATGGCAGAACTTCGACGACGAAATCGCCCCGATGGTCGGAATGTCCGCTGCCGAATTCCGAAAGCTCATCCACCCCGGCTGCATTGTCGGCTCTGTAGTGGTCACTGGCGTTATCCAGCCCGGCGGCCAAGCCACGGAACATGAATCCCCTTGGTACGAAGGCGAATTCGGCTGGCAGTTGGCGGACGCCCGGCTGTACCGCAAGCCGATCGGCCCGGTGTCCGGCAAGCTCAATCTGTGGGAGCCCGATGCCAGACTTGCCGCTGCCATCGCCGCGGCAGAGGCAGACGCCACGCCGATGGCGTTCAAGCCGCCGCTGGTGATTCCCGAAGTCGGGACAGAAGAGGCTGATCCGGACTGCGACACCTTTTACTGGGACCCCAAGTACCAAGAGGATTACAGCGTCAAGGAACTTCGCTGGATGGTCGAAGCCGGCAAGGTGACGGCGGCGGAAGCTGATCGCATTCGCAGCGGCGGCCCGAAGACAGCAGATGAAATTGAAGCCTTGTACGAAGAACGCAACGAGGCCGAAGGCGATGACTGATCAAACGACTGGCGGCAAGCAGCATCCCCACGCCCACAGCCGGGAGCAAGCATTCTGCGACGGCTTCGCGGCCGGCAGTCGCTGGGCGGAGTACGCCGGCGAGGGGGAGGTCAGACGACTTCGGATGTTCCGGCGGAGCATGGGCAACGCATGGCCCGCAGCGTTTGATTCAGACGGCGGGGGCGGCGACAACAGCGGCAATGGCCCGATCCGCACCCCTGGCGAACAACTCTACTCCGTGCTGTCGCCGGCAGACGGATGGCAACCACAGCAGGGGCGGGCGTTCTGGCAGAGCGTGGCATGGCGGATTGGCAGTGAGCAATCCGCCTCTCCGCTGTGGGTGCTTGGCTTCGCGGAAGGTGTGCTGTCCGGCGTGGCGGGATCTGAGACAACCACAGGGGCGGGGGAGACGGCGGAGACGGCAGAAGAAACTCCGGCCCGGAACGGCGGTTCGACGCCCGTGCTGGATCGCGCCACAGCGGAGCAACTTCGCCGGATTTGCCTGCTCATCGAATCGACGGCCTGGCATCCTGTCTGGCAGCGTCAGTGGCTGCGGAAGTGCGGCGTCGAGTCGTTGGAGGATCTCGACTACGACAAGGCGACGGAATTGCAGAAACACCTAATGGATGTGGAGCTAGGAAACGCGGATCATTGATGTTGCCGGGTGGCCCCCCGGAAGATTCCCCTAGTTGGCTACCTATTTGGAAGGGTGTAGGCTTAATCACGTGCTCCGCTGATTTCTGGCCGGTTCGATTCGTGCAATCTCGAATGACGGCAACTTCCCGCTACGGAGACATCGGCCGGCACATCCGCGGAGGACGTGCGATCGGATACCGTCTCCAGCATGAAGACGTGCTTTCACTGACCTGCTTGGAACTTCTTTCTCCTGACCATGCCGCCGACCCTCGTTATTTCCGCCGCGGCCCGATGTTTCGTCTCGATTCTCGGTCAATCGTCGCCGTCCGCCGTCAGAACCGGCGGCGGCAGGTAGCTCTCTTGCAGGGCTATCGACTCATCCACGTAATGGAATACCATCTCCGGCGATCGGTGCCCAAGGAATCGTCGGGCCGCGTCCATGCCATGCTCTTTCGCTACGTGGGTTGCGCCCGTCCGCCGCAACTGATGGAGTGAGCCCCTGCCATTCAGCCCCGCCAGCCGCCGCAGTTTCTGCCACTCGCGGCAGAAGTTCGGTGTCAGGGGATACCCGTGCCATCGCAGGGGATGTTCTCCGGGCAGGGCGAGAACCTCTTTCATCGTTTCCGGCCGCATTCGCGGGAAGTGCTTTCGCTTCGTCTTGTGCTGCTGGAGAAGGACCGTGCCGTCCGGCCTGATCTGATTGCGGTGTATGTTCAGACCTCCTGATCCGGGCCAAGGAACCCCAACGTTTCGCAGGGTTCCCACGCCCGGACGGGAAAATAAGGTGAGACCATGACGGCATCGCTAGCTTCAACCGGTCGTGGCGAACGGACGCCTGTAACGCGACATACTGTAGAAGCATCGCTAGCTGAGGTCCCACCTCATTTTCCGGCGAGATCAGGAGGTCTGAGGTTGCGCACCTGCCGTGTCTTGCTTGGGTGAGTTTGACCTGAGCGCGCAACGGCTACACCTGAGCGCGCAATAGCAGGCGCTGACCGAACGAGGGGCCTGGCGCAGTTCCACCGCACTTGGCCTTAACATGACAATATTATCCGCTGCCAGGAAATTGTGCGGCCGGGCTCCGCGCGCGAGTCAGGTGTCCGAGAACCCGACGACGTTTTTGCACGGCCATCGACGCGTCCAAAACTCGAACCGTTAATTGACAGTAGGCTGGCCACCGCTTAGTTTGGCGCAACGGCGGCTGGTTTTGCGATCGTCCTTGCCCAGCGGCAATCGACAAGCTGAAGTGTTCATCGGGGGGGCACGTATGCAAGAGTCCCACGTTTTCTTGAGCTACTGCCGAGACAATCGGGTCCAGGCCAAACGCCTTCACGATGATATCGTGAGTGCAGGGTTTCCAGTGCTTCCAGCGTTGTATTGGTATCATATTCCGGCTATCGTCCGACGCCAGCAGGAGGGCGTGGAGATGCCCTTGCGGCCGCCCGCTCCCCGGATATCATCATGGCCCAATCTTCGCCCGCCGCATACGCTGGCGAGCTACTACTGAGGTCAACCGAACATGGCAGCCATTAAAGGAAACGCGGTTATCGGACAGTCCGGTGGCCCCACTGCCGTCATCAATCAGTCGCTCGTCGGCGTCATCCAGGAGGCCCGCAAAACCGGCCACATCGGCAGGCTCTTGGGCGCTCGCTACGGAGTCCGCGGCATTATCAACAACGAGTTCATCGAGCTCAACAACGTCGCCAACGGACTGCTCGAGCGTATTGCCCAGAGCCCCGCCGCCGCGCTCGGCTCCACCCGCGACAAGCCAGCCCCCGAATACTGCGAGAAGATCCTCGAGAATTTCCAGCAGAACGACGTCCGCTTCTTCTTCTATATCGGCGGCAACGACTCGGCCGATACGGCTCGCATCGTCAACGAGTTGGCGAAGAACGCCGGCTACGAGCTCCGCGTCTTCCACATCCCCAAGACCATCGACAACGACCTCCGCGTCCACGACCACTGCCCCGGGTACGGCTCGGCCGCGCGCTACGTCGCCAGCGCCGTCCTGGGCGACAACCTCGACAACAGATCCCTCCCCGGCATCAAGGTCGACGTCATCATGGGCCGTAACGCCGGCTGGCTGACGGCCGCGTCCGTGCTGGCGCGCCGCCTGCCCGGCGACGGCCCCCACCTCATCTACGTCCCCGAGGTCCCCGTCACCGTCGACCAGGTCCTCTCCGACATCGAGCGCGTCTTCAGGCAGCACGGCCGCTGCCTCATCGCCGCCTCCGAAGGCATGTGCCTTCCCAACAAAATCCACGACGAGCGCGGCGAGCGCAACAAGCTCTGGGCCGAACTCGCGGCCGAGGACCTCCTTTCCCGCCTCCGCCCCGGCGAGGAGAGCAACATGGACTTCGACGTTGACTCCCCCGGCAACCGCCAGCTCTCCGGCTCCGGCGCGCTCGGCGACTTCATCGTCCAGCTCATCAGGCGCGAACTCGGCCCGAAACAGCCCCTGGATGAGAAGAAGAAGCCCAAGAAGTTCCGCGTCCGCGCCGACACCTTCGGCTATCCCCAGCGATCCTTTCCCGGCTACGTCTCCGAGGTCGACGCCCGCGAGGCCCGCCTCGTCGGCGAGATGGCAGTCCGAAACAGCCAGCAGGACGTCGACGGGTCCATCGCCATGCGCCGCCTCCCCAGCTACGACTACCGCATCGAAACGTTTCTTACCCCCCTCGACACCGTCGCCCGCAACACCAAGAACCTCCCCCACGAATGGACCATCGGCGGCAACGACATCGCCCAGGCCTTCATCGACTACGTCAAGCCTCTCGTTGGCAGCCTCCCCGTGACCGGCTCGTTCGACGAACTCCGGTGAATACTATTCGCAGTTCGACCACCATCCGGATCATCACACCTCCGCGCGCGAGACAGCCGGAGGCGGGCGAGCGGCGACCGGCAGTGCCGTTTACCTGTCGCGCGTGACACACTCCGAAAAACTGCCAATTTTGGAACGCGATGGGTTTGAAATTCGGCGGATGCGGTGTCCCTGCGTCGCCGCGTGGCGTGTCGCGTGTTCGGGCCGCCTGCATTCGCCGCCGTCCGAGTCGTCCAAGAGTTGGCGCCGCCGGGCGGCGTCGCGTCGCAGAAGATCGTCCCGAACCTGATCGGAGACTCGAAACGTGGTTTTCCGGCAACCGCTTTCCGCGGTTCCGAACTCGCGCAGGCAGACGTCTTTGTTCTAAGCACTTGGATTTCGAGTTTTGAACCTGTTTCGGGCTTTAAATTTCGAGATTCGGATTTGGTTGCGGCCGCGGCGCCCCTTTTTGCCAGTGTCTTTCTCGCACTCTTCGTCTCCTCGCGTTGTCTTCCGGCATGTGACTGGGGTATGATTTGTCAGCCCAATTCGTGAGAATACGGCCTGCGATGTGGGCTTGATGCTCCGAAGTCCGAAGCGTCACGACTTCGGCTACGAACGACAAATCGTTTACCGAAAGGAGAACACCTCATGAGTTCCCTCGCCCTCGTCTTCGGTCTGGTGCTGGCGACGGCGGCCCCGCCGCTGCAAGCGGGTGCGGCGACCAGCAATATCACTCCCGAACTCGGCACGCTCGTCGTGGGCGGCTTCGCCCCTTATCCGGCCAAGCACGTGCATGACGATTTGCACGCGCGGTGCCTGGTGCTGGACGACGGCCGGACCAAGCTCGCGCTGGTGGTCTGCGATCTGCTCGGCATGCACCGCAGCGTCGGCGTCGAGGCGCGGCGGCTGATCCAGGAAGCGACGGGAATTCCGCCGCAGAACGTCCTGATTTCCGCGACCCACACCCATTCCGCGGGAACCGCGCTGGGCAAGAACCGCTACGTGAACGAACAGGAACTGGACAGTTTCCAGCGTTTCGTGGCCCGCCGGATCGCGGACTGCGTTCGCTGCGCGTTGAACACCCTGCGGCCGGCGGAGATCGCGTACGCGACGATCGACGTGCCGGAGCACGTGTTCAATCGCCGCTGGCGGATGCGCGAAGGCTCGGTGAAGCCCAATCCCTTCGGCAAGACCGATCGAGTGCAGACCAACCCGCCTGTGGCCAGCCCCGATCTGGTCGAGCCTGCCGGGCCGACCGATCCGGCCGTCTCGATCCTCGCCTTGCGCGAACCGGGCGGACGGCTGATCTCCGTGTACTGTGCCTACTCGCTGCACTACATCGGCGGAACCGGACCGGCGCACATCTCGGCCGATTATTACGGGATGTTCTGCGAAGCCCTGAAACGGCTGCAGCCCGGTGCGGACCAGTCCGGCGGGGACGCCGCCCCGCCCTTCGTAGCCATGCTGGCCAACGGCACCAGCGGCGATATCAACAACATCGATCGTCTGCATCCGCGGTCCGGCCGCAAGCCCTACCAGCAGATGCACGACGTAGCGGAAGACATGGCTCAAAAGGTACACGCGGCGCTGGCCAAGATGTCTTGGCAGGACCGCGCGCCGCTGGACGTCCGCTTTCGCGAGTCGGAGATCGCGTGGCGCCCGATCGAACCGGAACTGCTGGCCTGGGCGGCGGACGTCGAAGCCCGGGCGCCCCGGCTTCCGGAAGGCAACATCCCGGTCGGTTCCAAGTGGGCGACCACGTCGGAATTCGTCGTCCCGTTGAGCTACGCGGGCCGCGTCCAACTGCTCGCGCAGGCCGGGGGGCCCGCGCTGGTGCCGCTGCAAGTGCTGCGCATCGGCGACGTGGTGATCGGCACCAGCCCCTGCGAAACGTTCGCCGAAATCGGCCTGGAGTTCAAGCGGCGCAGTCCGCTTCCCCATACCTTCATGGTCTCGCTGGCTCACGGCTACATCGGCTACCTGCCCGCACCGCGGCACTTCGAACTTGGCGGCTACGAGACCTGGCCCGCCACGAATTCGCTGGAACCCCAGGCGTCCGTCAAGATGCTCGACGCCCTGATCGAAATGGCCGCCGAAATGACGGCGGGGGCCAAATCAAACTGACAGGTTCCATCCGCCAAGCCGGGAATTGAGGTGCCGCATGGTTCGGGGCGCGTTGCTGTGCGTGTTGGTCGGGATGGGGACACGGGCGTGGGCGGCCGGGGAACCGGTTGTGCCGGCCGTCAACAAGGACTTCACGGTCGTCGACTGCGGCACGCCGATCCGGGTGCTCAAGCTGTACGCCGGCACGCTGTACAAGCACCCGGAGACGGCGAAGCTGCACCTGCTGCTGGAGTTCGGCAACAACAACGGCTACCGCATCGGCGAGCAGGAGTGGGAGGACGTCTGGCACCGCCTGGTGGACGTGGAGCTGGAAAGCGGCCAGACGCGGCAGACCAACGGCAGCGACGGGGTCACGTCGCTGCACTTCCTGCACCCCAACGGGCTGATTTACCTGTTCGAGGGCAAGACGCATCCGGCGAGCCTGGGCGAGTACGACCCCCGCTCCGGCAAGTACCGCCGCATCGGGGCCTTGGGCGACAGCCCGTACAAGGTCGTGCTCGCGCCCAGCGGCCGGGTGTACGTGGGCGAAGTGAACGGGGGCGTGTCCGTTTATGATCCAACCGTGCGGACGCTCACTCACTGGGACATACCGGCCGGCCGCAAGATTCATTGGGGCGTGTACACGATGGAGGTCGAAGAGCCCTGGATCTACTGCGGCATGACGAACCAGGGCAAGTGGTTCCTGACCGCGATCGACACCCGCACCGGCCAGGCCACGAGCTACTTCGATGTCGAGAGCGGGCAGGAGCCGGCCAAGGGCGGCGGGAGCAGCGTGACGCGGACGACGGCGGGCAATCTGTTCTTCGGCTCCTACCCGCTGAAGGACGGCCAGCCGCAGATGGACGCCCTGGGCAACCCGCTGAAACTGAACCCGCCCGGCGAAAGCAAACCCGACAAGAGCCCGCCGCTGGAAGGCAACCGCTCCTGGCCGAACATGTGGAAGGTCGCCGGCTACGCGGGCTCGCGCTCCAAGGAGGCCGAAGAGCAGCTGGGCATCGAGTTCGATCTGAACGACGTCGAGCCGAACAACTGGAACGGCGCCGTCGCCACCGTGCGCTGGCGCAAGAAGGGCGAGGCCGCGTGGCGGACGGTGCAAATCGAGGGCTTGGAAACGGTCGGCATGTCGGCCGAGTGCCTGGGCGTAGCGCCCGACGGCAAGTTGATCGGTGTGGCCGCTTTTTACGGCTCCGTGTTCCGCTTCGATCCGCTGACCGGCGCGAGCGAACGGCTCGGCCTGGCCCCGGGCAGCGTCTACCAGATCCTGCCCACCGCAGACCACACGTACTTCTGCGGCTACGTCTCGTTCCTGGCCGACTACGACCACAGCCAGCCGTACCTGGTACACAAAGACGGGACGCCGAGCACGAATCCGAAGAACTTCAGCACGGGCGTCAAGTGGACCCACTGCATGATCCAAGGCCCGGACGGACGGATCTACCTCGGCGGCTACGACGGCCGCCACCGCACCGGCGGCGGGTTCTCCATCTTCGACCCCAAGACCCAAGAGATGAAGAACCTCCGCGAACCTTGGTTCGTCCACCAAGGCGTGCGGTGCCTGTGCCTGATCCACGGCGGCAAGACGTTGGCGATCGCCACGCGCCCGGTCGGCCAAAACGTGCCGGACCCCAAGGGCCGCATCTTCCTGTTCGACTTGCAGAGGCAAAAGATCGTCCGCGAGGTCGTCCTGGACGAACTGCCCACGAACCCGGACCAGTTGTTCGTAGCCGGCGAGCGCGCCGTGATCGGCGTCTCCCGCGCCACGGAACCCGACGCGAACGGGCGCGAACGGGACGTGACGCTCGTCTACGGACTGGACGCGGACAGCGGCAAGGTGCGGTTCCAGAAACGGTATCCGGGCCGCGCCTTCACCGGCATCTGCCGTTACGACCACACCGACGTCGTCCGCGGCCCCGACGGCTGCGGTTGGCTGTTCGTCGACCAGTCGTTGTGCCGCATCCACCCCGACGGGACTTTGGAGACGGTCCGCCCCCAGATCGACTACCGGGGCAAGATGCTCTGGCACGGCAAGACGCTGTTCATTTGGAACGGCGGCCGCGTGTACTCCCGGCTGTTCGCCAACGTCGTGCGGATCCCGGATTTGTTCGGGGCGTCCGGCTCGCCTTAGAATCCCAATTCGTACGATGGGCTTGCCGTGCGAGCATTCGTCACTTTTCCGGTTTGCGCTGCAACACAACCTGTTCGACCCACGTGGTCTTTCCTTTCTCGACGCGCACGGGCCCCGTGTCAGCGTCGACGACCTTGCCCGTCACCACAATCCCCCGCTCCAAGCGGATCGGTGCGGGCGGGGACAGTTTGTCGGCGTCGAGCCTGTACGAAAACCAGGCGTACCCGTGGCGGCAACCAGTACAAAACCACGAACCTCACCGACCAACCCCCGCGATTATCGCGGCACGAAATTGCATCCACCAGAGGCAGGCTGGCCGTCGAGGACGAAAAAGGCCGCTAACGGAGCGTGTCGCTGTCCCGGCTCAGCCCTCCTGACCAAGTCTGTTTCCAGGAGCGGGACAGAATAGTCCGATCGTGCTATAATGCCGATGCCAAGGTACGCTTGAACGAAGGAGACTCGAAAATGGCGACCCGGACCGTAACTCTCCGGATGCCCAACCCACTGTACGATCAACTGATGCACCGCGCCGTTGAGACACAGCGATCGCTTGAGGAGGAAACGCTGGACGTACTGGCCGCCGTGCTGCCAGGCCAAGGAGGACTTTCCGCAGACTTGAAGCAAGCGATCGATAGTCTCGTCGTGTTAGAGGATGCCGCACTCTGGCAAGCCGCCCAATGCCGGCTGGCCGACGATGTCGCCTCCGAACTGGAGGCTCTGCACGACAAACGAGACCGCGTTGGTTTAACCGACAGCGAGTCGCAGCAACTGGCAGCGCTCCTGCGGCAGTATGAGCGGCACATGTTGGTCCGAGCGCAAGCGGCAGCCCTGCTGCGGGAACGGGGGCACGACGTAACGAGGCTTCTCCAAGCATGACCCGTACCTACGTCCCAAAATGGCTGCGCGACCGGGTAGCGGAGGCGGCAAGGCATCGTTGCGGATACTGCTTGTCGGCTGAGAGTGTCGTCGGCACGCGGATGGAGATCGACCACATTATACCCAGGTCCGCGGGTGGGTTGACCGAAGAGGCCAACCTATGGCTGGCCTGTTCCCTGTGCAACGACCATAAGTCGGACCGGATCGCAGCGACAGATCCCCTTACCGGCGGCCTCGTCCGGCTGTTCGATCCGCGGCGTCAGGTCTGGAGCGAGCACTTTCGGTGGGCCGCTACGGCTGAGAGAATCGTGGGAACGACGGCGATCGGGAGGGCTACGGTCGCCGCACTCGACCTGAACCGCGCGTCGCTGGTGGTGGCTCGACGCCTCTGGGTCAAGGCAGGATGGCACCCGCCGAGGGATTGATGGCTCGACTGCCCCCTACTTCGCAGTTGTTGCCTCAACGTGTGGACGAAAAGGGCCCCCCATCCCCTTCCATCTCTCTGCCCCTGTCACTCTTCGACTCTTTGACTTTTCGACTTTCCCACTTTTCGACTTCCCCTCCCCTGCCCTGCCCCGGCGGCCAGGGGCTTGGTGGCGTCGATCACCAGGCCCGTGAGCCCCGCCAGCAGGAACGCAACGGCGCAGGCCAGGAACGCAGCCATCCAGTTCTGGCCGGGGCCGATGATCCAGATCAGCAGCGGCGGCGTGGCGGCCGCGCCGAAGTTGCCCCACATGTTGGTCCAGCCCAGCACGGAGGCTGTCTGCCGTCCGCCGATGTCCTGGCAGAACGCCCATACCGTCCCCTGACTCCAATCGGTCAGGAACGCCACCAGCGAGAACAGCACGACCGCGCCCCACGGCGAGGGCTCGAACAGGAAGCCCAGATAGGCGCCGACCGCCAGCAGTCGCGACAAACCGATCGGCAGCGCCCGGCTCCAACGCAAGCCCATCGTCCGTAGCAGATAATCCGTCCACAGGCCGCCCAGCACGGTGCCGAACCAGCCGACCAGGGGCGGAATCGAAACCAGCAGCGCCCGCTCCTCGACCGGCAACTCGTGAACGCTCTGAAAATAGCGCGGGGCCCAAGTCACGATGAACACCCAGCCGACGTTGGTGAACAGCTGGGAAGCGGAGAGCAGCCACAGACTGAGACTGGCGGCCAGGCGGCCCAGAGCCCCAGCGGCACCGGAGCCCCCCCTGCCCTGCCCTGGATCTGGGGTCAGACGGACAGAATTCAGTCTTCGCGGTCCATCGTCCTGCCCCGTGGAAGATCCAGTCCCCGCGAAAACTGAATTCTGTACGTCTGACTCCAACGGCGGAGTCGCAGGGGCGCGGCCTTCGATCAGCGTCAGTTCGGCATCGTTCACGCCGGGGTGGTCCGCCGGATGGTTGCGGCAAGTCCACCACACCAGCGCTGCGACCGCCAGTCCCAGGCAGCCGTAGACGAACATCATCGGACGCCAGCCTGCGCCGTACAGTTTCCGTACGGTGTCGCGGTGGGCGGCTTCCAGGATCAGGCGGTTCAGCCGCTGGACCTGCCGCTCGTCCAACTCTTCCGGCCGCTGGGCCAGCAATCGCTTGGCTTCTCGCTCCAGCGGCAGCGGCGCCGCGTCGGCGCGGCCAAAGAACGCGCGCCGCGAGATCACGCCGTTCAGATCGGCGGCGAGTTGCCGGGAGTCGAGACCGGACGGCGCGGCGAGGGGAACCACGCCAAGCCCCCCTCCCCTCCCCTGCCCCGGCGCTTTCCGGCGCTCCGCCTCGGCGTTCCGCTCCGCTCGATATGCGGCCGCGCAGGCCAAGACTTCCGACCGCGTACCCGCCGGCAAAGCGTTCAGAATCTTGGCATTGACGGTCGCCGCGTCCGCGTCGCTGCCTGGAGCGGAAAGCTCGTAGCACAACCGCGGCACGTCCAGCAGATCCTGCGGCCGGAGTTTGGCGGGCGTCGCAGCCGGCGTCAGCCACACGATCAGCGGTCCGCTGGCAAACAGCGCCAGCCAGCCGCCCACGCGCCCGCCGACCGACACAAGGCTGCTGGCCGTGGCCCGCGCCGACACGGGCATCCACCTGCCGATGATACTGGCGCCCGTCGGATACGCGCCGGCCTGTGCGATGCCGAATCCCAATCGCAGCAGGATCAGCATCCCGAAGCCCGCGGCCACGCCGGTCAAGCCGGTCAGCAGCGACCACCCCAGGACGTAACTGGTCAGCATGAGCCGCGGGCCGAAGCGGTCCGTCAGCCAGCCCGAAGGAACCTGGCTCAGCGCGTACGTCCAGAAGAACGCGCTCAGCATCCAGCCCACTTGGCTGTCGGTCAGGCCCAGATCTTCCTTGATGAAGACCTCGGCAAAGGAAATGCAGAACCGGTCCAGGTACAACAACACAGCCATCAGGGCCGTGACGGCCACGACGAGATAGCGAACGCGTGTGGGGGAGGAAGACAGCATGGAATTCTTGAAGAAGTGCACAGTGAGAAGTGTAAAGTGCAGAGTGCGAAGTGCAAAGTGGAAAAGCGAAATCAGTCGGCGTTGTCACTTCTCACTTTGCACTGCCCACTTTACACTTCGCACTTCCACCGACTGGTCTGGCCGCGGGCTGGGACGGAACACGCGGCGGCGGATCGTCTGCTGTCGCGGTGACGGTCTTGGGGTAGAATCACGGCAGAGCAGAAGCCCTCCATTTCCGCTTTCAGGAGCACACCGATGGATATCCCAACAGCCGGCAAGTTGTTTCTGGGCGGTTCGCTGGGGGCTTTGGCCGGCGCCGTGGGCTTGGTCCGTTTGGGCGCCGCGCCGTGGCTTATGTTCCGCGACGCCCTGCTGTTGCGCGCTGGCGATCCGTTGCCGGAGTCGCTGCAGTATTGCGGGTCGATGGCCCTGTTCAGTCTGCTTTTCGGCGCGGCGAGCCTGGTGGCGCTGCTTGGCTTGATCCGGTTGACCCGGGTGGCCGCGTTCAGCTCGCTGGCTCTGATCCTGTTGATCGCCGCGGGCGCTGCCAGTGCCGCTGGCGGCGGCGGGTTGTGGCTGGGAGCGTCCCGCGAGCTGGCTTCGCTGCGCGTCGTCGCGGCGTCGGCCTCGGCGCCCAAGCCGGACGAAGTGGCGGCGGCGGTCGAAGACGCCTTGGCCCCGGCGCGCGTGGGATTCGCGGGCCTGCTGGCGGGTTCCGTGCTGCTGTTGGTGCTGTCCTGCGGCAGTCTTCAAGGCAGCCCCAGCGGCGCGCCGTCGCGCCTTGCCGTGGGCGTTGTCGGCCGGTTCTCCGCCGCCAGTGTCATGGGCTTCGCCCTCGTGCTGGCGGCCACTTGGTTTCCGATGCACGAGCTGACGACGGCGTTGACGTCCGGCGGCACGGTGAAGCCGGCCGAGTTGGCCCTGTCGATCTCCCGCACGCTTCAGTTGAGCATGCTGGCCGCCGCCTTGCTGCTGATCTACGGAATTCTCCTGATCGTGTTGGGTCTCCTGGTGCGGCGGGTGCCTAGTCCGACGAAGTAAGAACTCCGTGGTTCAGGTTCCTTCGCAAAACTGCAAAGAATACAGGTCGGCGTCCTTCAGTTCGAACCGCAGGCGGATCGTCTGGCCGGCGAGTTTGCCGACGTCCGCGCCGGACTTCCAACTCACCGTGTGCTCGATGCGGTCGCCGATCATCTCCGGGCAGTCTGCCAGGGAAAAACCCTCGATCGGTTTGCCGTCGGCCGTCTGCAACTCGACGCGCAGCCCGCCGGCCGCCGAGGTCGAGTAGTTGATGCTCAGCCGGTTGCCGCTGAAAACGAGCGGCTTGGTGATCATCTCGCCGCCGCCATACGGGCCGGACACGGAAACAAAGCCGTCGGGCCGCAGCGTGTACCGCCGCACGTGATTGCTGGGGTATCCGGAGTGGTGCTTCACGTACAGCGACAATTCCCGCTCGCCCGTCTGGACGATGCCGCGAGCCGCGTAGTTGGCGCGCGATGTCCAGTTCTCCAGGTCGAAACCCGGACGGATGTAGGCTTCCAGGAACGTACGCTTGAAATCGACCCCGCCGCGGGCTGAGGCCAGCAGGATATCGGTACAGTCGTTGACGTAATCCCATTCCTTCGGCGTGCCGATGCGGAGAGCCTCCTCGTCGGTCGCCACCCGCCGCCCCGGCAGGAATCGCGTGGGCAGCCCCAAGTACAGATGGGGCGCACGCACGTACGCGTCGATTTGGTTCGTATACAGGTGCTGCCGCGGCTTGCCGTCCAGTTCCAGGTCGACCGGCTCGGTCCAGTAAATGAAGTCCTGCGAAGTCGTGCGGGCGATCCACCGCACGCCATCGCGGAACACGCGGAAGTAGCACACGTACTGCTTTTCGTTCTCCGACCAGAACGCGTTGTTCTGCGAATCGAAGGCCCCTTTGGTGATCACCGGCTCCGCCTGCAGTTCCCGCCAGTGGAGTCCGTCGGCTGAGGCAAAGGCGATCAGGCCGGGCTCGCCGGTTCCGCCGAGCGCCTTGTACCGCTGGTCGCGCGGAGCGGCTGGGTTCGCGTCGATGAACGGGGCAAAGTTGTGACAGCCGCGATGCCGCGCCAGCACGACGTTGTTGTCCTTCGTCCCCTGGACCTCGAACAAGCCCAGCTTGGGCCGCGTCCAATTGATCCCGTCGCGGCTTTCGGCGACGCACGTGACTTCCACGTCCAGCGTATGCCGCGCGGCCGGCATGCCCCGGTAGTAGAAGCGAAACAGATCCCGGTCCTTCAGCACCGTCTCGTAGCCGCAGTACAGCCCTTCCCACGGCTGGTCGAACTTCAGCACGACCTCCCGCGGTTGCGGCGCGTGCAGCACCAGCCGGGCCCCCTCCAGCCGGTCGATCAGCAGTTGATCGACAAACAACTCGCGCCGGGCCCCGATGTTGATCTCCCCCTCGGCGGCAGCCGTAGAAACCAGCAGCAGCACGCACCATCCAGTCAAAACGCCCACCATGTACTTCTGCGCTCGCGACATGAGAACAACTCCTCTGGTTTCGGTATTCGGCGAAGTCGGGTTTAGAACGGAATGGACACTCTTGTCGCCAAATGGATTCCAGTTGTCAACACGTAACCTAGCCGCCGCGGCGGCCAACGGCCACTTGCGTCGCGAGGCGAAGGCAGGGAGCCAATCCACCGAGCGGCCTACGAATTAGCGTCTATTAGCGTTCCATGGCGGTTCAGCACTTGCGGCTTCTTGGAACTCATCGATTAGCCCTTCATCACCGACGCTCAAAGCGGCAATCCGCTTGGCCAAGTCGAAAACGATGACCAGATAGTCGTTTGCTTCCGCTCCAGTCCGGCGAAGGTACGGCCCTAGTCCCCATGGAGAGGATTCCTTGATCATCAGCGTCCCGACCGTTTCTCCGCTCGCTGACGCGAGCCGGAATTCCCCTTGGACGAGGTGTCGCTTTGCCGCCGGAACTCCAACGACGCCGGTTTCTATCGCTGCTGGCGAGATTCGGTAAGCGACGCGCCAGATAGGCTGCGCTCAGCGGGCTTGACGTTGCAACGAGGACACTTCGACGGCGGGGAGCGATCTAGACCGAACACTCCCCTGGCCGGCGCCACTACATTTTCAGACGGCGGACGCCGTGCTGAGTGCCGATGCGCTGGAATCGAGGCCGCGGCCGGACCGTCTCTCCTTAGCTCCCATACGAGCCTTCCAGAAACTTGCGGATGTGCTGGTAGAAGCGGTTGAACGACGGGTTCGCTCGCGCTTGCTCCAGGTCGAACTTGCGCGAAAACTCCAGCTGGTGAATGACCGGGTCGTAGCCGAAGGCCATGTGTTTTCCGAGCCAGCCCTTGGCATCTCGGATCGATTCTGGCGAGGGCGGCGGCTCGAGATCGTGCGGCAGACCGCGGAGACCTCGTAGCGATCGCGCAGCGGTGAGGAACCAAGTTTCGTATTCGCGATAGGCCAGTGCGACAATCACGGTGACGTCGCCACGAACGGCCTTCGCCCGCCGCAGCAAGTCGGGGCCCAGCGTGGCGGGGCAATCGTCTTCGCAGTCGAGCAGAATGAGCACGACGCCGCCACCTTGGGCTGCCTTGGCGGCTGCCAGGGCGACTTGCTTGTGGAAGTAGTCCTGGTCACGGAGGAAGGAGCCTGCCTTGACTCGGATCGGCGCGTTCACACGCAGTGCCCCTTCCACACCTGCGAGGCCTGCGATCCGGTGGAGGAGTGCGGGCACAGCTTCGACCTCGCCGTGGCCTTCCACGATGGGAGCGATGTACGGCATGGTTAACGCCCGTTGCACTCGAAGAGGTTCAGCTGCCGTTCGTGGCTGACGTCGATGACGGTCCGCTTGTCCGGCGCCAATTGGTTCTGCCGCAGCAATTCTCCCGGCGTAAACAGCTTGCCGCGCATCATGCTGCGTCCCGCCTCGTCGAGGGGGCCAATCCGCGTCAATCCATCCTGGTTGTCGACCGCCAGGACCGATTCAGTCGGGATGTCCGAATTGTCCAGCAGGTCGGGACTGTGGCTGGTGACCAGGATCTGGCAGTGTTGCGAACCCTCGCGGAGCGAGGAGAGCAGCACACCTGCGGCGGCGGGATGCAGAGCCATCTCCGGCTCCTCCAGGCCAATCAGGTTCGGTGGCAACCGGCCCTCGCGGCCGGTCGCGGCCTGGAACACGGCCAGCAAGATGCCGAAGGCGCGGAGGGTGCCGTCCGACATGGCGCCGGCTAGGAAACGCCAGGGATGCTCTTGGCCTTTGACCGACTGTCGGAATTCGATGGTTTCCTGGGAACCTAGGGTCTTGGTCTCAGCGTCCGACACGCCCGGCACGATGCGGGACAGGTTCTCCGTGACTCGCAGGCGTGCCTCGTCCGAGAACTGCTGCAGCACACTGGCGGCGTTGCTGCCGTCTCGACGGAGCAGGTCGCCGGGATCGGGCTTCTGCATCGCGCCGATCTCGCGTGGGTTCAGATTGTAGACTTCGATCCGGGACAACGCGTCGAACACGGGTCGGAACTCGGGGACGCCCGATGCCGCCACCAGGAACAAGCGGTCGGGAAGCGTTGCAGGCAGGGGCGAGACAGAGGCGTTCTCCACTCGTCCCGAATGGACGTGGAAATAATGGCTTGGGCCGAGGGCCTTCTCGCTGTCAATGCGGCACTCTTCCGCCTGGACCTCGTAGGCCCCAGCCGGCTTGGCCCCGACGCGGAAGGCATAGTGTCCGGTCTGTCCGGACGGCAGAGAAAAATCGAAACGCAGGGCAAAATGGTTCGGATGGCCGCCCGACCGGCGCCGCACTTCCTTGATGGTCCCGCGGTCACGCAGTGCGTGGTCGAGCGAACTTCGCAACGCGTCAGCCACAAATCGCAGCGCATCCAGGAAATTGCTCTTGCCGGACCCGTTGGGGCCGACCAGGAACATCAGCCCTGTCAGGTCCACCTGGCACGCGGCAATGCTCTTGTAGTTGCGGATCGTGACGCGATGGATAAACGGTGGTTTCATGCGGAAATCCGTTTCAGCTGCCGGCGCGAGTTCGGCGAGTGGAGGATCGTCGGCGCGCGATGGCGTTCCGAAATGCATCAAGATCGGGACACGAGGCGGCCTTGCGCACCAACTCTGTAAGTCGATCCTCAGAGACCACCGACTCGGTTGCTTCCGCCACATCCTGCGGCACCTCGCCGAAACGTGTCTCGAGGATCGTGAGGATGTCCTTCCGACGCCCTTCGGCAACGAATTCCTGAAGCAATGGGGATTCGATCATCGCGTTTCTTCCTCCCAGAATGGAAAGCAGTCCCACCTCATTATACCGCAAACTGGACAACACTTGAGTGACGGCCAGCAAATTGGCCTTTTCCTCCTCCGATGCTTGTCCTTCGATGGCATCCCGGCACCGTCGAAGGATGATCTCGGGCCGGTCGGCAAAATTGCTCAAGGGCACCCACGGGATCAGGCCAACGTCCTGGGCAGACATGAGTTCCGTGGCCGGTACGGTCCACAATTCCACGACGCGCCACTTCACGCTACAGGACGACAGCCCGCACTGGCTGCGAAGGCTCCGGCGACTGGGGACGCGATACTTGCCTTTGGGACGCAGAACGAGGGTCACCAACTCCGGCAGGTCGCCTTGATCCAGGTAGACCAGCATCATGTCGCGAACCATCTGGTCACCGACGCGACGTTCTGGGTACGTGGCCACTTCGAGCAGGAACAGGACGTCCTGCGCAACGCCCTGCAACTGGACCTCCAACAGGCCGTCCGGCAGCTGTCGAGGCTGAACGACCTCGGCGGGCAAAGGCCGCCAACTCTGGATGTTGGCGACGTTGGCCAACCGCAGCATCGAATCGCCGTGGTGCTGGATCAGCCATTTGCTGCTTCTGTCGTACGGCTGATGTTCTGTTTTTGTCATCACTACGCTCCCGCCGTTACGCTCCTGGCACTCGGCGTCGTGCCAATGCGTTCGCCAGCATAGCATCCCGATCGTACATCTGGAAGCTGCTGCGAATCGTTCCACGACAGGAGCCGTTGACGGCAGGCCCCGCCGCCTATTTCCCAAGCACGCGGAAGTCCTTGAGCGCGCATGCGCCGGCCGGTCCGAGGGTGCTGAAGTCCTCGTTCTTCGAGCCGGGGCTCATCTTGCCCAGTCGCACGGCAACGGCGTCGCCGGGGAATTCGCTGCGCGGGAAGCGGGCCAGGTCTTGCCAGGCTTGCTGCTCCTGCGCTGCCTGGAACGGAGGACGGACCGAGTGCCAAGCTTTCTTCAGGGCTTGGGAACGGGCTCCGAGTTCGCCTGAACCGCGTACAGGTTCTTCCATGTCGTCACATACAGGACCCCGTTGGCGGCCACGGCGGTCGCGGAGATTCGACCGTCCATCTTGACGGTGCTCAGCAGCTTGGGTTCCTTGCCGGCCGCCAGGATGGAAAACCGCTGGCGGTCCGTGCCGACGTAGATCATGCCGTCGGCCACCAGCGGCGAGGCGGCCAGCGGACCGTCCAAATCGTGGACCCAGTGCACCTGACCCGTCTCGGCGTCCAAGCAGTGCAGGCGGCCATCGAAGCCGGCGGCATAGACCAGTCCGTCCGCGATTGCGACCGTCGTCGACGACGATCCGATCTGGTCGTACGACCAGCGCTTGGCCGTGCGCGTGACGTCGCCCGTGCCGCCGGTGTCCAAGCAAACGAGCCAGCCGAGTTTCATCCGGTGATACGGCTCCTGGGTGAACGTTACGTAGATCCGATTCTGGTAGAAGACGGGCATGCCCGTCACCTGGTAGGACGTGCTGTCGTGCTGGTGATCGGGCGGGACGCGGTCTTGAGTTGGAGCCAGCGGGTGGCCGTGGAATTTCCACACCGGGCGGAGCGGCAGCACGGTTTCGCCGATCGAGCCGGGCGACAACAGTTCGAATGCATACAGCATGCCGTTGCCGGCTCCGAAGAAGCCCAGCGTCTTGTCCCCCACGCGGCCTGCGGCGATCGAACTCCACTGGCCGTGCGTAATGTCCGGCCCGATGCCGAAGTCGTCGCGGGCCACCAGTCGGCCCGTGCGCTTGTCCAATGCGATCACGCTGGGGGCTTCCGGGTGAACCACGAACGTGTGCGTCCATTCGACGCCGTTGCTGGTGTTGACATACAGCAAATCGCCGCGCAGCAACACCGAGCAGTTGTACGCATTGTGCGCCTCGGCCTGCAACTGGCGCGGCATGTCGAACAGCCACAGGATGTCGGCGTCTTGCGAGCCGACCTGCCGAGGCGGTTGTCCTTCCCCGGCCATCAGCCGGCCTTCGTCCAGAAACGGACCGTCGTTGCCGTCCGCCTGGCCGTCCACGTCCAAGCAGACCACCTCGCCGCGATTGGTCACCAGGTAGGCCCGGTCGCCCTCCACGGTGGGCGACGAGGTGATGCCGATTTGCGCCCAGTCGGCCCACTTGATCCACTCCAGCTTGGGCAAGTTCAGCTGCCAGAGAAAATGGCCCGTGCCTTCGTCGAAACACATCAGCACGCCGCGGTCGCCCTCGATCTGCGGATCGCGCGGCGAGCCGTTGTTGGTGCCCACAAACACTCGGCCGCCGGCGACCACCGGCGTCCCGTAGGTCGTTTGGCCGAGGCGGGCCACCCATTTCACGTTCCTGGCCGTCGCCAGATCGATGTCGCCGGTCGCCGGGTTCCGCTCGCCCGGCGCGAAATCGCTGGGCAGTCCGGTCTCGGCCGAGATCATGTTCCGCGTGTCCGCTTCGCCCCATTGCGGCTGATCGGCCGCGCGGAGCGCGTCGATTGGGCTTGCCAGCGATACCGCCGTCAGTACCAGAACCGCGTTTCGGACCCTTGGCAACGACATGGCGCCTTCCTCCAAGCAGAATCGAACAAGTCCCCGGGCGTTGAACGGGACTCATTGTCACGCCCAGCGGGACCGCTCGCAAGGGCGCCGCACACTGAAGCTCATGTCGCTCATCCGCGCCGGCACGTCCAGCATTTGCAGCGGCCGCTGATGCCGGAACCGACGATAGGGACTTTCAGAAGTTGGCTTGAGGGCAAACGGGGGGAGCAAAAGACGACGTTGTTCGTGGACGAGTCTTGCTTGGGTAGA
>CAYUFW010000020.1:21265-32487 GCA_964443915.1 uncultured Pirellulaceae bacterium
CCCGACCCATGCCTCGGCGGCCCGTTTTCGATCTGGTATATTGGAGCCCGATCCAATCCCGCGCACAGACGGTCGGGGCCTGCCCCCGCAAATTCACAACGCGCGGGAGAGCAGAAAGGGAGCCACGCCGATGATGAGAACCCTGTGCCGACGTTTCAACGCCGTCCTCGTACTGACCGCCGTGACCGCGACGCTGGCATTTCCTGGCGCAAAGGCCGGCTCGGCCGCGGCGCCGCGATTCGTTCGCTCGTCCGCCCGCGACATCCCGGTGAGCGCGAAAGTGGACATTCTCGTCATCGGCGGCAACGAAGGGGGACTCGCCGCCGCCTGGACGGCGGCCCAAGCCGGCTCGTCGGTGCTGGTCGTCGGCGGCCACTACTTTTTCAGCGACGACGTGTCCGCCAAGGCTCGCTACTGGCTCGATCCGGACGAGGTGCCGCGGGGCAAGTTCTCCCAATCGCTGTTCCGCGGCCCTGCCGGGGACCGCGGCGGCGGACAGTCCTTCCCGACTCCGGCCCAGTACAAACGCCGCCTCGAGGAATTGCTGCTCGACGCGGGCGTGGCGTTTCACTTCAACAGCAAACCAGCGGGAGTGCTCGTCGACGGCTCGGGCCACGTGGCCGGCGTGGTGACCGCGAACAAGGCGGGACTCCAGGCGGTAATTGCCAAGGTCGTGATCGACACCACGCCGACCGCAGCCGTGGCTCGGCTGGCCGGCGCAGCCACCACACCGTGGTCCGTTCAGGAGGTTCGGGTCAGTCGCGTATGTTACAAAGAAAAGGTCCCCGGCGGCCGCCAGATCGGCGACTTCTGCGAGTACTGGATCGCCGTCCCCATGTCGGACGGAAGCTGGCCGGAGCGTTGCCTGGCCGAAGTGCTGCTGAGGGAGGAGTTCGACCGCGTGGACGCCAAGCGGGCCCACGCTCAATGCCTGCACATGGTCGAGCCGGTGTGCATCCGGGCCAAGACGCATGAGGACTCGACTCGCTGGCCGGGTGCGGAGAAACTCGATCTGGACTGTTGCCTTCCCGCCGGAGTGCCGTACGTCTACGTGCTCGGTCAAGCGGCCGGCGTGTCGCGAGCGATTGCCGAGAAGCTGACGCGGCCGGTCCATTTGGCCGATCTGGGCGAGCGCGTCGGCCGGAGGGCTCATCAGCAGGCGGCAGAGCGCGCCCTGCCGTCGTCGGTTTCCGTCAAACCGGAATCCGGAACTCCGTCCGTCGGCGGCAGTGACGTTTCCGACCTGCTCACCGGCCACCGCGGCTACGTTCGCGACGACCTGGGAGCGGTGCGCCAGCCTGAAACGGCAATCCCTGTGTGGGGAGAATACGACGTCATCGTGGTCGGCGGCGGAACGTCAGGCATTCCGGCCGCGATCGGCGCCGTCCGAAACGGGGCCAAGGTCTTGATCGTGGAAATGCTGGGCCAGATCGGCGGCAATCGGGAACTGGGAACGCCGGGTTACTGGAAAGGTTATCCGTACGGCTTCAACCAGTTGAAATGGCGGGCGGCGGAGGCATTCGCCGAACTGCGGAAGGCGGGCGTCGAGATCTGGTACAACACGCTCGCGTGCGGCGCGGTCAAACAGGCCGACCGCGTCTGCGGAGTGGCGGTGGCCACGCACCTGGGCCGCGGGGCCGTGCTGGGCAGGATCGTCATCGACGCAACCGGCGACGCCGACGTGTGCGCTGCGGCCGGGGCGCGGTTCAGCTACGTCAACGACGGCGACTTGTGCCTGCAAGAATGCTCGTTCCGGGACGTCGACTTGTATGCCAACATGCTGCCGCTGGATCACGCCGACGTCCACAGCCTGACCATGCACCACGTGCTGGCCCGCCAGGCCGGGAAACAGGACGTCTGGGACTACTATCCCATGGTCGGCCTCCGCGAAACGCGGCTCGTCCGGGGCGAGCACGTGATCGACGTGATCGACCAGATCATCGGCCGCACCTACCGGGACTTGATCTCCGTTTCGTGGTCCGCCTACGACCCGCACGGCTTTCACAACAGCGATCTGGTCTACGCCGGCCTGATGCCGCCCACCAAGCACGAGACCAAGCCGGGCTTCGCCACCTACATCCCGCTGCGTTCGCTGCTGCCGCAGGGACTCGACGGGCTGCTGGTCGTCGGACGCAGTCATTCCGTCACGCACGATGTGCAAGCATCCGTGCGGATGAACGCCGATCTGATCAACGAAGGCTACGCCGCCGGCTACACGGCGGCCCAGGCGATCAAGACCGGCACACCGCTCCGCGCGGTCGACCTGGGACCGATCCAGGATCATCTGGCCGAGATCGGCAACATCTCGGCGGAGGACCGTCGGCAGCGATGCGTGGATACGCCCGAACCCACGGACGCCGAATTGAAGGCGCCCGTCGAGCACCTCGGAACCAAGCTGAACCTGGCCACGCTGTTGCGCGGCGGCCGGCGGGGCCTGCCTTACTTAAAAGCCTCCTTCGCCGCCGAGCCGACGTTGCCGAAGGCCAAGGCCCTGTGTACGCTGGGCGACTCGACGGCCGTCGAGTACCTCGCGGAGTGGCTCGACCGCCAGCCGCTGGGAACGGGGACCGCGTATCAATGGGACGCCTTTCTCAGCGTCCCGGACGTCGAGAGCGCGATGTGGCTGCTGGGGGTGCCGCGCGACGAGCGGGCGGTGGCCGCGCTGGTCAGGAAACTGGAGCAGTGCGGCATGGGCGGGACCAGTTTCAGCCACATCCGCGCCGTGACCACGGCCCTGGGCCGCATCGGCAGTCCGGCCGCCGCGGGGCCGCTGGCCGAGTTTCTCCGCCGCGAGGGCGTCCAAGGCCATGCCGACGTGGCCGGCGATCCCCAGTCGCTCAAAGCGGAGTCCTTCGTGAAATCCTATATCGAACTGCACGCCGCGGGGGCGCTTGTCCGCTGCGGAGACCGTCAGGGCCTCGGCCGTGACATCCTCACCAAGTACCTCGACGACTGGCGCGGCATCTTCGTGCGCTACGCCGGCCACGTTCTGGCCGAGTGACGTGCAAGTCGAACGCTCGTCTCCGCATTGCGGGTGCGGCGTCCTCGCCGCTGGACGACCAGTGCGTTTCTCAAGTGGGACCGGCGGTCAACCACGGCCGATCTAACGCAGGTGGCGTCTTTCCTGCGACGGCCGTTTCGGCTACGCTTTCGGATTCTTAAGGACGGCGAGTTTTTCGAGTACCTGACGGGGACGTTCCCGATGAAAATCCACGAATTTCAAGCGAAGCAGATCCTGCGCGATGCGGGCGTGAGCGTGACGAGAAAATGGACCTGTCCCCTTTTTTGAGCCCTTTTTTGAGCCCCCGAACATTGGTGACTGAATTCTCACCTGCTGACTGTAGAACGAACGACGGCGACGGCAATCCCCTATTTGTTGTGCTGAATCCACGAGCGGAATCTTGACACGTTGTTGGTGGTCGCATAAGCTGTTTCTCGATCGATGCCAGGTTCCGAACTACTCAGTCTTTGTGAGTCTTTCCAGGGGGGGGGGTGTAAAATGTGTCCGGGACGTAGGGGGCTCGTCTGTAATAAGTCCGGTTTTACTCTTGTCGAACTCTTGGTGGTGATCGCCATCATCGGCATTCTGGTCGCGTTGCTGTTACCCGCGATCCAAGCCGCTCGCGAGGCCGCACGCCGTTCGCAATGCTCGAACAATCTGAAGCAAATCGGCTTGGCGATGCACAACTATCACGATTCCTTCCTGCGGTTTCCTCCGGCGTTTACCGCTTTTCGAAATGACTCTGCCAATGGTTGGGGCTGGGGCGTGTTCATCCTGCCGTTCGCCGAACAGAACACCTTGTACGAGCAACTCAATCCCACGATCGAGAAGTTTCCGACGGCTACGAGCGGTCCTCTGTACGAACTCTGTCAGACGGTGATCCCGATGTATCGGTGCCCGTCGGACGTCGGGCCTGCCCGCAACAACTACCGGGGCAATTTCGGAACGTCGAACTATGTCGGAATGTGGGGGGCTCATGTGGATGCCGGAGTCCATGCCGATCCTGGCAATGGGATGATGTTCTACAATGCCAATTTGTCCACGCAGCATGTCCTGGACGGCACGTCCAATGTGTTGATGGTTGGCGAGCGGGCGTTCAACGACAAGCCGTGGCGAGGTGCAACCTGGTCTGGTTCGCGATCGGCGATCGGGCCGGGTTGGGCGGCGGTGATGCGGGGAGTCTGGACCACGAACGCTCTTAAGCTGATGGGAACCGATGTCTGGGCGTACTCCAGCCTGCACCCGGCAGGCGTTCAGTTTGTGTTGGTTGACGGCTCCGTCCGCCTGATTCCAGACACGATCGATGCGGCCACCCTGATGATCATCGCCCAGCGGGCGACGGGCGAGGTGGCTGGGAAATGGTGAGGATTGTTGCCGTTTCGCCGAACGGTGCGATGGCGGGCGGCGAGGTCCAGCAGATAGCCGCCAGTTTCTGACACGACGTCGAACTCTGACCCGAAAGAGCCCTTCCAATGCAGCAAACTTTCTTCGTGGCGCTGTGTTCAGTCGCGTTTCTGCTGGTTGCCGGGTGTGGTGAAAAGCCCGCGGCGGTGCGGGAGGCGGAGAAGAACCGGGACTGGAACAGGGGAAATGTCCGGTTTGCGGCGAGGCCCTCGGATCCAAAGGGCCGCCAGTCAAAGCCGAAGTCGGGGGCAAAACGATGTTTTTCGACACGCAGAACTGTGCAGACAGCTTCGCCCGTGCGCCTGCCAAGTATCGCTCGAAACTGACCGAATGACCCCAAGGGGAAAAAGGGGACAGGTCCCCTTTATTTCCCCCTTTATTTCCTCTGGGCAAGTTGCTGGAGGCCGATCGCGTGGCGGCCCTGGCCAAGGAAATCCAGTATCTGAAACAGTGCGTTGAGGCGTGAGACCGCCGGCGCTGCCGAACGCAGCTTCGGCACGGCGGCGGCGCTTGCCAGCACCGGCTCGAAACCGCGAGCCGGTGGGGCTGGGAGAGGCTTCCCTGGCGGTCCCCACTGCAAAACAAGACGACGAAAAACGTGCGCTCAAGCCGGCGTCCCGTTGACACCTTGGCCGCCGGGGATAAAATCAAAGATGGCGTACTGTATCCCGTTGCTCATTCTTTTTTGCCGGAGTCTCGGCCATTTCGGCTTTTCTGGAGGGAGGGCTTACGCATGCGATCCCGTCAGCTCAGGACCGGTTTCACGCTGGTGGAACTGCTGGTTGTCATCGCGATCATCGGCATCCTCGTCGCCCTGCTGCTGCCCGCCATTCAGGCGGCCCGCGAGGCTGCGCGGAGGACTCAGTGCAACAACAATCTCAAGCAGATCGGTTTGGCACTGCACAATTACCATGACACCTACAAGAAGTTTCCCCCCGGTACCATCGATCGTCATGGATGGCTGTCAACGGCATTCCTGCTCCCCTTCGTGGAACAGTCAAGCCTCTACGATCAGTTGAACATTGACAAGCCCATGAATTTGACCGACGCGACGACGTTGTCCCTGGTGCGCAGCGTCGTACCCGGCTATCTGTGTCCGTCCAGCATGGAGACGGATCCCACGCAGAACACCAAGGCGGTCTACAACAACGGCACGAATTACCGAATTGGCGTGTCGAACTATTTGGCGGTCACAGGAACGATGGATCTCCGCTGCAACAGCCAAGCGGACGGGCTCTTCTGGGACAACAGTGGCCTCAACATGGCGCACATTCTGGACGGCACTTCGAACACGTTTGCGTATACGGAGCGAGCAACGAACCCGAAGTACCCTTCCTATTGGATCGGCGGCGCCTGGGCGGGCTCCACCATCCAGGCGTATAATCTCAGTCCCACGTGGTATTGCGGGTATAACGGCTACGAAGCCATCCGGTGGTATATGGTGGCCACGCGATACAGTTGGTCCATCATCAATAGCCCGAATTGGGGTTATGGTCCCAGTAGCTGCCATCCGGGCGGATGCCATTTCCTGTTGGCCGATGGGGCCGTGAGGTTTGTCAGCGAGAACATCGATTCCGTGAGCAACACGGCGCCCATGAGCACCTATCAGAAGCTTGGATGCCGCAACGATGGTGACACGGTCGGCAATTATTAGTTGCGGATATCCGTTGCGGATCGGCGGCATCTGTTGTTTCGGGCCGCTTCCAGAGCGTGTTTCCGTGTCCGCGACGGTCGAGTGTCCGTCGCGGCAGGTTCTTTTTCCCAGGAGTCTGCCCCGATGACCCGTTGTGTTTCCTCGCCGATCCTCGCTCGCCGGCCGGCGCCCGTGGTGGTGCTGGCTGCATGGTCCTTGATCCTGGCCTGCGTCATTACGCTGCCCGGTTGCGGGCGCGGTGATGCGCCCGAACTGGGCAAGGTCACGGGCGTTGTCACGCTGGATGGTCAGGCGTTGCCCGAGGCGCAGGTGGATTTCTTCCCGGCTGCTGGTCGGCCTTCCACAGCGGAAACCGCCCAGGACGGCAGCTACCGCCTGCAGTATTCGGCGGATCTCGACGGCGCACTCGTCGGGCCGCACACGGTCAAGATCCACACGGCGGTAGACGGGCGTGTGGACCGTCAAAAGGAACTCGTGCCCCCGCGGTATCACGCCCAGACGGAATTGACTGCCGAAGTGAAGTCGGGCAGCAACACGTTCAATTTTGACCTCCAGTCGAAATAGCCGTGGGCGGCACGTTGCTCCTGTTCCGGTACAGCGACGGATCCACGCACGCAGCCATCGCGTCCGCGTCCGGCGCGCCGCCGAGGAACTCGCAGACGCGGTCTGCCTCTCGTGCCGGTTGCCGGAGGAGTTGGCTGTAGCTGACGCGGAGGACTTGGACGTGCGGCTGCCGTCCCAGCCACTCGTGCAACCGCTCCAGGTGCAGCCTGTACGAGCGTCTTAGTTCCTCGCGCGGCGGCGAGATCCGGCCCAAGCGGGCGAGCATCTGCTCCTGAGAAACCAGGATCTCGTCAACATCCCGCTCCATGAAGATGATTCGGTACCGTTCGTCCAGAGGCAGGTCGTAGAGCAACTGGGACACCACTTTCAAAGCCTTCCCGCGGATCTCAGGAAGCCAGGACGAGTCCTGCTTGATTCTCTTCACCTTCTCGAACTCGTAGTATCCTCGCGGATTGTCCGCATCGGCCGGCCGCAGCCGATCGGTGACCACCGGCACGCCGCCGCTGGCCAGCATCTGCATCATCAGCGAAGTGCCCGATCGTGGCAGGCCGGATACGACGATGATTTCGAGGTTCATCGGCGACCTGTCTCCTCTCTGCGCAATCCTGTTCTGCCGAACCACCGTGCCATCTAAAAATGGACTTTCAACCACGGGCGAAAACACCAGGCGGCGACCACGGATACGGCCAACCAATAGACGAACCACCGGTCAGTGCCGCTCGTCCACGAATCGCGTGCGGGATAGTCGATCCGGATAGTTTGGACGCGTTCGCTGGGATGGAAAGGTGGCTCGGAGGGATGGGTGAGGATGTCGGACCAGCACCAACGGGGCCTCTGTGTGCTGACCCGCAGGTAGCCGTCGCCGATGGCCAGTTCCTTGCCGCACAGTTGTCCCTCGACCTCGACCACCAAGCGGTGATACCCCTCTTGCCGCCCGCGGATGGCCCAACACACCTCTCGCTGGCTGAGCACGCGGACCGGACCGCCCATGACCTCCACGGCGTTTGTCGGGCGGAGGCTTACCTGGGGCCACGAAGCATCCGGCTCGCCGCGAAGCGCCAGGGTCATGACGGTTTCTTCTCCGACCCGTAGCGGCCGGACCTGGTACCACAGGGCCAGCTGTCCCCACAGCAAACCGACCGGCACCACCATCACCAGCGTGGGCCTGGCGGCCAGAACGAGCAAGCGGAGGGCGCCCAGCAGAATCCGGCCCTGGGCGCGGAAGGTGACCGACGTGCTTTCCCGGAAGAGTTTCAGGGCCAGCAGATGAGCGCTGATGTCGTCCCGCACCCGCTTGATCGCCCGCTGGTCCGACGTGTGTTTGAAGACCCACAGCAGCAGCAACCCGGTCAGGGCAGCGACCGCCGTGGCGGACAGCCAGCCGGGCAGGACCGCGACGGGCGCCAGCAAAACCCTGCCCGCCGCGTTGGCCACGGCGTTCAGCCAGACTGCGAGGTGCGCTGCCACGTCTGTCATTCCAGGTATCCCAGGCCGCGAAGCTGGTTGGAGACATGCGTTTCTGCTTCCTCGGCTTCGTGTTTCTGCAACTCGGTTTCGATCGCGTGAGCCACAAACTCCTCGACGTTGCTGTAGCCGGCGCTGTGGGCCGCTCGCGTCGCCCGCTCCAGCAGGTCAGCATCGATCTTGATCTTTGTCATCGGTCTGATTCCCTCCCACGTGGACGCGGCGCTAGCCTGCAAACAGATTTCTTCCTTCCATCGCCGACGGGGCGGCAAGCCCGTATGAAGCCAGGATCGTCGGGGCCAAATCGACCAGGGCTGGGGCGGTGGCCGAGATGGGCCGATTGCTGAAGAGTACTCCGGGCACTTCCGCCGCGTCGGCGCAGTGGTCCGCACTCCACGCGGAGTCGTTGTCCAGCAGAACCTGGTCGGTCAGGTCGCCCAGGCAGGTCGCCCAGGACGCGCGGTAGCCGCGGCGGTACCCCACGATCAGATCGGGCGCCAGCGCCGTTGCGCCGCCCCGGTAGACCTTGTCCGCGCGGTGAACGCGGCGGATCACGGGCTGACCGTCGGCGTCGCGCACGGCTTCGAGTTGGCTCGCCAACTCGGCCAAGAGCGTTTCCTGCTGCTCGCCGGGCTCGACCACGCCGTCGCGCTCGCGGCCTTTCAGGTTCAAGTACAGCCCGTTGACTCCCAACCCGTACGCCACCGTCCTCCGCCAGTCAACGTCGGCCAGGATGGACGTGCAATCCGGCGGGCCGAGATACCCGCCTTCGCGCAACCAGGAATTCAGATTGAACTGTCTGCGGAAGTTGGCAAAGCCGTGATCGCTCATGACGAAAACGGTCGCCCGGTCGCCGTAGCGGTCCAGGATCCGGCCCACCACGGCGTCCAGCCTCTGGTAGAGCCGCCGGATGTGTCCGAAACACCTTTTCGCCTCGGCGGGGACTCGCACCGGGTGCCTGGCGTCGGAGTCCCACCAGAACATGTGCGATTGGAGATCCGTGCTGGAGAAGTAGAAGAACAGCAGGCCGTCGTCGTAGTTCTCCAGCGCGAACTCCAACAGCGCCAGCCGCTCCTGGAGGACGATCTCCGCCTGCCGGAGGAATTCGTCGTCACCGAACACGCCGTTGGAACGGGCCTTGTGGTCTTCCTGGAAGCCGGTGGTGTAGAACAGTCCCAGACGCTCGGACAGGTCTTCCACGAAGGAAGCCGGTTCGGAAATGCGCAGGGCCGGGTCGGAGGGGGCGACGTTCAGCGGCGTGACGTAGAGCCGGAAGTCGGGCGTCACCTTCTGGAGATAAAACCGGCAGATCCCGCTGACGTGCCGGTTCGGCACAAGGGCAGGCATGGTCAGCTCGAAATCCAGCTGGATCCACGGGCTCCACTGGCCTGCCTTCAGCAGAATCCTGCGCCTCTGAACCTCGATGACCGCCGCGCCGGCTTCCCGGTCGCGGTGGACGAGGAACTCGACCGAGACCGGACGGGGTTGTTTCAGGAAGGCGTGCTCGGGGCCGACGATCCAAGCCTTGGCCGTCTCGTTCTGGAAGGTCAACCGGGACCGCTTCCCGCCTCCTTCGTCCACGGGCTGCGGAGGCCCGTCGTCGGCGTAGTGCTGGTACGTGCCGTAGGTCCCCAACAGGTCGGGCGTGCCCAGCCCGGAAAGGCACCGATGGTTGCCGTAAGTCGACGGGCTGGGCGGATAGTTGGACGGCAGGGCGTAAAACGTCGACGGAATTCCGGCGGCGTCCAAGTGGCTCCAAAACGGCACGCCCTGACGCCGCAACAGGGTGGCCGCCGGACGGTGATTGAAAGGAAAGAAATCGAGCTGGATGCGGTGCTCCCCGACCTCCCAACAGCCTTCGCCCGCCACGGTCTCCGCGCCGGAGTAGAACGGAACGTAAGGCTGCGCGGGATGGCGGTGAACGAAGTCGAAGATCCCGTGGGAGCCGGGGCCGGCGCCGTTGATAAAGCTGGCCCAGGCCACGGGGCTCTGCGGGGGAATGCTTGTGCCCAGCCGGCGGTACCCGCCGTTCGCGCGAAGCCGAGCCAGATGCGGGAGCTGGCCGGCCAGCATCATGCTTTCCGACAGTCGGGGGTCCATGCCGTCGATGCCGATCACGATCACGCGTCTTCCGCCGCTCCTCGCCACGCGACTCCGGCAGGTCAGCTGGGACAAGCCCATCCCCACGCCCGCCGCCGCGGTGGCCGCGGCGGAACGCTTCAGCAACGCTCGGCGGTTGAGCTTTCGCGGCATTCCGGCCATCAGACCTCCTGGGACCCTTCGGCGGGCCGCGTCGGCGAGGACGCGTCCGCGGCTATCGCCAGCGGCCGGCCGTCCATGTATTCGGGAACCGGCACGCCGAACAGTCGCAGTACCGTGGGGCCGACGTCGATCAACCGCGGCGCGTCGGCCTCGACGGGCCGGTCGCAGAACAGCACGCCCGGCACAAGCGACCGATCGATGCAGTGGTCGCCGCTCCACGGCCTTCGATTATAGTGGAACACTTCGTCCGTCGTCCGGCCGATGGCCGTTTCCCAGCTGGCACGATAGCCGCGCTGGTAGCCGACGATCAGTTCGGGCGCGCGGTCCTTGTACGGCCCCCGGTAGACTTGCGACGCGAGGTAGACCTGCTTGACGGCGCCGTCGCCCGTCAGCGGATCGACCAGCTCAGCAAGCCGGCGGGCAATCTCCTCCGCGATCCGGTCCGCTTTCCCATCAGGCTCCACGATCCCGTGCGCGTACTTGCCCCGGACATTGAGGTAGATCCCGGCCAGGCCGACGGCAAACGCCTGGGTGCGGGACCAATCCACTCCGGCCAGATACGCTTCGCCGCGGCGGCCTTCGTGCAGGTAGCCGTTCTGTTCCAGCCACCGATTCAAATCGACCCCTCGGCGAAAGGTGCTGAACCCGTGGTCAGAGACGACCAGCAGTCGCGTTTGCGTGGCCCGGCAGCAGGCCGCGGTCCGGCCCACCAAATCGTCCATCCGCCGGTAATGGTCTTCGATCACGGTGCGCCCGTTCCGTCGGGCATCTTCCAGGTGCGCGGGATGCGCTTCGTCGATGTCCCGCCAGAAGGTGTGCTGGAGGCGGTCGGCGCCGTCGAACACGCACACGACCAGCCCGCGGTCGACCTTG
>CAYUFW010000020.1:32497-47615 GCA_964443915.1 uncultured Pirellulaceae bacterium
CAGGGCGTCGAAGAACATGGCTTCGCGTTCGCGGTCCGCCTCCAGGCACTGCTGGATGAACTCCTCGTCGTCCAAAACGTGCTCGGAGAGCGCCCAGGCGTCTTCGGCCAGGCCTAATGTGGAAAAGGGACCCTGCCGCTTGGCCAGGTACGCCGAATACACAGCGGGATAGCTGATGGGCAGCGACGGCGCCTCCGGGTCGATGTTCACCGGCGTCGCATACAATTCGAATTCGGGCTCCACGCTTCGCAGCAGGAACTTGCACAGGCCGCGGACCTTGACGCCCGGGGCTGCGCGGAAGCCGATCCGGATCCAGTCGCTATAGCGGCCCTTGCACAGCTCGTGCTGGACGCCGCCGATTGCGAGCACCGCTTGCTCCTGGGTCCGGATCGTCACGGTGAACGGGATGCGCAGCGTGCAGCCGTCGGCGCGCAGCGGGTTTGTTGGTCCGACGAGTTCCGCCTGGATGAGGTTGCCGCGGCGGACCACGCTTTGGACTTCGCCGCCGATCCGTTCTGTTGTGCCTTGCCGCCGGGTGGTGTAGTAGGAAAACGTGCCCTGTGTGCCGCGGAGATCGGGGACGCACATGGCCGAGAGTTGCACGCCGCGGAGCCGTTCCGGCGGAAAGGTGATCGGAACCCGCAGAATGCAGCTGAACACGCCGTGGTCGCCCAGCACGCTCCAGAACGGCTTGCTCTTGCGAAGCAGACGCACGCGGGCCTTGCCCAGCGGCCAGCGCCATTGACCCACGCCAATCGACCGCCGCGGAGGCTTGATCTCCACAGAACTCAACACCGGCCGGTAACTCTGCGCGTCCGGCGCGAGGAAGTCGAAAATGTTGTGTTTGCCTGGATTGACCCCCGTCTGGAACGACGACCAGGCGACCGGCGAGATCGGCGGGACTGTGCTGGCCAGCGGCTTGAAGCAACCCTCCCGCGCCAGCGCCTCCAGGTGGGGCAACCGGCCCTCGGAAATCAGCTTCCGTGTCAGGCCGTAGTCCAGTCCGTCCAGACCCAAGATCACCACTCGCCGGACCCCGCCCCGCCGCGCGGCCCGTCGCCCAGAGAGCACTCGCCACAGCACGCGCACGGGCCAGGTACACAGCAACAGCGCTCCGGAACATAGCGCGACGAACACCGCCAAGAAAGCCCCGGCCAGGGCAAAGCCTGCGCCGGGTCCGATGTAGGCGCAGGCCGGACTGGGAGCCAGCAGCACCAGCGAGGCCGCCAGGAGCAATCGCTTACCGCTCGTGTGCATGGGGGAGCCCCTTCCCCAAACTCGCGCCCGCCAGCAACTCCTCGATGGTCTTCCCCGGCGTCAGGTCCTTGCCGGCCAGACCGGGATAGTCCGGGGCGTAGCGACGGGCCGCGAAAAGCGATGCGCCAACCGGCGTCGGTCCGAGATGACCGAGAGAGCCGGGATCGGGGTTCGCGTATTCCCAGACGAGTTGCTTCTGCGGCGTCACCTCAAAAACCGTGCTGAGCATTCCCGCACAGACGAGCGTGTTGCCATTGGGAAGCCGCTGTGCGCCGGAGATGAGCAACGAGAAGAAGTCCGTCTTGCCGGGCGAGGTGTAGCTCCACACCGGCGCTGGCGGACCATACGCAGTGCCTGCTTGGTGGGAGTAGTCGCCCTGGGCGTCGAGCGGCAGAAGGATCTCGTCGACTGACGAGTAATCTCCGGCGGGTCGGGCATCGCCGTTGTTGAACACCAAAACACTCACTTCGCCGGCCGAGCCGTGGCGCACCCATTGCGCGTCGTGCTGGCCGAAGAACTGCTGGTCTGCGGCCGTGCCGGCGCGGTACGCGCGAGGATTGCCCCAGCGGTACAGCAGGTCGCCCCCTTTGCCTCTGCGGCCGCCCGCGTGACTCTTGGCCTCCGCCGAAGTGGTGCCGTGATCGATGACCCAGATTTCGCTGCACCCTCTGGCACTCAGCAGGATCTGGTCGAACTCGGCCTGGTAAGCCACACTGTTGACGTGCCAATCGATACCGACAAACTGGGCTTGGGCCGCCGTGGCCGAAGAACCCAAGTAACCCACGGACTTCAGTTTATCCACGCCGCTCCGGGATGCCAGCATGGGAGCCAGCAGACTGACGCTGCGGTAGTTCATGTCGATCAGCTCGGGATGAGCTTCCACGTCGCCAAAGTTCGCTTGGGAGGAATCGTGGTCCTGGATCAAATGGTCCCAGATATGCCACTCCCAGACGATTTCGCCGGTTGTCTTTCCCGTCGGCTTGACTTCGACAATGCAGTCAGACAGCAGATCGCTGTTGCCCAGCGCTTCCGGGGCGCGCCCGGCGGCGATCGCTTGCTGCGCAGTCTTTCTGTCCCACACCACCAGCAGCACGTTGCCGTTGGGCAACCGTTCCAGGTCGTGGTGGGAGAGTTGTGTGTCGCTGCACAGGGTGAAGTCCCAAACGAGTTCGCCCTCCCAACTGAACTCCTGCACCCGTCCACCGGCACCGACGCGGGGCCCAAAGTGCCGCTGCGATTCTTCCACCAAGCCAAGCCGCAACAAGTGGCCGTTTTCGAGCAAATCCGTCGCAGTGCAAGAAGTGTTCTCGAACCCGGTCTTCCACATCCGTACGACTCGTCCTTGCAGATCGATCAGATACACATTGGCCGAGGTCGTCGGAGCAATCAAGGTGTACCCCGGGGAGGCTCCTGCAACTCGAAATAGTAGCCCGGCTCCTCCGGTGCCCAGCTTGAGCCCCTCGGAGCGGTCTCCAGTCGAACCAGACGTCTCGTTCGCGGATCGCGAACAACCGGACAGCACCAACGCGACTGTCAGAGCGATCGCTGCGCTGATCTCGGTGGCCCGACGCATTGCGGATCGGCCGTGTGGTGCCACGGAACCTCTGCTCTGGATGAAGGTCGCACGGTTCGCACGGCAGCGGTCCAGAAACAGCAGCCGCAGTCTGGAATCAACCGGCGGTCGCCGGCCTGCGGTTCTCTAAACCGGAAGCCAACGCGTTCCGGCCGATGCAACACCCGCTGCTCCAACGCTGCCAAGTGAATAAGAGCAATACGTTTAACAATATAGGAGCGTCCGAGACCTGTGACAATATAGTGGCCGCCATTTTCGTGGACGAGGCGGAAAAGGGGACAGGTCAATTTTTGGATCATGGAAATGCGTCACTTTTGTTTTCGGGGCCTGCCGCGGCCCCGAAGCGTCGCCCCGAGGCCGAGCTGTTCCGCCGTTGTCGAAACCCACGCTGGGCTCCCGTACGGCGTCCCGCGCTGCACGCAGTGACGTAACGCCTTTAAGTCCGCTTCCGTCTCCGCTTGATTGACATATTGGCGCCAGGCGCGAGCCCGCGGCATCGGCCAAGCCGACAGCCAACCTCGTTGCTCCGGGGAACCGTGCTCCTGAATCCACAGACTCGACCAGCGCCACTCCCCCGCGTCCGAGACCAGATTGGCGCGCAACGGATTCCGCTCGGCGTACCGCACGACCCGATAAAAGTAGTTCTCCGTCTCCGAAGGGAACGACTTGAAGCGTCCCTGATAGACGTGCCCGTAGCCCACGCGACGCTTCGACCGACTCCAACGCGTCGCGTGCGTGACGCTCAGACGCTGGAAGAACAGGCCCAACTGCCCATCCTCTTCGGGCCAGACGACGAAATGCCAGTGGTTGGGCATCACACTGAAGCCGCAGATCCGCAAGGGGATCTTCGCCAGCGTCTCGCCCAGAATCTCCTCGAATGCTTCGTAGTCGCGCGGCTTGTCGAACAGACGCATTCGCCCTACGCCACGATTCAACACGTGGTACACGTAACCTCCCGGCGCTGCACGTCTGGTTCTCGGCATGGCCTGATCCCACCATCGCACGGTCATCACGTCAACGAGAAAATGGACCTGTCCCCTTTATTTCGGATGGCGTCTTTCCTTCGATGGCCGTTTCGGCTACGCTTTCGGATTCTTAAAGGCAGCGAGTTTTCGAGTACCTGACGGGGACGTTCCCGATGAAGATCCATGAATTTCAAGCGAAGCAGATCCTGCGCGATGCGGGCGTGAGCGTGTTGCGGGGCGTGGTGGCGAGAAGTGCCGATGAAGCCGCGAAAGCGTTCACCGAACTGAGCGTGCCGGTGGCCGTCGTCAAGGCTCAGATTCACGCAGGCGGTCGGGGCAAAGGGCAGATCCGCGAGTGCCCCGAACAGCGCGGCGTTCAACTGGTCCGCAGCCCCGAGGAAGCGGCGGCGGTGGCAGGCCGCATGTTGGGCAATCGGCTGGTGACCATCCAGACTGGCCCGGAAGGCCAGACGGTCCGCCAAGTGCTGGTGGAGGAAGGCTGCGACATTGCCCGCGAATTGTACTTGGGCATTGTCGTCGACCGGGCTGCTGCCAAACCGGTGTTGATGGTCTCCAGCGAAGGCGGTGTGGAGATCGAGAAGGTGGCGGCCGAGACGCCGGAGAAGATCTTCAAGGAACATTTTCATCCGCAAGTGGGACTGCTGGACTATCAAGTCCGCAAGCTGTGTCAGAAGCTGGAGATCGGCGGCGGGAGCGTCCGCAGCGCCGCGAAGTTCATGCAGGACCTCTGCCGGGCCTTCGTCAAGTACGACTGCAGTCTGGCCGAAATCAATCCGCTGGTGGTCACCGGCCGCGGCGAAATGGTGGCGCTGGACGCCAAGATCAACATCGACGACAACGCCCTGTTCCGGCACCCCGATCTGGCTCAGTTGCGCGACTTGTCCGAGGAGGAGCCGGCCGAGATTCGTGCGGGGAAGGCGGGACTGAGCTACGTCAAGCTCAACGGCAACATCGGCTGTCTGGTCAACGGTGCCGGCTTGGCCATGAGCACGATGGACATCATCAAGCTGCACGGCGGCGAGCCGGCGAACTTCCTGGACGTGGGCGGCGGCGCCAACGCCGAGCAGGTGACGGAGGCATTCAGCATCTTGCTGTCGGATCCGAATGTCAGAGCCGTCTTGGTGAACATCTTCGGCGGCATCATGCAGTGTACGACGATCGCCCAAGCGATCTTGGAGGCATACAAGACCGTCGGCTTCAATGTCCCGCTGGTCGTGCGTCTGGAAGGCACCCGCGTGGAAGAGGGCCGGAAGATCCTGGCGGAAAGCGGCGTGAACATCATCGCGGCGGACGGGCTGACCGACGCGGCACAGAAAGTAGTCGCCGCCGCAGCCAAGTAGATTGGGTCTCCGACCCGACGTAGGTTGGGTCTCCGACCCGACCCGGTCGGGACAGAGTCCCAACCTACAAAGATGCGCACATCCTGTGGACTTGGACACTAAACGTAGCTTTCTATCCCATAAAGACACCTCCCATGAGCATTCTGGTCAACCGAGATACGCGAGTGATCTGTCAAGGCATCACGGGCAAGGCCGGGGCCTTTCACACCAAGGGTTGCCTGGACTACGGCACCAAACTGATCGGCGGCGTCACGCCCGGCAGAGCGGGCGAGACGGTCGAGGGCGTGCCGGTGTTCGATACGGTCACGGAAGCCGTCGCGAAGACCGGTGCCAACGCGACGATGATCTTCGTGCCGGCGGCGTTCACGGCGGACGCGATCCTGGAGGCCGTCGACGCCGGCATCCAGGTGATCGTCGCGATCACCGAGGGCGTCCCGGTGCTGGACATGATCCACGTGTACGACGTGGTCAAGCGGAGCAACGTCACGCTGATCGGTCCCAATTGCCCCGGCATCATCACTGCCGAGGAGTGCAAGATCGGCATCATGCCCGGCTACATCCACCGTCGCGGCTGTGTGGGCGTGATCAGCCGCAGCGGCACGCTGACGTACGAAGCGGTCTGGCAGACGACCAACCTGGGCTTGGGGCAGAGCACCTGCGTGGGCTTGGGCGGCGATCCGATCGTGGGCACGTCGTTCAGCGATCTGCTGAAACAGTACGAGAGCGATCCGCAGACGGAGGCGATCCTGATGATCGGCGAGATCGGCGGCTCGGCCGAGGAGGAAGCGGCGGCCTTCGTCAAGCAGCACGTCACGAAGCCGGTCGCGGCGTTCATCGCCGGCCGCACCGCGCCGCCCGGCAAACGCATGGGGCATGCGGGGGCGATCATCTCGGGAGGCAAGGGCACCGCGGCGGAAAAAATCGACGCCCTGCGCGCGGCCGGCATCGAAGTCGCCGAAAGTCCGGCCGACATGGGGCAGGCGGTCCAGCGGGCGATGCAGAAAAAAGGCCGGTGACGCGGCGCCGCCGCCCCTTTCCTGCTGGCTGCAAGAAGATGAGAGCAGGAAGTGGAAGCGGCTGGCAGAAAAATGAGGTGACAGAGAATGACGGCGGGGTGTTCCGGTTCGATGGCGGGGCCGTTTCTGTTGGGCATCGACAATGGCGGGACGGTCGCCAAGGCGGCTTTGTTTTCCCTGGACGGGCGCGAGGTGGCCGTGGCGGCCAACAAGACGGAGACGCTTTCGCCCGCGCCGGGCTGGTCCGAATTCGACATGAACCGCCTGTGGTCTGCCGCAGCCGCCGCGGTCCGGGAAGTGATTGCCAAGACGGGGATCGACGCGCGGCAGATCGCCGCCGTCGCGTGTACCGGGCACGGCAACGGGATCTACTTGGTGGATGCCGCCCTACGGCCCGTCCGCAACGCGATCTTTTCAGCCGACTCGCGGGCCCGCAGCTATGTAGAACGGTGGACAGCCGCAGGAGTCGGGCACGCCGTACGTCCGCAGACCATGCAGTCGCTGTGGGCCGGCCAGCCGAACGCCTTGCTGGCGTGGCTGCGTGACCACGAACGGGACGCCTACGCCCAAACCCGCTGGGTATTGATGTGCAAGGACTTCATCCGGCTGCGGCTGACGGGGCAGGCCGGCGCTGAGTTGACCGATATGTCGGGCACCAGCCTGCTGGACGTCGGCACGGCTCAGTACGACCCCGGCATCCTCGACCGCTTCGGGATCAGCGAGGCGTTCGACAAGCTCCCGCCGTTGCGGCTGTCGGCAGAGATCTGCGGCCAGGTCACGCCGGCCGCCGCCGCGGAAACGGGGCTGGCCGCCGGCACACCGGTCGCCGGCGGGCTGTTCGACGTCGATGCGTGCGCGTTGGCGTCGGCCGTGCTCAGCGACCGCGAACTGGGCATGGTCCTCGGCACCTGGGGGATCAACGAGTACGTATCGCGGACGCCGGTCACGAGCGACCAGTTGTTCATGACCTCGCGCTACTGCCTGCCGGACCATTACGTGATGATCGAAGCCAGCCCGACGTCGGCCGGCAACTTGGAATGGGTCATCGGCAAGTTGCTGGGCAGCGTCGTCGACGGCGCGGAGCCAGACGGCGCGGAGCAGCAAGGCGCCGAAGCCTATGCCCGCGTCAACCGTTTGGTCGCCGAGACGAGCCCGGAAGATTCGCCCGTGCTTTTCTTGCCGTTCCTGTACGGCTCGAACTCGCATCCCGACGCGACCGGGGCGCTGGTCGGCTTGTCCAGCCGCTGCGATCGCCGCCACGTCCTGCGCGCGGTTTACGAGGGCGTCGTCTTTGCGCATCAAACGCATTTGGAGCGTCTGCTGAGGTTCCGCGACCGGCCGCACTGCGTTCGCGCCAGCGGCGGCGCCGCGCGTAGCGATGTCTGGATGCAGATCCTCGCTGACGCGCTGCAGATGCCGGTCGAGGTCCCCGCCGGTTCCGAATTGGGCGCACTCGGGGCGGCGATCTGCGCCGCCGTAGCCGTCGGAATCTATCCCGACTACCCCGCGGCATGTGCGGCGATGGTCAGAATCGCGAGAACCTTTGCGCCCGATCCGCGGCACGCCGAGGTGTACCACGCCAAGTACGATCGCTACCGGCGACTGCTCTCAGCCCTGCACCCCGCGTGGCAAGACTTGCGCGCCTGAGTTACGATAGACGCTGTTCGCCACCCGGCTCGTCCGGGTGGGCCAAAGGCTTCTGCACTACTGCGGCCGCCTCCCCGTGCTCCACCGAACCACTGCCAAGGAACGACCACATGAACACCCAACGTCGACATATTCGCCTTCAGCGAGATCAGCAAGTCGCTGCCGCGTCGCCCACTGGCGAGTCCTCCCGCCGCACGTTTCTCGCTGCCAGCCTGGCCGGAATCGGTGCCTTGGCGGCCCGCCCCCGCGTCGGCCAGTGCGGCGAATCGGCTCCGACGCCCCCCGCCTCCGCCGACGACCTCCCGCGACTGGACTTGCACGTCCACCTGGACAACAGCACCATCGACAAGGTGCTGGAAATCTCCCGCGAGCGCAACGTCAAGTTCGGGATCGTCGAACACGCGGGGACGAAGGAGAACAAGTACCCGGTGGTGCTGAGCAACGACGAGGAGTTGGGCCGCTACCTGGCGATGCTCGACGGCCAGCCGGTCTACCGCGGCGTGCAGACCGAATGGACCGATTGGGTCGGCTGCTTCTCGCGGGAAATGCTCGGCCGCCTGGACTACATTCTGACCGACGCCATGACCTTCCCGGGGCGCGACGGTCAGCGGGTGAAGCTCTGGGAAAAGGACGTCGAGAAGCGGGTGGACATGGCCGACAAGCAAGCGTTCATGGATCGCTACGTGGACTGGTACGTGGCCATCATCGAGCAGCAGCCGATCGACGTGCTAGCCAATGTCTCTTGGCTGCCCGCGCCGTTGGCGGCGGACTACGACACGTACTGGACCGAGGCCCGCGTCCGGCGCGTCGCCAGCGCTGCGGTCAAGTACGGCGTGGCCCTGGAAATCAGCTCCGGGTATCAACTACCCAAACGCCGCTTCCTGGAAATCGCCAAGGCGGCAGGCGTCAAGTTCTGCTTCGGCACGAACGGACGCTATCCGAACATGGGCAAGCTGGATTATTCGCTGGCGATGGCCCGCGAGTTGGGGCTCACGCGGGCAGACTTGTTTACGCCGGCGGCGGAAGGACAGAAGGCCGTGCAACGTCGGCGTCTGTAGCTCGCCGCCCGCCGGCGAAGTACCGCCGGCAAAGTACCCGCGGCGGAGCCTGCGGTGGAAAACAAGCCCGGTCTTTCCCAAAAGCCGGGCTTCTGCGCGACGTTCCGTCCAAGATTGCATTCGTCGCCGTTTATCATCCGGGACTGGTCGTTAGCCTTTTGGGGCGATATGATAGGCATCCCTGGGTTGCGCCCTTCCGGGCGAGAGTTCGCTGCGGCCTCTGTGACGAGAAAGGATTACTCATGGCAAAACTATCGATAGACGCGTTGCTGGAATCTGCCGAGAAGGGGGTAACCGCCTACCTGACGGGCGCTCTGCAGGACGGTCGAATCGACGAGCAGTCCTACAATCTGGCGGTGAAGAACACGTTTTCTTCGATCAAGAGTTGGTTGAAGAACCGGGATTTGCGGCGGATCTCGCCGCGACTGGTCGAAGGGCTGGCCGAGACGATCCAGCAAGAACGCTGGGAGGATCTGGTCAACGCCTTCCGGCAGCAAGCTCGATTCGGCACCGGCGGGATCCGCGGCATGATGGCCTTTGACCGCGAGTCGGTGGTCCGCCTGCACGAGGAGGGAATTGGGGCCCCGATCTTGAAAGGTCCCAACACGATCAACGAAGTCGTCCTGTTGTTGACGTCGGCGGGCGTGGCCCGCTACGGCAAGGGCCAGGATCCGCCGTTCCAGAAGGTCGTCATCGGCTACGACAGCCGCATCCGCGGATTCGACCTGGCCAAGATCGTGGCAGAACTGTTTCTGGCTTACGACTACACCGTGTACTTCTTTGACGAGCCGTGCCCCTATCCGGAAATGACGTTTGCCATCCCGTATGAGGGCATCAAAGCCGATATCGGAATCCTGATTTCGGCCAGTCACAACGACTATCGGTACAACGGCTACAAGCTGTCCTGTGCCAACGGATCGCAGTTCGATCCCAGCGCACGCAACGAGATGTACAACAAGTACATCGCCAAGGCCAGGACGTCCGCTATCAAGTTGTGCTCCTTCGCCGACGCGCCGCCGGATCGGTTGGTCTTCCTTGGCGGCGACGAACGGATCCCGACGTTCGACTACTGCGGGCGGGAAGACCGCGTCATGAACATCCACGGGCAGCATGCCGCCCATGTGAAGACCTTCCTGATGACGGACTTGGCGGCCCAGCAACAAGCGGCGGCCGAACGCCTGCACATCGGCTACTGTGCGTTTCACGGCGCCGGGCGGCGAGCGGTGCCGCGGCTGCTGAAGGACGTGGGCTTCTCGGACGTGAAGGTCATCACGCACGGGGGACTGAACGACCTGAACGGTTTGTTTCCCTCGTTCTGCAGCGACCCCGGACGCGAACAGCAGCCGGACCCCGGTGACACGCGTGCGGCCAAGACGGCGGTGGAAGCGTTCAGGGCCGAATACGGCAGTTTCGACAACACCGACATCCTGATCGGCACGGATCCCGACGCCGACCGGTGCGGCGTGGTCGTCAAGGTGCCCCCCGCCCAACGCCACCTGTACGACGGCCAGGACTGGATGCTGCTGCCCGCCGACTCGATGTGGGCGCTGCTGCTGTGGTACCGTTTGCACCGCGAGACGGAAGTGCATGGACGCCCCCTGGACACCGAAAAACGGTTCATTGTGCAGTCCCACACCACGTCCGACAGCATCATCCTGTTGGCCCGCAAGCACGGCTTGGGAGTCATCAAGACCTGGGTCGGATTTGCGGCCCTGGCGGCAGCGGTCCGCGACGTGTGGGACGGCAAGCCGATCCCGGCGCTGGACGAAGGACGATTGAGCAAGACGGCGGAATTCTGCGACCCGTTCGTGAGCGAATACTAGTACATGAACAACGGTCAGCGCTCGTTCAATGTCGGCGCGATGGAGCAGAGCAACGGCTTTTCGATCTTGGGCGGGCGGCCGCCCGATGAACGGTCCCTGGGCGTGAACGGTCACGTGCGGGACAAGGACGGGACGCTGGCGGCGCTGTTGGTCGCCGAAGTCGCGGCTTGGGCCAAGTCGCAAAGGACGACGATCTTCGAACTGATCGACAAACACATCTTCCTCGACCCGGCGATCGGACTGTTCGTCAACCACTACGAACCCGACCCGATGGACGGCGAGTACCCCGGCATCGAAGGCGACCGCAAGAAGAAAGAAATCTTGCGCCGAGCCTTGGGCTTCTTCCAGCTGGCCATGGCCAACGACTTCCAAATCGGCGGACGCCGGGCGGTTTCCGCCTGCATCTACCGGACGGGCAAATACGACGCGATCTACCCGCCCACGTACGACTTCCAGTTCCCGGACGAAGGCGTGCGGTTCTACCTGGAAGACCCAACCAGCAAGGACGGCAAGCCCTTTAATCACGTGACGGTCCGCCCGTCGGGAACCGGGAATTCGCTGCGGTTCCACATCCAGCTCCGCGACCTGGCGACCGAGTCCGATCTGGTCGAGAAGAAGCAAAAGCTGATGGCGGACGCCAAAGCCATCGCGGACCAGTTGCGCGAGATCCTCCGCGCGCCGCGATGAGGTCCGGCCAAGAGCGACCGATGGGTTCAACCGGTTGGCAAGCAACCAAACCAGGAGTTGTTGGCTGAACAAAGGCCCGGCCGCGCGGCCCGTCGTTTCCGGGGGCACCTGATGTCCGCGAATCTGATCTGTCTGGGCGTAGATCTTGGCACCGGCGGCGCCCGCGCGGCCGCGATGGATTTCCAGGGTCAACTGGTCGCCGAGGGGCGCGCGGATTTTCCGGCGGGCGCGTCGCGCGTCGAGGGGCCGCGCGTGGAGCAGGATCCGCTTGCCTGGACGGCGGCGGCCGAGGCGGCGCTGCGGGGCGTCGCGGCCCGGCTGCCGGATCGCGGCGAGATCGTGGGCATCGCGGTGGACGCCACGTCGGGTACGTTTCTGTTGGCCGACGAAAACGGCCGGCCGCTGACGCCGGGGGTGATGTACAACGACTTGCGGGCAGCGGCCGAAGCGGCGGAGGCCGCGGACGCCGTGCGCGAGGTGCTGGCGCCGTACGGTATCCAAGTCGCCGCCTCCTTCGCGCTGCCCAAGCTGCTGCACTTCGCGCGGCACGAGTCGGAACTGTTACGCCGCTGCCGCCGCGTGATTCATCAGACGGACTGGATCGTCGGCAGACTCTGCGGCCGCTACGACGTGACCGACGTCTCGACGGCGCTCAAGACGGGCGTCGATCCGACACGTCTGCAATGGCCGGAGGCGATCGAATCGCGGCTGGAAATTCCGCGCCGCCTGCTGCCCGAAGTGGTCCTGCCGGGAACGCCCGTCGGACGCGTCACGCCCGAGGCCGCCGCAGCCACTGGGCTGCCTGCCGGCGTGCCGGTTGTGGCCGGCGCCACCGACGGGCTCGCCGGCTGTCTGGCTTCGGGCGCCAAAGAGCCGGGCGATCTGAACGTGACGCTGGGTACCACCCTGATCTTCAAGGCGATCAGCCGGCAGCCGCTGCTGGATCCGGACGGGGTGGTGTATAATCATCGGCATCCCGCGGGCGGCTACTTGCCCGGCGCCGCTTCCAGCACGGGAGCCGAGTGGGTCGAGGCATTCTTCCGCGGCGAGGACTTGGAACGATTGGGGCGCGGGGCGGCGGCGCGGCTGCCCACGCGGCAAACCGTCTATCCGCTGGTCAAGACCGGCGAGCGGTTTCCGTTCGCGTGCGCGACGGCCGCGGGGTTCGGCTGGGAGCAGATCGACGATCCCGCCGCTCGCTTCGCCGCGGGCATGGAAGGGACGGCATTTCTGGAGCGTCTGGGCATCGAGCGGTTGGCGCAGTTAGGGCTGCGGATCGGCGCAACCGTGTATGCCACCGGTGGCGCGGTGGCCGGGGAGACGTGGCTGCGGATCCGCGCGGCGGTCAGTGGCCGGACGTACTCGGTGCCCAGGTATCCACAGTGTGCCGTCGGGGCAGCTGTGTTGGCTGCCATGCCGCACTTGGGCGGCTGCCGCGAAGCCGTGGCGGCGCTCGTGTGTGCGGGGAGGATGGTAGAGCCCGAGCCACGGCTTGCCGCCGCCTACACGGAGCCGCTGGAGCGGTTCCGAACCGCGTTGCAGGAACGAGGTTGGCTGTGAGCATTTTCAAGGCTTGTGACGTTCGCGGCGTGGTCGGCCAGGAGTGGGGGGCCGACGAGGCCCGCCGCATCGGCCGTTCGTTGGGACGCATGATCCGGACGCGCGGCGATGACTCGGTCTGCGTGGGGGGAGACTTCCGCCGCAGCACGCCGCTCCTTAAGCAGGAATTCGTCGACGGACTGCTGGAGGCCGGCTTGGCCATTCACGACGTCGGCCAGCACCCCACGCCGCTGGTGTACTTCGCCGCCGGGCAACTCGGCTGCCGCAGTGTCGCGGTGGTCACGGCCTCGCACAACCCGGCCCGTTACAACGGCGTCAAGTTTGTCGTGGCCGGCCAGCCCGCCGTCCCGCAACTGGTTCAAGAACTCGAAGCCGGTTGTCAGGCACCGCCGCCGGACGCAGCCCGCGGCACGCTCAGCTGCCAGGACCTGACGGCCGCGTACGAGGACTGGCTGATCCGGCGAGCGGGCGAGTTCGTGGGACCCGCTCCTTCGCCGTCCCGTCCACCCCTGTCGGTGGTTCTCGACGCCATGGCTGGCGCGTGTACTCACATCGCTCCCCGCGTGCTGGCCCGCGCCGGCGCTGCCGTCACGGCGCTGACACCGGCCATCGATCCGGATTTTTCCGCCCGGACCCCGAACCCGGCTCGGGATGAGAACTTGGCGCCGTTGATCGAAGCCGTGGTGGAACGTGAGAGCGAATTGGGCGTGGCCCTGGACGGCGACGGCGACCGCGTCATCTTCATCGATCGTACGGGGCGCGTCGTGCGGCCCGAACAACTTGCCGTGGTGTTGATTCGCCATTTCTTTGACCGTCCGACCGTCGTCTACGACCTGAAATGCGCTTCGATCGTGGCGGCTGCTGCCGCAGCCCGCGGCGGCCGGGCCGTGATGCAGCCCAGCGGCTACGGGTTTATCAAGACCGCAATGCGGCAATACCGCGCCGATCTGGGCGTCGAAGTCAGCGGACATCACTTCTACGGCGCGTTGGACGGCGGCGACGACGGCTTGTTCACGGCGCTGGTCGTGCTGGGACTTCTCCGCACGGGAAAAGGGCTGGCGGAGTTGATCGAGCCGGTCGGCTGGCCAGCGATCACGCCGGACTTGCGAGTGCCGTACGAAGGCGACGCGGCGGCAGCCGTCGAGGCCATCGCTGCCAGCTGCGGCGGCACAGTCACACGGCTGGACGGCGTGCGGGCCGAATACGACGGCGGCTGGGCCTTGGCCCGCGCTTCGATCACCGAAGCGGCCATTACTTTTCGCTTCGAAGGCCGTGACCCCAGCCACCTGCGCTGGATTGCCGAGCATTTCCTGGCCGGTGCCGGCGAGTTGCGGAAAAAGGTGCTGGAGAAGATCGAGGAGTGACGGTCGGGATAGCGCGCACGGCCAACGAAGTAGGCCGCGCCACACGGGCGCCGTGCCACGCCGGAGGAGACTACTTCGTGCCGCCGCGGTGCAGCAGTCCGCGGCTGGTGGCGACAAAACCGGCGCTGACGAACAAAGAGGCCCAGTCCGAGGCGTTCGGCTGAGTTCCGTCAATTCTCGTGAGGAATACCGGGCTGCCGGGGGCAGCGAGATCGGCCAAGACGCAGGCCAGCGTTTCCCGACCCTCAGTCCGCTGCGGCTCGGCGTCGGGCAGGAACGTCAGCAGTTGCTGGCCGGTGCGGCTCAGGTAGCCGATCAAGCTGCCTTGATGGAGGATGACGCGAGCGCCAGCGGCGCGCTGCGGCCGGGCTTGGGTGTCCTCTTTCGCCGGCCACGGCAATGCTGCTCCGTACGGATTGGCCGGATCCGTGGCGGCCAGCACGATCGCTTGCTCGCCGCCCTCGTCGTCACGTTCCGGCTCCCGCAGCCGTTCGCTGGCGCCGGGCGCGGCGAACTGGGCGGCGCCCAGGCCGGCAACGAAGTAGCCGCGCCGCACTCGGCCGCTCTCCTCCATCGCTTTCAGGACGGGATACAGCCCCGCGAAGCCGCCGGCGACGTTTTCGCTGGTCACCATCTCGCGAGTCAGCACCCCATAGCGCCGGATCAGTTGCGCGGCCAAGGCGGTCTGCCGTTCCGTGGCGCTGGACGACGCGCCGCCGGACTTGGCCAACAGCGTCCAGCGTCCCTCGGAACCGGGCGTCTTGGTCAACCGGCGGGAGCGGAAACTCCGGCGGCCGTGGCCGGAGG
>CAYUFW010000021.1:0-27641 GCA_964443915.1 uncultured Pirellulaceae bacterium
TGGATTTGGAGTTCGCTCGCCCTGCTTGGTGCAGCGGCTCCCGTTGAACCATCAGGCCAGGCGGAATTCGGCCGAGCGGAGATCAGGCTCGAACAGCAGGCGGCTCCGCCAGCCAGCGCCGCGGTCTGCGGTCTGGTGCTGGTGGCTCACGACACAGGGCCTCAGGTCTTGGTGACGCAGCACCCGGCCACGTACACGGCGGGCGTCCGTGGGGGCGAGGAAGTGACGCTTGCGGTGCCGGTGCGGGGCGTCACGGGCCCGTGCGTTGTGACCGCCGAGGCGGCGCTTCGCGATCCGGCGGAGGCGGACGTGACCCTGTGGCTGGACGAGTCCCGCCCGTGCCGCAAGACCCTGCGCCAGGGCGTGCTGCAACTGGAGGCCCAGGGCGAAGCAACGGCCGACGGCATCGTGGTCCGGATGAAGAGCGTGGCGACGTCCGGCGAGGCGGCGATCGCGTGGCGCAACATTCGCCTGCGGGCCGGAGACCGCTGGTCTGATGTCCCGCTGGCGGTCGAATCCGAATCGCTGGGCAACGGCCCGCCCCGCGTTCTGCCCGAACTGCGCCGGCCGCTGGAAGACGTGATTATCGAGTGGGACTGGCGCATGCAGGACGGCATCGACACGCTGCGCGAGCCGTCGACCTACGCAGCCGCCGTCGAGCAAACGCTCCGCCGTGGCGACGAACTGCTGGCGGATCTCCAAGTCGCCGGCGTGGCGATTGCTTCCGAGGCCGCCCAGTGGGAGCAGTTCCGCGCCCAGTGGAAAGAGTTTTCCGCAGCCGCCGCTACGGCTGAACCATCGCAGTGGGAAACACTCTGGCGGCAGGTCCATGCCCTGCGCCGGCGCATCGCGCTGAGCAACCCGCTGGCGCAGGTCGGGCCGCTGGCTCTCGTGAAACACGTGCCGGCCATGTTCAGTCATCAGCTGACCCAGTACGAGGGCAAGTGCGCTCGGCCGGGCGGCGGCGTGTTCGTGCTGGAGAACCCCGGCCACTCGATGCACTGCCGCGAGTTGGCCGCCGGGGAACTGCCCCTGGGCAATTACGAGCACCTGGACGTGTCTTGGGACGGGCAGCGGATTCTGTTCGCGTTCTGCCACGCGGAGACGACGCCCCGCGATCGCGAGCAGCACCTGGATCGGCATTATCACCTGTACGAGGTCGGGGCCGACGGCTCTGGTCTGCGCCAGTTGACCGACGGCCCGTACGACGATTTTTCGCCGCGCTACCTGCCGGACGGGAACATCCTCTTCTTGTCGACCCGCCGAGGCGGTTTTCACCGTTGCGGGCGCGGACCCTGCAACGTGTTCACGATGGCCCGGTGCAAGGCGGACGGCTCCGATCCGCACCCGATCTCGTTCCACGAAACGCACGAGTGGGATCCAGCCGTGCTGAACGACGGGCGCGTTGTCTACACGCGCTGGGATTACGTCGATCGCCATGCCGTCCACTACCAGCAGCTTTGGTCGGTGCGTCCCGACGGCAGCGACGTGCGGGCCTTTTATGGCAACCACACGCTCAACCCGGTCGGCGTGTGGGAGGCCCGGCCGATCCCCGGCTCGCCGCGGGTGATGGCCACGGCGGCGGCCCATCACGCGATGACGGCCGGCTCGATCATCCTGTTGGACACGACGCGCGGAACCGACGGCCTGGAGCCGATCACGCGGCTGACACCCGACGCGCTGTTCCCCGAGTCCGAGGTGCCGGTCCTGAAGAGCTGGTACGCGCCGGTAGGGGTCACGAAGAAACCCGACATGCCCAAGGAACAGCTCCGCTGGCCGGGCCACTGCTACAAGTCCCCCTACCCGCTGGCGGAGAAGTACTTCTTCGTGTCGTACAGCTACGACGCCCTGGTCGGCGAGCCGAATGGGAACCCGGCCAACATGTTCGGACTGTACCTGGTGGACGCCTTTGGCAACAAGGAACTGCTGTACCGCGATCTGAATTTCTGCAGTCTCTGGGCGATGCCGGTCCGGCCGCGCGAGCTGCCGGACGCGGTGCCGTCGCTGGCCGAGCCGTCGGACCAGCCCGAAGGGACCTTCCTGCTGCAGGACGTCCACCGGGGCTGGCCGGCGCTGCCGCCGGGGGCGATCAAACGGCTGCGGGTGGTCCAGGTGTTGCCCAAGTCGACGCCCCATGCCAACAATCCGATGGTCGGACTCCCCAACGCCTCGCCGGGCCGGCAGGTGCTGGGCACCGTCCCGGTGGAGCCCGACGGCTCGGCCTATTTCCAGGCTCCCGCCGGCATCCCCTTGGCGTTTCAAGCCCTCGACGAACTCGGGCAGGCCGTGCAGACGATGCGGAGCCTGACGTACTTGCAGCCGGGCGAGACGTGCTCCTGCATCGGCTGCCACGAGCCGCGCCACACGGCACCGACGCCCGGCGGCGTGCCGCTGGCCCTGAACCGTCCTCCCTCGCTCATTCAGCCCGGCCCCGACGGCTCCAAACCGTTCAGCTACCCGATCCTCGTCCAGCCGGTGCTGGACAAGAAATGCGTCTCGTGCCACAACGCCCAGAAGCCGGAGGGCAAAGTCATCCTGACCGGCGAGCCGGAGGGTCGGTACACGGCCTCGTACAACGCCCCGGGGGGCGCGCGTCCCCTACTCTGCTTGGGGCAGTATTCCGGGCAACAGCGAACCGGCCAGCCCAACCGACCGCTTCGGCGCCCGCGGCAGCAAGCTCATGAAGCTGCTCCTGACGGGCCACGAGGGCGTGGCGCTTACGCCGGAAGAGATCGAACGGCTGGTCACCTGGATGGACACCAACGTGCTGTTCTACGGCACGTTCGACCCGGCCGATCAAGCCCGCCAGCAACGCGGCGAGCGGATCGCGGGTCCGGGCCTCCAATAGCCGGCCTGTGCGGTGAGTGCGCGGCAAGCCAGCGAGTCTGCCTCGTCGTTGGCGATTGCCTTGCTCAAGTTTGACAACGCACCGCCTGTCAGCCACAATAAAGGCCGTTGGACCTGACACGTTTTCGTGCCTTTTGTTTGTTGGGAGGGAGATGTGATGACCCAGGCAGACACTCGACGGCCGCGCCCTGGATTCACGCTTGTCGAACTACTCGTGGTGATTGCCATCATTGGGATCCTGGTTGCGCTGCTGCTGCCTGCGATCCAGGCCGCCCGCGAGGCGGCGCGCCGAAGCCAGTGCGTCAACAACCTGAAGCAGCTTGCCCTGGCAATGCACAACTACTCCGACACGCACCGCTGCATTCCGCCGGGCGTGCTCGCGCAAAAACCGTTTCCCTACCGGAATGGCTCGTGGCTCGTGCGGATCATGCCTCATATCGAGCAAACGGCCGCGTACGGACAGTTTGAGTTCAATCAGACCGACTGGACGGGCCAGGACGCCGCGGACCGCAATGCCTGGATCAAGGCCGAATTGCGGGTCAGCACGTTTCGGTGCCCCTCGTGTACCTTGCCTCGGACGCGGGCGGAAAGCCCCCGCGCCGACACACGCGCGCTGACGCCCACCGTGCCCGCCACGATCGACGTCCAGATCCCCGACTATGTCGGGATTGCGGGCACGTACTACAATCAAGCCGACATGAGCAGCGCGCCGACGCCGAACGCCGCCGCGAGTTATGGTGGCCGATCCACGTTCAACGGGGTCCTGGCTTCCGTCGGCGGCAACGTGTTGCGGGACGCTCTGACCTTCGCCGACATCGTCGACGGTCTGAGCAATACGGCCTGCATTGCCGAGGAGTCGTCCCCTTACATCAACCCTAGCACCGGCGCCGTGACCGACTGCCGGGCCGGCAACTGGGCCGGCGGGGCGTGGTCGAGCGGTCCGGGCGGCGACTCCGACTGGTGGCACAACGTCACGATCGTCGCCTATCCCATCAACTGGAACGGCCCCGCGGCCAACAACTGTCCGGGATACCAGCGGCACACCATCATCCGCTCGGAACATGCCGGTGGGGCTCAGATGGCGTTGAGCGACGGCGCGGTGCGGTTCGTCTCGGATGCCATCGATCCGAGGACCGCCACGCGCCTGTGCGATCGGGGAGACCGCGAACCGGTCGGCCAGTACTGACGAACCGAACTCAAAGGAGCCAGAGGATGCGATCCATGCCTGCCTATTCAAGACTCGAGCGGGCCACGTGGGCCCCTGTAGCGCTGGTTGCGTTGGCGGCGGCTCTGGCCGGCTGCGGAAGCAAGCCCGAGTTGGCACCCGTTACCGGCAAGGTGACCCACGCCGGCCAGCCCGTAGCCGGAGCCAACGTGATGTTCCAGCCTGAGAAGGGCATCGCCTCCGGGGCCACCACCGGGGCGGATGGCCGTTTCGAGCTGCAAACGCCGACTGACCACCGCCCGGGCGCCATCCCGGGCAAGCACTTCGTGAGCATTCTGAAGCCGGCCGCCGAGCAACCGCCTCCCGAAGGCGGCTCGCCCACGCCGCCGCCGCCGCCCGCGCCGCCTCTGGAACTGCACACGACCGCCGACGTTACTGCGGCCGGGCCCAACGATTTCACGTTCGATATCCCGTAGGGACCGGCGCGCTGAACCGTCTTGCCCCCGTCACGCTCGACAGGTCCGTGGCGCCGGGCCACGGACTTCCGCGGCGATCGTTTCCTAGGATCGGCGGACCGATCAGGGACGCACGGTCGCCTTTCGCTCCGAGGCTGTGAAAAAATGGGACTGGCTCCAAACGAGCACCACGCCAATCCCTGGAAAACCAGGGAGCTGCGAGGTGCCTGTCCCGATTTTTTCACAGCCTCTCCGCGAAAGGACGTTCTTTCACGAAGCGAAAGACGACGCCCGGATCCTTCCCAGTTATTGCCGTGAACTCACGGCTGCGGGTGCTTGATCCGCAGGTACTCGGTCAACTCGCTGCGGTCGTAGGCCGATTGCCAGTCCAGTTCAGGACGTTGATACGCCGGGACGCCGTGCAGGTCCACCTGCCGCAGCTCCTCGCGCTGGCGCTCGCTCAACGACGGATCGCCCGGCAGGGCGGACAGCAGGTAGGGGATGTCGTTCATCGCAAACAGCGATCCGGAGACGCTGCCCCGCAACATGCCGTGCGGTCCGCCGTAGACGAGCCGGTTGTGCGGCACGACCTGAAGCGCGTATGACGAGCTGCGGGCCCCCGTCTCCAGATAACGGAGATACGGCGCCGGATCGTCCGCGTGCCGCGCGGCAAAGATCACCGCCTTGAGGAAGTTGCCGGGCTTGCGCTGCTGGATCGCGTGATCCGCGACCCGGATCAGGGCCTGCCGCACGCGGTCGTCGCCGGTCAGGTAGTAATACTCCAGCACGCCGTGCCCGGCCCCGAAGGTCCAGAAGAACATGTTCCCGCTGTTGACGTCCCGGTCCTGGGCAGTGCACTTGACGTCGGGGAATTGGACGTACGGCGATTCGCAGATGCCTTCCGCGACCAGAAAGCTGGGAACGTACTTGGCCAACATCGCTCCCACGTCGTTGCTGCCGGTCATCTCCCACCACGTCAACAGGCCCTGCAGCCGGCCGCTGTGGGCCGCGTGGATCCTGACGGGGCGGCGCGAATAGACTTGCTCGAACAACTGCTGGGCAAAGTCGCGGCTGCGCGGGTCGCCGCTCAGGTAGTGGACGTAGCGGAATTCGGAGTGCGTCGTCTGCCGCTCTTCGTGGTTGCCGTCGCTCCAGTGCTGCACGCCGTGCCGCGTGCCCAGTCCGAGCCACCTCCCGTCGTGCCGCATATCCACGTCGCGGAAGTGCCGGGCCATCGCCTCGGCAAAGAAAAACACCTCCCGATCGCCCGTGCGGAGGTAGTGGTTCTGCAAGTACAGGCCCGGCAACCCTTCCGTGTGGTTCCAGCCCCAGCGCCCGTTGTCGAACGCCCATTCCTGATCGGGCGCATAATCCAGACGCCGCCACGGCGATACGTCCAGCTTCGCGAGATGCTCGGGCCGGTCCTTCAGCAACTCGACCAGTTTCTCGACGGGAACGATCGGGCCGTAGCCCGTCTTGTAATGGTGCTGCACGTCGCCGTAGTCCCAGAACCCGTACCAGCCCCACAGCTGCTGATGGTGCAGCCAGAAGCGGGCGTAGTGGTCCAGGTTGGCGTGCGTGCGCACGAATCCGTCCGCGCCGGGCAGCGACTGGGGCAGCACCACGCCGGTCCGGACATAGTGGTCGCCGCCGGCAAACACCAGCGGCGGCCGTTGGAAGTCGGCGGCGACCGCGTCGATCTTCCCGCCGTCGGCCTCCGGCCCGTGGAAGTACAGCAACAGCTCGTGCGTCTTGGAGATGCCCACGATGGGGTCGTTCTTGTAGAAGCTGTCGGCCACCCAGCGGCTGTCGGACGGCGTCGACTCGCCCTGGGCCGGATGGGGATAGTTCGAGTAGCGGCGGATGTCCATCAGCGGATGGCTTTCCGGCCAGAAGTAGGCGACCAGCCGGCTGCCCTGCAGATCGGCCAGCAACTCGTTGGGGAACTGTTGCCACATGTCGCGGAGCACCAGGGCCAGGCCGCCCTGCGGCGTGCTCAGATCGAGCCAGCCGCGCGAGCGGTGCTGCGTCTGGTCGATGCGCGGGAATCGCTCGCCGGCCACCTGATGCCAGGCGTCGTAAGCCAAATGGCTGTGCTGCTTCAGTCCGGCCCGCGCGCCGGTCGGCAACGCAAACGGTCCCTGCTGGCCGCCCACGGTGACGCGGGCGGCATCCGCGGCGGCCAGCGGCAGTTCGACTCCCATCCGTTGGACAAAGGCCACGCGCGGGTCCTTGTGCAGGAACTCCGCCGTGTGGAACAGGCGGACCACCGACCGTCCGGCAAACGCTTCCAGGCGCAGGACCACGCGCGTCGGTTGCTGGGCCGTCGTCATCCCTTCCAGCCGGACGACCGCCCGCAACGGGCCGGCCTCTTCCAGGCGGATACTCTGGGCGCAGAACCCGCCCTCGTCCGGCGCGCCCTGCGCGTGAGTCGTCGTGCAAGGATACGTCGGCTCCGTGCGAAGGAAATCGACGAAGCTGCGGGCGCCGCCGCGGGCGAGCACCTCGCGGCCGCCGAATTTCGCGCTTCGCAGCCACTGCCGGCCCGCTGCCAGCTCGAGTTGCAGCGGGCCCGTGTCGATCACAATGCCTTCACTCTGCTGCTTGGCGGTGAGCGCCGCTTGTGGCCGGCCCATGCGCGCGCTGCCGCCGTAATCCAGGCGGTAAGCGGTCTTCGAGCCGTCGCGCCGCGTCAGCTTGAACGGCAATGCCTCGCCCTCGCCCGAGGCGCCCTGCACGGTGCCGCCGTCGGCCGGAAAGGTCAGCAGCAGCCACTTGATGGATTGGTCGGGCCAGTAGGCCACCGTCCGGGTCTGCAGCGGCACGTCGGCATCTCCGCGCCGCAGTCGCACAGCGGCCGGGTCGCGCAGCGCCCCCTTGGGCAGCGGCACGCCGCCGGTCACGAGCGGCGCAGTGTCGTCCGCGGCCGGCGCGTCCAGCAACTTCAAGTCCGCCACGGGCACTTCGTTTCGCGCCGGCGCATCGCTGGCCAGTTGTCTCAGGCCCCAGTGCCGCGCCAGGGCCGCGTCCGGACGGCTGTCGCGCGGTTCGCCGGTGAAGGCCAACCAGTCGGTCTGGTGCGGCGTCCCAAACACGACCGCTGCTTGAGGCGAGCGCACGTCCAGCGCCGGCAACCCCGCGTGCCAGAGCCAGATCGCCGCTTCGCCCGGCCCTTCCGCCATCACGCGCAGCGACTTCGGCGCCCGCTCCGCCATGTTGCGGTAGGCAAACAGCAGTCCGCCCTGCTCGTCGTAAACGGCCATCCAGCCTGGAGCCCGGAGCCCACGCTGCATCGACAGCGGACAGGTCACCGCGCTCTCGGACCGCCAGATGTGATAGTCGCCCGCCGTGTTCTGATCGATGGCGAACAAACGCCACAGGTTGTGATCCGGTTCCGGCAACAAGGTCCCCGTGGTCGAGACGTGGAACTGGTACCAGTGCCGCGTGTTCCACTGCACGCCCCGGTCGCCGGCCTGCACGACCCGCTTGCGTTGGTTCAGCGCCAGAGGCAAGCGCACCGCGACGCTGCGCAGAAAACGGTCCTGGAACTCGCCTTGCGGCTGAAGCTCGACGGTGATCCCCAGCAGCGGACTGCCCGCCGCCGCCGACAGGCTCAGTCGGCAGACGAGCGCATCGCCCGCTCCGAAATCCAGCCGGCCCGAGTAGGTCGCCTGTAACTCCGTGCCGTGCGGACGGTAATCATGTCCGTCCGGTTTCCAGGCCGCCGGGACGATCTTGCCAGCGGCCGCGTCCCGGTATCCGTCGTAGGTCTTCGATTCGAATACCTCGGCGGCCAACAGCGCCGCCGCATTGTCGGCTGCCAATGCCTTTTCGCCGATCCGCAGCGACCGCAGCCCTCCCGCATCCCGCAACTCGAAGCTCAGCGGGCCGGTATCCACGTTGACGCCGCCCGGAACCTCGGCAACGTGAAGCTGGGCGGCACGGGCAGCCGCACCAGCAGCACCCTCCGCTGCTCGTGCCGGCATTCCTAGCGACGTCAATGTCAATCCCAACAGGGCGATCCAAACGCTGTGGTACATGGATAGCACTCCTCGTCAAAGAGAGTATCTTCTGATGGTTGGGGCGTGCGGATGCTCCCAGTGCGTCGTCAAGTTCGAGATTTCGGATTGCGGCGAGTGAGCGGAACGGCGCTAGCCGCCGATGGTATCGGAAATCGGCGGCTAGCGCCGTTCCGCTCACATCCCACGCTCTTAGCCGTGACGCCGCACTAGGCTTCTTTCAGCCATGCGGCGAATTCCTCGTGCTCGATTTCGATCTTCCCGCCCGTCATGGTGCTTCCTGCAGCGGACGCAAGACCGCCTGCCTGTCGTTCGGAAAATCGGGCGGGACAGGGAAATCCGCGGGACGGTTGGCCAGCCATTGCAGAGCGCGGACCAGGATCGTTTGAAAGCCCGCACAACGCATTCCGGGCGGATCGGCCTCGCCACGCCAGACGTGGCCGAAGACGGAGTTGTAGACTCGGCCTTTGCCATAGCTCACGGTCCACTCGGTCGGCCAGCCGGTCTTGGTGGCGGGATCTTCGGCCCAGGACAACACCGTGACATCCTCGGCCGGTCCGCGCGCGTAGGTGTAGACCTCGATCATGGGAGCCATCCACTTGCGCGGCAGCCCGGCGTGGATCGGATGGTCGCCCAACCGATGGACGACGCGGTCGGTGCGCGGGCCGTGCGAGGTGCCCGCGCCTTCGCCCGGCGGAATGCGACGGATCTCCCCGCTGGGGCCAAGCATGAGCGCCGTGCCGGCGTCCTTGCCGCGCCAGCCGAGGCCGATGATGCGGTCGTATTCGGCCCAGCCGGCAAACGAGTTGTTCGCCGAGTGAAAGACAAACACGCCGCCCCCGTCACGGACGAACTTGACGAAATCCTCGCGCAGCGCTGCCGGCCACTGCCCGCCGGAGCCGAGGCTGTTGCAGTTCAGCAGCACCACCTCGTGGTCGGCCAGCCGCGGGCGAAACGTGGCGAATGCCGGGTCCGTTGGTTTCGCCGGACACGTGGCGACATCCACGCAGAACCGCTTCGTCGGCTCCAGGACTCCGCGAACCAGCGCCGTCGTGCGAGCCCAATCGTGGTTGCTGAAACCATCCACAATCAAGACCTTGATCGGTGGCGGCGTCTCGGCAGCCGCCACGCCGCAGACCAGAAGGAAACCAAACGTAGCGAGTCTTGTTTGCATCTTCAACGACCGGGATAACGAGGCGGCGGCCCTAACGCAATCCATCGGTAACCGATCCTAACCGCCGCTCTCGTTCGTCGCTTGGTTCGTCGTGTTTCGGTTTCCATAGCGGTCGCCCCGAGGCTTCTTGTCGGCGTCGTGCATCGTCGAGCATGGCAACGAAATCGCCGCCGAATCGCTCGGACATTTCGCGCCGCACTCGATGAATTTCCTCAACGATGGGGTCATTCGTCAGTTTCTGAATCATCGGCCATCATCTCTTCCGGTGTGCAGATTATGGGAATGGGCATCTCTTCACGGCCTGTCCCGCGTGTCCCAGACGCGAAGGCCGAAGCGGCTGAGGTAGATGGGGATTTCCCGCGTGCCCGGCACGGTCGCCTCGATGGCCCGGACCATCTCGCGCTTGACCGACGTGTCGCAGTTCCCCAACACGGTCACGGAACCGCCGTCCCCGCCGGCCCCGTTGACTTTCCAGCCCAGGGCGCCGAAGGACCGCGCCACGCCGATCACCGCCTGATGCTGCGGACTCACCAGCTCCGGGTGCAAATTCGCTTGCGCGTCGGTGTTGGCGATCATCGTCCGCCCCAGGGCCGCAAAGTCGCCGGCGTACAGCGCATCCCGGGCTTGGACCGGCGTGAGCCGCAGGGACTCCAGTTTGGCCGCGCCCGGCCCCGCCGCTTCCAGTTCGCGGATCACCTTCTCGTGGACCTTCGAGGAACTGTGCGATTGGCCCAGGAAGATCAACGACAGCCGCCGCTCCAGTTCCCAGTGCAATTCGTTCGGCAACTGGATCGGACTGACGATCGAATGCGGATAGTCGATGATCTCGATGAAGTTGATGCCGCCGAAGGCCGAGGCCAACTGGTCCTGCACTCCGCACTGCTGCCCCAACAGCTCGGTCTCGATCCGGTGCGCCGCGCGGGCCACTTCGTGCGGCGTCAGGCGGCCGGGGGTCAGCCGGTCCAAGGCGCCGATCAACGCGACGCTGACCGCAGCGCTGGTCCCCGTCGAGCAACCGGCCGGCGCCTCGCTGAAGATCGAGACGCGCAGGGCCAGGTCGTGCGGCACGCCCATGAACTGCAGCGCGGCTTCGAGCAACGGGTGCCGCTGGTACGTGCCGCCCACGCTGTCCAGCGTGTACCGTTCGCCATAATTCTCCGCATGAATCTCCACCAGCGGACGATCCTGTCGAGCGAACACATGCACCTGGACCTCGGCGTACGGATAGACGGCGATATTCAACACCCGGCCGTGCTTGGCGAACCAGGTATCGGTCCAGCCGCCCAGATCGGAAATCCGGATCGGCGCGACACTCGAGATCGCTCGCAGGGGAGGCATAGTGAAGTTGTCCTATTTTGTGGGAGCTGTCCGTCGTTCCTTGCCTTCCACGGGTCCGCCCGCAGCCGGTATTGTACCAGACCCAATCCCATTTTCGACTCCCGACGCCGTTTTCGACTCCATCGGTCCGCCATGATGGGCGTCTCGTCACTGGCCGCCGACCGATTCCGGCCGCAACAACGGCCCAACGCCAGCCGGTGCCCGCAACCCAAAGAGCCCGCACATTTCTCGGAGGCCATCCCATCTCTGCGGTGTTTTTTTCCTCGCGTCGAGGATGCAGGCCAGGGCAGGCCCGCCGATCATGTCCCGTGGCCGGGCTCGTGCGCCGGTTTTTCGGCAGCCGCAGGTGGTGCCGGGTGTTCGAACTCCGGTGGGGCTTCCTTCGCCGAGGCACTGGGGGCCGTCTCCGCCTCCAGCCAGCGGCCTCGGCCCATTCCCATTCCCCGGCCCCCGCCTCCGCCAGCCGGGATTCCGGCCGCGGCGTCGGGAAATCGCTTCGTGACGACGGCGTAGATCTGGCTGGGGACCATGTCGTTGCGTTCGGCCAAGTCCGCGATCGTGGTGCCCTCGCCTTCCACGGCGACCAGGAACGAGAGGGCGAGCAACAGCGAAATAAATCCTCGAGTGCTCCAGCGTGCCGATTTTTCTCAGCCCCGCCGGGCTGAACGGACAGTAATTGCATGGACCACCGCCGGACTTGGGGCTTCACTTCCGGAAAACCAGCAGCGGTCGATGTCCCAAGATCGCAGCGACTCGATCGTCCGTGCCAGTCGTTGCGGCGAGGCTTCGACCAGGTGCATCCCGCCCAAGACCGCGTGGATCGGCTGCCGCCCGTCAACTGGTTCACGTACTGCAGCGTGTTGATCACGCCGGAATGGGCGCAGCTCAGCAAAATCACGATGCCGGATCGGGTCTCGAAGAAGACCGCCTGGTCGTCGACCAGCGGGTCGGGTCGGGAGCACGCGGCGTCCAGGAAGAAGGGCCCGCCGGTGTCCTCGAAGTCCGTGACGCGCGGCACCGGTCCGGTCACCATGAGATCACCCAGCACGGGCGTCGGGGACGTGGTGGCCACCCACGATCCGCTGCGCTGGCGGATCGCGCGTTCGCAGGGTTGCGGAATGCCGATTTCCCGCGAGGTCCCGTCCTGGTTGCGAGCGAATTTGGGCTCTAACGCGGCGGGGTGCGCGAAGATGTAAGGCCGATTGACGCGGAGCACGTCCACCAAGCCGCCGCTGTGGTCGTAATGCCCATGGCCCAGGATGACCGCGTCCGCCTCGTGCAGGGGCACGTCCAATTTGAAGGCGTTGCCTGCCAGCGCGGTGCCTTGCCCCGTGTCCAGCAGGACGCGCCGGCAGGGCAGCAGAGCCGAGCCATCTTGACAACGCGCACCCGCCCCCGAATACTCCCCGTTGTCAAACAACGGACACTTTATCTCACGCAATTCGATCCTGCCGGTATGCCCATCCCCGTCTATCTGATCACCGGTTATCTCGGTTCCGGAAAAACGACGCTGCTGAACCATTTGCTGGCGACGCCCCAGCTGCGGTCGCAACGGGTGGCCCTGATTGTCAACGAGTTCGGCACGCTGGGCGTCGACGGCCAGTTGTTGCAGCAGGCGGCGGACCACATCTTCGAACTGAACCGCGGCAGCCTGTTCTGCGCCTGCATCCACGCCGATTTCATTCAAACCTTGGAGACGATCGCCCGCGACATCCGCCCGGACGTGGTGCTGGCGGAGGCCAGCGGAGTGGCTCAAACCAGCGACCTGAAGGACTTTTTCGACACCCCGCCGGCGCGGGACCAGTTCCGGGTGCAGGCGAACCTGTGCGTGGTGGATCCGAATCTGACGAAGGTGCTCCCCTATCTGAAAGCCGCGCGAGTCCAGGTCGAGTGGGCGGACGGCCTGGTGATCAACAAAACCGACCTGCTGGGCGTGACCGGCACGGAGCGGCTGGCCGCGCTGCTGAGCGACCTGAATCCCCGCGCCGCCCAGACGCGGGTCAGCTACGGCCAGGTCGCTTGGGAATTCGTGCAGGGCTTGCAGCACGTTCCTTGCCAGGCACCGTCCACGCTTGGGCCGCCCGAAGACCTGGCGACCTGCTCGATCGTGGGACGCAATGCGGATCGAGGCGCGTTCCAGGCGGCCTTCGAGCGGATCCGGGACCGGCTGCTGCGATTGAAAGGCGTCGTCGATTTCGGCGACGGACCGGTGCTGGTCGAGGGCGTGTTCGACACGCTCACGCAGCGGCCCTTCCAGGGAGAGCACCCTCGTTTCGGGATCACCGTCATCGGCTGGAAGATCACGGCCGAGGAAATGACGCAAGCCTTTTCCACCGCGATCCGCGCGCCGGATGCTCCCCTGGTCCAACTCCGCTGGGACGCGCCCGGTACCGGTTAGCCCGCCTGCGGCGCCTGGCACGACGCTTGGCCGATTTGTCGTTTCCCGACCACGTCCGGCGCACCACCGATTCATCGTCTCAAACACAAGCTGGAAGCTCACGCCACGGCATTCCGAACTTGGACGGTCAATAACTGTGGTGATCCAGATTCACCTTGCCGCGGAAGGTCCAGTACACAATCCCGGTGTACGCCAAGACGAAAGGCATCCCGATGGCGGCGACAATCAACATGATGCCGAGGGTCTTGGGCGACGAGGCGGCGTTGTGGATCGTCAAGCTGTTGGCGGGCGTGGGGTTCGAAGTGACCAGGTTCGGGAAGAGGCCCATGCCGAACAGGAAGACCAGCGCGGCCACGGTCGCGCACGAGGAGACGAACGCATAACCCGGCCGCCGCAGGTGGATGGCCCGCGGAATGTTCGCAATCGCCAGAACGTTCAGCACCACGATGCCCCAGGCCCAGGGGTAGTGCCGGAAGTTCTCCACCGCCCGCGGCACCACGGCCAGGGTCATGATCGTCGTCAGCAGGTAGGTCACCAGGAAGAAGGCAAAGCCGCGCCACATCCAGGCGTGGATCCGCTGCTGCAGATCGCCGTCCGTCTTCAGGTACAGGTAAATCGCCCCGTGCATGGTGAACATGGCGACGGTCATCACGCCGACCGCCAGGGTGTATGGTTGCAGCAGATCCAGAAAGCGGCCGGCGAAGATGCCGCGGCCGTCCAACGAGACGCCGACCATCGCCGCTCCGACCGAGACGCCGAACAGCAGCGGCGCCGCCAGGCTGGCGGCGAAGAAACACCCGTCCCAAAACCGCCGCCACGGGGGCGATGCTCGCTTGCTGCGGAACTCCAGAGAAACCGCCCGCACGATCAGCGCCAGCAGCACCAGCATAAACGCCATGTAGAACCCGGAGAACACCGTCGCATAGGCTTCGGGAAACGCGGCGAACAAGGCTCCGCCGAAGGTGACCAGCCAGACTTCGTTCCCGTCCCACAGCGGCCCGATGCTGTTGATCAGAATCCGCCGCTCGGTGTCGTTGCGCCCCAAGAAGTGCAGAATGCCGACGCCGAAGTCGAAGCCGTCCAGAATGGCGTACCCCGCCAGCAGCACGCCCAGCAGGACGAACCAAATCAACTGCAAATCCATCGTTCTGCCCCTACGTCTCTTTCGCTTCCGGGCCGTGTTGGATCTTCTGGTTGAGGATGATGATCCACAGCAGGAACAACACCCCGTACAGCACCGCGAACATGATGATCGAACCGAGTACTTGTTCCGCGCCCACGACCTCCGACAACGCCGCGGCGGTGCGCAACCCGCCCACCAGCTGGCCGTCCACCATCGTGGGGTAGACAATCCACGGTTGCCGCCCGACTTCCGCGGTCGCCCAGCCGAGTTGGTTGGCCAGCATGGCCGGCACGACGGCCAGCACGAAGTACCACAGCAGCCAGCGTGTCTGGAACAATTTGCCGCGCAGGCGAAGCCAGGACGCGTACAACGTGGAAAGGATGAACAACGTGCCGATTGCCACCATCAGGTGATAGGCTTGAAAAGTCAGCCAGACCGGCGGCGTTCCCCACTGGGGAGCAAGGACGTCCAGTCCCGGCACCATTTTTTGCGTGTCGCCATGAATCAGCCAGCTGAGCATCCCGGGGAGGGACACGTCGTACTTGAGTTCCTGCTGCTCCTCGTCGGGCCAGCCGACGAGCGACAGGGGCGCGGCGGGTTGCGTGGTGAACAGTCCTTCCATCGCCGCCAGCTTGGCGGGCTGATATTGGGCGACGATCTTCGCCGAGAAATCGCCGGACAAGAACTGCGCCAGCGAGGCGATCGTCGCCAGCGCCAGGGCGCCTGCAAACGAGCGCCGCGCGAACTCGACGTGCTTGTTCCGCAGCAGGTACCACGCCGAGATGCTCATCACAAAGAACGTGCCCAGGATCACCGCCGCAATCCAGACGTGGACCAGCCGCTGCAGCGACGAGGGATTGAAGACCATCGCCCAGAAGTCCACGATTTCCGCCCGCAGAAACGTCCGCTGGTTGACGACGTGTTCGCGGAGGACGTGCCCGGCCGGCGTCTGCTGCCACGAGTTGGCGACCGTGATCCAGACCGAGGAAAAAATACTGCCCAACGCGACCATGACCGTCGAGAAGAAGTGCATCTTCGGGCCGACGCGATTCCAGCCGAACAGGAGCAGGGCCAGGAAGCCCGATTCCAGGAAGAAGGCGAAAATCCCCTCCGCCGCCAGCGCCGAGCCGAACACGTCGCCCACGTAGCGTGAATAGACGGCCCAGTTGGTCCCGAACTCAAACTCCATCACGATCCCGGTCACCACGCCCATGGCAAAGTTCAGACCGAAGATCTTCGTCCAGAATTTCGCCGCCGTTTCGTACAACGGGTCCTTGGTCCACAGGTACCTGCCCTCCAGGTAGACCAGCACCACGCCCATGCCGATCGTCAAGGGCGGGAACAGATAGTGGAACATCACCGTAAAGGCGAATTGCAGCCGGGAAAGCGTCAGTACGTCCATCACTTCTTCTCCACGGCGGGTTTGTGCCGGGTAGCCTGTTCCATCCAGGCAGTATCATATCAGGTGACGTGCCGCTGATCGAGTGGTCGGCAATCTTAAGCGGCCCAAGAATCAGCCCAATCTTCGGCGACAAGTTCGACGATTTGCCTCTGAACCTCGGCCGGCATTGCAGCCGATCCGGAACCGGTGGCTGGCGCCATTCCGCTCACCTGCCATTCGAACGCTGCTGAGGCAGGCCGAACCCGAAACGCCTGCCGACGTGAATCCGATAGAACAGGTCTTCGCGAAACTTGCCGGCCTGGACCAGGCCCGCCAGATCCTGGTGCGTCGCCGCCAGCACGCGCACGTCGGTGGCGACCGGTTGGACCGAGCCCAGCGGCTCGTAGACGCGTTCCTGCAAGACGCGCAAGAGGCGGGTCTGCATGGCCGGCGAGATGTCGCCGATCTCGTCCAGAAAGACCATGCCGCCCTCGGCCAGGGCAAACCGGCCCGGCTTGTCCCGCCGCGCATCGGTGAACGCCCCGGCTTTGTAGCCGAACAGCTCCGATTCCAGCAGCGCATCGGGCAGGGCGCCGCAGTTGATGGCCACGAAGGGCCGGTCCTTGCGCCGTGACAGCGAATGGATGGCGCGGGCGAACAACTCCTTGCCGGTGCCGCTGGCGCCCTCGAACAACACCGTGCTTTCGCTTTCTGCCAACAGCGGCAAGAGCTGGAAAACCTGCCGCATGGCCGCGCTGCGGCCCACGATGTCGGCAAAGCTGTGCTTGCCCTCCAACTCCTTGCGGAGGTCCTCGACCAGGCGCAGATCGCGGAACGTCTCGACGCCGCCAATCACATTCCCCCGGCGGTCTTTGAAGACGGCGGTCGAAATACTGATCGGGATCCGCTGTCCCTTGACGCCCAGGACGTAGATCGCCTTGTTCACCACCGGGCGGCCCGTGGCGAGCGTCTCGCGCAAGGCGCAGGACGCCTCGCAGATGCTGGCGCGGAACACCTCGCAGCACGGCCGTCCCAGGGCTTCCTGACGCTTGACCCCCGTGATCCGCTCGGCCGCCCGATTGAACGACGTGATCCTCCACTCTCGATCCACGGTGAAAACTCCGTCGTTGATCGAGTCCAGGACGACGCCGTGGAATTCGTCGGGATGGGAAGTGCTCATCGGCCCGAATCGGATGGCGGTCAAAAGGACGGCCCACGTCAAGATTATACCGATTCCCGGCCGTTCGCCTAGCATCGGGTCTGGACTAAGTGAGGTGCGTGCCGCGCATCGAGAGCCGGCAGCGCGAGCGGACTCGTCGCGTCAGGACCCCGGCCGCACCGTTCCGCGCACGTCGCATTGGCCGCACAAGCCGCTGCCCAAGTCTGTTTCAATCCGAATCACTGTCGAGACGTCGCCGGTGTCCGCGCCGGCCGCAAAGGTGAGCGCCACAAAATGCGGAGCACCACGCGGCGGACTGCTTGATCTGCCAGATGCTGGCTCAAAAGCACTTTGCCGCCGGCGATCCGAGGCCCCTCTGCCGGGCCGAAGTCGTACTGGAAGCGCCCGTCGGCGAGCCCCGCGCGGCGGCCAGCACACTCCCGCGTCCCTGGCACATTCGTGCCCCTCCCGGCGTCGCGTGAACTTCGTCACGCGTTCTTGGTTGCTCCATCGCTGAGTGTCGTTGTGCGCCCGCGCGGCGTCGGCTCGGTGCAAGCATTCTGGGGAGAGGGATTACGCTTATGTCCATGCGCCGTTCTGGATTTACGTTAGTCGAATTATTGGTCGTCATCGCCATCATCGGAATTCTGGTCGCCTTGCTACTGCCCGCGATCCAAGCGGCTCGCGAGTCGGCACGCCGAATCTCGTGCAACAACAATCTGAAGCAAATCGGCCTGGGACTGCACATGTACCACGACGCGTTCCCGTGTCTTCCGGCTGGCTGGCATCCTGGACGGTTTGCACCTGATCCTCCAGCCGCAGGTCCAGCGAAGTGGGGATTTTACGGGAGCCAGCAAAGCGTGGATCATCCCGGAGCGATGTCTGGCCAGAGGGGACTGCGCGGACTTGTGCCGTTTCAGGGCGATTTCCTTCGCCGGGCCGGGCAACGAACGGGTAGCCACGACGTTTCGCATCGACGCCCTGGCCTGCGAGGGCTGTGGCGTGTGCGTCGATTACTGCCCCCATCACGTGATCGAGATCGAGCCGGCGGTGTGCGGGCAGTGGTTCATCTCGGAGACGCGGTGTGGCCCGCTGGTTCACGCCCGTTTGGGCGTGGCGGCGGAGAATTCCGGCAAGCTTGTGACGCACCTGCGCCGGACCGCTTCGCAACTGGCTGCCGAACACAACCTGGAACTGGTCTTGTGCGACGGCGCGCCCGGCATCGGCTGCCCGGTCATTGCCTCGCTGCCCGGGGCCAGCTTGGCGCTGTTTGTCGTGGAACCGACCGCTTCCGGCCTGCACGATTTCCGCCGCGTGGCCGAGTTGGCGATGCGGCTCGGCGTGCCAGGCCTGTTGGCCGTGAACAAAGCCGATTTGAATGAGGAGTTGACGGGGCAGTTGGAAGAGCTGGCCCGGCAGCTTGGGATCGCCGTGGTGGGCCGCGTCCCGTATGACATGGCCGTGACCCGCGCTCAAGTGGCCCGGCAGACCGTCGTCGAGGCGTCGGACGGTCCGGCGGCCAGGGCCATTCGCCACCTGTGGGCCGAAGTGCATGGGCGGTTGCAGTCTGCTGCTCCGGCACCCGCCGGCGTCCTGGTGCAATTGGCAGGCCAATCCGGAGAAACGACCGCAGCAGTCACTATGTCCACTCAAAAACCAATTCTGCTCGAAGTCTTGGGAAGTCCTCAGACCCCGCGGAACTACGGGCCGCCGGACCGTTGGGACGGTCACGCGCGGATTACGGGTCCCTGTGGCGACACGATGGAGTACTGGCTGCAAGTCGCCGAGGGCCGGATTCTGCGGGCCAACTTCACGACGACCGGCTGTGAGAGTTCGCGCGCGGCCGGCAGCATGGCGGCGGAATTGGCCGTCGGGAGATCATTGCCGGAGGCGGCTCGGCTGGGGCAGCAAGACGTGCTGCAGGCGCTGGGCGGACTGCCCAAACAATCCGAACACTGCGCGCTGTTGGCGGCCAATACACTGAAGGCCGCCATCGGGGACTACCAGGCCCGGCAGTCGGCGGACCCGCGGCGCGGCGAATGCTCCGGCGTGTCGTGAACGGATCGGCCCGACAGGGCCAGACGGATCAGGAATGTTACTCAACAGGAACCCCAAAGGAGAACGGATGAAAATCGCGATTCCCGTGGCGGACGGACGGCTGTGTCCTCATTTCGGCCATTGTCAACAATTCGCCCTGATCGACGTCGACGAGACAACTCGGCAGACGGCGCCAACGGCCTTTCTGACGCCGCCGCCACACGAGCCGGGCGTGTTGCCGCGCTGGCTGCACCAACAGGGCGCCGACGTGATCATCGCGGGCGGCATGGGCAACGGGCTCAGCAGCTGTTCGCAGAGAACGGCATCCGGGTCGTCGTCGGTGCGGGTTCGGAGACGCCGGAGAACATCGTCCAGGCGTATTTGAACGGCACCCTCGTGTCAGGGCAGAACTTGTGCGATCACTGAAAAGCAAGAGGCAACCGACCGATGGAGACGCACAGACAGGCTTCTGATCCCGAAGTACGCCCGGCGGATGAGTCCGATGGTTTTCCGCCATCGGCAGCACACGCCTCCGGCGCTGCTTCCCGGATCAGCCGGGAGCTGAAGGCTCGGCATCCACTTGGGGTTCATCGAGAAATGGTGGCTGGTCAATCCGCTGGCCGTCGCGGGGATTGCCTTGGGGTACTTCTGGCCGCGCACCAAGTACCCTCACGCCGGGCACGTGCTGTTGAGCACCTGGGCGTCGCTGTTCCACATGACCATGGCGATGGGCGGAGATTTCGGCGTTCTCCAGTATGCCGCCACGGCCCTGTTCTTGTTTCTCGCGGTGTGGATCCCCTGTTGCACCAGCGACATTGTGTTCCCGTTGCTGTTCACTTAAAAGCGCAGGGGAACCCCATCTCGATCAGCAGACGCATCCGGTGTACGATCGGGGCCTGGGAGGTCACCACAATGACAAGACTCGATGAAACGGAAATCTCCAAGACCATTCTGAACTCGTACCATGAGAGCCTGCTGGGACGGATCGTCAGCGACGTGATCATCGTCGGCGCCGGTCCGGCCGGCCTAGTGGCGGGCTACTATCTGGCCCGGCAGGGAGCCAAGGTCACGGTGCTGGAAAAACGGCTCGCGCCGGGGGGCGGGATTTGGGGCGGCGGCATGGGCATGAACGTCGCCGTGGTCCAACAGGAAGCCGTTCCGATCCTGGAGGAAATGCGCATCCGCTACACGCCCAAGTCGGCGGGCTTGTACGCCGTCGACGCCGTCGAGTTGGCGGCGGGGCTGTGCCTCCACGCGCTGCAGGCCGGAGTGGCCATTTTCAATCTGGTGGCGGTCGAGGATCTGTGCGTACACCAGGGCCGCGTGACCGGCGTGGTCGTCAACCGCACGATGATTTCCGGCGCGCTGCCGGTGGATCCGATCGTGTTGACCGCCCAGGCCGTAGTGGATGCCACGGGCCACGAGGCGGTTTTGGTGGCGGCGCTGCGGAAGCGGGATCTCTTGCCGCTGTCCGCCAACGGCAAGCCGGCGGGAGAAGGCCCGCTGGATGCCGACTCTGGCGAACGGTTCGTCGTCGAACACGTGCAGGAGGTCTTCCCCGGCCTGTGGATCGCCGGGATGAGCGTCTCGGCAACGCTGGGCGGACCGAGAATGGGACCGATTTTCGGCGGCATGTTGCTTTCGGGCCAGCACCTTGCCCAGCAGATCGGTTCCGTGCTGAAGGCGTGATCGCCCGTTCGCAAATCGCTCCCTGCCGCTCAGGGCTACCAGCGGCGTGAACCGGCGCCGTACCCGCGGCCGTAGCCGCTGCCGCGACCGTAGCCCGCACCTCGGCCATAGCCGGCGCCCCGGCCGTAACCGGTGCCGCGGCCCCAACCCGGGGCGACCCCGGGGCCGGGCCCGAGGCCAGCGCCACTTCGAGCCGCCGCCGTCCCTGCGCCTCCGGCCCACACCGGTTGCAGCGTCTCGTCCCGCAGCGTCACGTCGCGGCCATCGTAGGACAGTTGCTGGGCGACATAATGGTCCTCTTTCATCTTCTCCGTCCGAAAGGCGAGCACTTTGACCGCTTTGTCCGGGACCAGGTCCTTGGCGACGGACTCAACCATCGCGGCCGGCCCGAGATGGACGTTCAGCGTCTTGCCCTTGGCCGTCTTCATCAAGAAATGAGTGCCCACAGGAAATCGGCCCGTGGTGTTCGTACACGGCTCGGTTTTCACTTCGAGCACCTTGCCGGACAGCGTGACGATCTCGGGCGTGACTCCCGACCGAGCCACGCCAGACGGGGCACCTGCACCGCGTTGTGCCAGAGCGGCGGAAGCCGCCAGTCCCAACACGGCCAACGTCAACAGCGATATTCGTACCTTACTCATCCCATCACCCTCCCTTCTTCTCAAATGAATGGTGCAAGACACGACACAGCAAATGCGGTGCCACGTACCGGAGACGGACCCCGCACTGTGCTGAGCCGTGAGTTCGCGCGCTCTGCACCTTCGCGAGTGCGAAAAGCAAGGACGGGTCGTGCGGCGGGCAGCGTGCAAGAATTGCGCGCTCCGCCACGCCCGGCTCCGGCGAAAGATGGAACCATCCCCGAATCCGTCGCGCAGATTGCCGGCTTTACGGGTTGACAAATCGTTTGGCAAGTGATTTAATCTCGATAGTACGATTTTCCAGATGGTGCAGATTTCCATCCAGGGAAAAACGATGAAACCGGACGAGGTGGCGCAACGGTTGCAGCAGTTCGAGTCGCTCTGTCGCGAGCGGGGGTTGCCGCTGACGGTCCAGCGCCGGGACATCCTGCGGACGATCTTGGAGCGGGACGACCATCCCTCGGCCGACCAGGTGTACGAAGCGGTCAAGGAGCGCATTCCGGGGCTCTCGCGGACGACCGTGTACCGCGTGCTGGACACGCTGGTCGAACTGGGCGCGGTGCGGCGGCTGCACCATCCCGGAAGCGGGGCCCGGTTCGACGGCAAGCTGCAGCGGCACCACCATCTGGTTTGCTGGAACTGCGGTTGTGTCATCGACATCGACAACGCCGGCCTGGACAGTCTGAAGGTGCCGGCCGGCGGACGGTGCGGTTTTGAAATCGAGGATTATTCAGTTCACTTCATCGGCCTCTGCCAGGCGTGTCGCCGGCAGGGTTCCAAGTGACGAAGGAGGAGGATTTGTCATGCACGAACAGAGTATCGCGTTGCTGAATCAGGCGGTGGCCGATGAGTTGTCGGCGGTTCACCAGTACATGTACTTCCACTTCCATTGCGACGATCAAGGGTACGACTTGCTCGCGGGCCTGTTCAAACAGACGGCCATCGAGGAGATGTTGCACATCGAACGGCTCGCCGAGCGCGTGCTGTTCCTGAAGGGCGAAGTGGAAATGGTCTCGGCGGCCGAGGTGCAGAAGCTCCACGACGTCAAGGAGATGCTGGAGTGCGCCCGGCAGATGGAGGAGGACAGCGCCAAACTCTACAACCAGTTGGCCAACCAGTGCGGGGCGAATGCCGACGCCGTGTCCAAGAAGCTGTTCGAGGACCTGGTGATCGACGAGGAACGCCACTACGACCAGTACGATCAGGAACTGGACAACATGGCCCGGTTCGGCGACCGGTACCTGGCGCTGCAATCCATCGAGCGGAGCAAGACCCGCGGGGCGGGGCGGCCGGTGGAGTAGGCCCTTTCGGGCAGAGGTCCGACACGGAATGGGCCACTTTCAGATGAGCGTACAGGCAATGCGTCGCTGGCAGAAAAATGGGGGCAAGAAAATTGAAAAGTGAGTTCTTCATGTTTCTGCCCCCGTGTTTCTGCCAGTTCTTCGATTCGTGATGGTCTCCCGAACCTTTGACTGGAGGTGAATGATGGATTGCACGAGGTTTTTCCGCAGCGGACCGTGGTTGGTCGCGGTCTGCTTCGCCCTGGCGGGGGGCGCACTGTCTGGTACAGGCGTCGCCGGCGAACCGGCGGTCGAGGTGCCGCGAGACGAACTGGGGGCGGCAACCGTCGCGTATCAGGCGGAGTTGCTGGCCAAACTGATTCCGGCGGCCGAGGCGGTCAAAGCGACGTCGGCCTTCGATCCCGTGGTCTTTGCGGCTTACGTCCCTGAGGACAACGCGCTGACTCCGGAACGCGTGGAACTGGGCCGCAAGCTGTACTTCGACAAGCGTCTGTCGGCCGACGGCACCGTGTCCTGCGCGACGTGCCACGACGTGACGCGGGGCTTCACGGACCAACTGCCCGGCTCGATGGGCATCGGCAAGCAGATTGGCAAGCGCAACGCGCCGACGACGGCGAACGCGGCCCTGCTGCAGACCATGTTCTGGGACGGACGCTCGCCCAGCCTGGACCACCAGGCCAAGCAGCCGATCCTGAATCCGATCGAGATGGGCATGTCGAACGAAGCGGAGGCGCTGAAGGCCATCGCCGGCGATGCGGAGTACCAGGAGGCATTCAAGAAGGCCTACGGGCGGGAGATGAACTACGAAGATCTGGGCCGGGCGATTGGGGCGTTCGAGCGGACGCTCGTGTTCCTGGATTCCCCCTTCCGCCGCTTCATGGCCGGCGACGCGTCGGCCCTGTCCGCCGATGCCCAAGCCGGCTGGGAGCTGTTCAACGGCAAGGCCCGCTGTGCGGCGTGTCATCCGATGACTCCCTCCAATCCGCTGGGCAGCGACCACCGCTTCCACAACATCGGCGTCGCGGCTCGGCACCAGGATTTCGAGGGCTTGGCGCGGAAGGCTCTGGTCGCCTTGGGCGAGGACGCCTCCGAGCAGAAGCTGGACGAGTTGGCCATCGGCACGGACCTGGGTGAACTGGGCCGCTTCATGGTGACTCGCAAGCGGATGGACATCGGCGCCTTCCGCACGCCGTTGATCCTGAACATCGGCATCACGGCGCCGTACATGCACGATGGCTCGCTAGCGACCCTCTGGGACGTGATCGACCATTACAACAAGGGCGGCGAAGCGAACCTGTACTTGGACGGGGGCATCGAGCCGCTGGCCTTGACCGAAAAGGAGATCGGCCAACTGGTGGCCCTGCTGTTCGCGCTGACCGACGTCCGGTTTGCTGAGCAGAATCAGCGGGAGTTCGAGCGGCAGCAAGCGGCGGCCCAACAGAACCGTCCCGTTCGCGACGAGGGCCTGGCCCTCCGCCGGACGCTGCCCTTCGAGCAGCGGGTGATGGGTGCCAAGAAAACCGATCAGTAACAAGGAGCAATATACATGGCTATCTTCAAAAGCATCGAAACGAAGTACATGGAGGAGCGTGAGTCATTCTTCCGCGGCTTGCAGAACCTCGATCGCCGCTCCTTCCTGAAGGTTTCGGGAGCGGCCCTGGCGGCGACCGCCGGACTGGCCGCGCCGCACTCCTTCCAGCCCGTGACGGTGGCGGCCGACGCCGGCGCCGCGGAGTCGAAACCCGCGTTCCGCTTCGCCTACATCTCCGACTCGCACCTGTACGAGAGGGACGTCAACGATCGCTTCGTGCGGGGACTGCTCCGCGCGGTCGACGACGTGAACAATCTCGACCCGCAGCCCGACTTTGTGTTCTACGGCGGCGATCTCGCGCAGCTGGGACAGGAGAAGGAACTGGAACTTGGTTCCCAGATCCTGAAGAACCTCAGAGCGCCCCTGCGGATCATGGTGGGCGAGCACGATTGGTACCTGGACATGGGCCAGAAATGGCAGGAACTGTACGGCGAGCCGACGTACTCGTTCGACCACAAGGGCGTCCACTTCGTCGTGCTCAACAGCGTCGTGGAAAAGGACTTCTGGACCGCGCGGGGCATGACGCCGATGGAGCGGATGATGACCGTCGCCGGCCTGGACAACGGCCTGCAGAGTCCCTTCACCGTGGGCGAGGCGCAGCGCAAGTGGCTGCAGGAGGATCTGGCCAAACTGCCCGACGACTCGCGGGTCATCGTCTTCTCGCATTCGCCGCTGTACAAGCTGTACAAGCCGTGGAACTTCTGGACCGACGACGCCGACGAGGTGCAAGCGATCCTGAAGCGGTTCAAGCAGGTGGTGGTGATTCACGGACACACCCACCAGTTGCTGACCAACCGCATCGACAACATCTATTTCCACGGCCTGCTGGGCACGGCCTGGCCTTGGCCGTACGCGCCGGAGGGGATGCCGGAGCTGACGATCCAGATGAGCCGCCCGGATCCGTTCAATCCCAACGACGGCTGCGGCGACGGCGAAGTCCACGTCCACCCGGACGGCCTGGTGGACAAGGTCTACAACCTGTGGAACCGGAACCCGGTGACGGTGAGCCGGACATATCTGGCGAGTTGGGGCAAGCAAGACGCCCCGCCCAAGCCCAACCGGCCGTCCTACTGATCGCACACAAGGAGACAAACCATGAGAAACACATCGCTCCGATACTGCGCCGGCGCCTCACTGGCCGGCATGATCTGTGTTCTGTTGGTCGCCTTGATCGGCGGGTGTGCCGATCAAGGCGCGCCGCCTCCTCAGACGGCCGCGGTGCCCGTCGAGAGCCCCCCGTCGCCCGCCCCTGCTGAGGCCGAAGTTCAACCGTCCCCCGCAGCCGGGCAAACGGCAACCGAGACGTCCACCACGTCCGACACCGCGGCGGCCGGCCAAACCGTGACCGTCGGCTCCTGTGACGGCGAGAACAAAGTCACGGTCCCGAAGGAGCTTTCCGGCCAGCCCTTGGCTGACGCCCTGATGGACCAATGGAAGCGCGACCATCCCGAGGCCAACTGGGTGACCGAGCAGAGGGAAAAGCACGCGCTGGTGCCGCCCGCCGACAACTCCGATTTACTGAAAGGCGAGCAAGGCAAGGCGCACACTTACGGCAACTACACCGAACTCGACATCCTCACTTGGGCTCGCGAGACCGAGAAGTTCGCCGCCGAGGGCTCGCGGATCTTCCACAGTGCCGATGCCTTGGGCAGTTCCATCGCGGTGTCCTGCGACATGTGCCATCCGCACGCCGCCAATACGCACCCGGAGACCTATCCCAAGTTCCAGCCGCAGCTGGGCCGCGTGGCCCTGCTCCGCGACATGATCGACTGGTGCATCGAAAACCCGGTCCGCGGCGAGCACCTGGATCCCAACGGCCCCACGATGCGGGCGCTGGAAGCGTATATCATGGCGCAGCGGAAAGGCGTGCCGATGAACTACGGGAAGCATTGATGCGTAACGCACGTGTTTTGAGGCAAGCACGAAAGAAGCCCGGTTTCTTCAAGAAGCCGGGCTTCTGTCACTGCGTACCACCCAAGGGCTGGCGCGGATAGCTGCTTGCACGTTCACGCCGCGCCCCAGTCTGGCGACCTGGAAGGTTTACGGAAACCCTTTGAAAACGGGTTCCTGCGTGAAGGTGTTGCCGCCCAAATCATTCAGCACGTCGAAGCCGGCCCCGCCGTCGAGTGTGACTTTGCCGGTCGTGTCCGTGCCTCCGATTTCCAACCCATCGTCCCCGGCACCCATCTTCACGGAAGCACCGGCCCTGACGATGCAATCCAGGATCTCGCACAAGTCATCGCCGCTGCCCGCGTCGACGCTCGCCGAGCCCGTGATGTCGCACTCGCCGATCGACAGCACGTCCCACCCGCTGCCGGTGCCAACCGTGAATTTGCCCAGTACTTCGACCGCATCTGCCACGATGCCGAAGTCTTCCCAGCCAAATTCCTCCAACAAGCCGGCCAGCGCGGCGGCGATGTTGTCGCTGTCGCCGATGCCGACTTCGTCGTCGCCATTCCCCGTCTTGACGGACAAGTTCTTGTCCATCTCCGAGTTGGTGAGAATTACTAAATCGCTGAAACCGGCTCCGGCGTTCCCGCTGTTCACCGTCACGTTGCCAGCCGAATGCAACTCGGCGACGCCGATCAAATCGCTGTGATTGCCGGTGTTGATCGAGACGGTGGAGCCCGCCTGGACTTGCCACAGCGCCACCGCATCATCGTCGTCTCCCGTCTTGATGCTCAGCGCGCCGAGCACTTCCGAAGAAGCCATCACGACTTGATCGAAGCCCTTACCGGAATTCACGGTCACCTTGCCGCCGAAGAAGTTGTTCGCCACGCCTTCCCCTTCTCCTGCTCCTTCTTCGTCCGGAGATTCGGGGGCGACGTTGATCGAGTCGTCCCCGTTGTTGGTGGTGATCTTAACGTCCTTGTTCACCGCGATGCCGTTGAACCAGACCCCATTATCGCCCTTGCCCAGGGTGACCGTCAGCTTGCCTTCGACCTCGGCATCCAGCACTTTCACGGCATTCGAGAAGTCGTCCTCCAGAAGTTCGTCCTCCCCAACCGGCGCATCGCCCGCCTTGAACGAAACGTCTTTCTTGACGGTGGATTCATCCAGCTGAATACCGCCCCCTCCCTTGCCGATATCGATCGACAGTTTGCCCTCGATCAGGCTGCGAACCACGTCATCCACGTCCTCGGCCAACCATCCGAAGACCCCCGCATAGTCCTCGCCGTCGCCGGTCTTGATCGTCACGTTCTTCGTGACTGCGACGCCGGCCAGCGGGATCTCGTCATCGGTCTTTCCCGTCGTTACCGACAGGTTGCCCGTCACGTTGGCCAATTCGATCCCGATCTCGACCTCTTCGCCTAATGCACCGCCCG
>CAYUFW010000021.1:27704-47530 GCA_964443915.1 uncultured Pirellulaceae bacterium
CACATCTACCGTGGTCTTGCCGTCGATATCCGCATTCTCCAGCAGCACGGAGTCATCGCCGTCTCCCATCTTGATGGACAGGTCGCCAGGTACACTAAACTTGGGATCACCACTGGGATCACCCGTCATCACCAATTCGTCATTCCCTCCTTTCAAATCCACCTTGATGCCCTTGGGGCTTGCGAACGGACCGGCGCCGATGATGTTCGTGTCCTCCAGTCCCACGACGTCGTACGTGCCGTCCTCGAAATCCTGAATAATCTGAACCTGATTGCCCAGATCGTCTCCGGTGACAACCAGCCATCCGCCTTTGACTGAGGCAGCAACGTTTCCTGCCAACAGCAAACGCCGCTCCAACGATTCGACTGACAGACGCCGACGAGCCATGACTCACCTCCTGACAAAAGCAGGTTCTGGAAAAACGGTGCAAGCTGACGCGCCTACCTCCCTTCAATGTTGCACTTCTTTCCTCCCCGTCAATACCAGCTAGATCCCTCTGCAGAGTTACTTTTCCAGGAATTCCCGCCTCGCCCTCCGGCTCGGGCGGCAATCGTCTGCGAACTTTTTCCAGCTGTGTCTGACGGAACTTTCGGCCAACCAGACGGGCCGTCGGATTCTGCGCCGGATGCGAACGACAATCCGATGCGGTAAGATTTGGAGAAGTCACCGTGATGGACCCGGATTTCCACCTCGCGGCGGGCAGGGACAACTCCGGCCGTCGCTTCCGACGAGCATTCGAGGCAATACCAAAATGAAATGCCAAAACCTCGTCGTATTGGCAGCCCTGTCGTGTGCGGGGCATTCCGCCTTCGCCGCACAGCGGCCCAACGTGCTCTGGATTACGAGCGAGGACAACAGCCCTTACCTGGGCTGCTACGGCGATCCGCTCGCCCAGACCCCGAATCTCGACCGGCTGGCTGCGGAGGGCGTCCGGTATCGGCACGCCTTTGCCAACGCGCCGGTCTGTTCCAGCGCCCGTTCCACATTGATCACGGGCATGTATGCCTCGTCGCTGGGCGTCCACCATCACCGCTGCCGGGTGGCGATCCCCGCCGAGTTCAAGCTGTACCCGGAGCACCTCCGCGCCGCGGGGTACTACTGCACGAACAACTCCAAGACCGATTACAACGTGGCCAATGCGGGCAAACCGTGGGACGAGAGCAGCAATCGGGCGCACTACAAGAACCGGGCGGCCGGCCAGCCCTTCTTCGCCGTGTTCAATTTCACGGCCAGTCACGAAAGCCAGGTCGCGCCCAAACCGGGCAAGACCACCTTTCGCGTGCCGCCGGAGCAGGTCTCGCTGCCGCCCTATCATCCGGACACGCCCGACATCCGCCGCGACTGGGCCAATTACTACGACCAGATGACGCTGCTGGACGAGCAGGCCGGCAAGCTGCTGGCGGAATTGGAGGACGCCGGACTGGCCGGCGACACGATCGTCTTCTACTACGCCGACCACGGCGGTGCGTTGCCGCGCGGCAAGCGGAACCTGCACGATTCCGGGACGCGCGTGCCGCTGATCGTCCGCTTTCCCAAGCGGTGGGCGCACCTGGCGCCGGCCAAGCCGGGCGCGTGGGTGGACGATCTGGTCAGCTTCGTGGACTTGCCCGCCACGGTGTTCAGCCTGTGCGGCGTGCCGATCCCCCAGCACTACGAGGGCCGGCCGTTCCTGGGCGAACAGAAGGTTGCGCCGCGGCAGCACGTGTTCCTGTTCCGCGGCCGCATGGACGAGCGGTACGACACCATCCGCGCGGTCCGCGACGGCCGGTTCCGCTACGTCCGCAACTACTCGCCGCACCGTCCCTGGGGCCAGCACTATTCCTATCCGTTCCAGGTGCTGCCCAGCATGCGGTCGTGGCACGTGGAGTTCCTGGCCGGCCGCTGCAACGAGGCCCAGGCCGCCTACTGGAAACCGAAACCCGCCGAGGAGTTTTACTGCCTGGCCGACGATCCGTTCGAATTGCGGAACCTAATCGGTCAGCCGCAGCACGCCGCCGACGTTGCCCGCCTGGGTGCCGCCCTGCGCGGCGAAATCTTGGCCACGCGCGACACCGGCTTCATCCCGGAGGGCATGATTCCCAAATTGGCCGGCGACAAGACGATCTACGAGTATGCGCATAGCGAGGCGTATCCCATGGAGCGGATCCTCGATTTGGCCGATAAAGCCAGCGACGGCAATCCCGCCAACCTGCCCGCGCTAACCGCCGCCTTGGACGACCCGCACCCGGTTCTCCGCTACTGGGCCGCGATGGGCTGCCTGATTCTGCGGGACAAGGCCGAGCCGACAGCAGCGAAGTTGCTGGAGCGATTGACCGACGATTGGGCGGATGTTCGCGTCGTGGCCGCGGAAGCCGTCGCGCATCTCGGCCAACAGGAGGCCGCCGTGAAGGTTCTGGCAGGAGTGCTCGAGACCGGCAATCTGCACGAAGCGCTGGCCGCCCAGAACGCCCTCGATTTCCTCCGCGAGGCCGGCCGCATCCCGCTGGCGCGCGCCCAGGACTTGGTGCGCGGTCTGAAGTTCGGCGAACCCGCTGACCGCATCCCGAAATATCTCCTCAGTCTGCCCTGAATTCGCGCGGCGACTTAATCGTGCCGCCCCCGTAGACGGCCCGCTCCGCGAGCCGGACTTTCAGGGTGCGAGCGGCCTACGCGGGGCGCATCCGGCGGACGGAGACGCTATACTGGTGCGTGCCCAGCGTTGGAGCCGGCGGCGCCGGTGTCCGGTGAGAGACGCCGTCGCCGCCGGCTCCGGGTTGAACGACGATACGAGTCTATGCGTTTCTCGATCCTGGAGAATCCCGCCATGCCGACAACGATCCGCACCCGTGGGGCGGTGCTCGCTCTGCTCGCTCTCGCTGTGTTCGCCCCCCCCTTCTGCGGCCGCTCCGCAGCCGGCGAGGCCCGCCGTCCGAACATCCTGTTCATTCTGGTGGACGACCAGTCGCCCTTCGATCTGAAGGTCTACGACCCGAAGTCGCCGCTGCAGACGCCGAACCTGGACCGGCTGGCCGCCGAAGGCATGGTCTTGGACGGGGCGTACCACATGGGCTCGTTCTCCGGCGCCGTCTGCTCGCCGTCGCGGCACATGATCATGAGCGGGCGCACGGTGTGGCGGCTGCCGAACGCACCGGGCGCGCTGCAGCAGGGCAAGTGCCCCCCGGACCTGGAGCAGCACACGCTGCCCGCCGTCTTCAACCGGGCCGGCTATGCGACGATGCGGACCTGCAAGATCGGCAACAGCTACGAGGCGGCGAACAAGCTATTCCAGGTCCGCCACGATGCAACGAAACGCGGCGGTGACGACCAATCCGGCAGCGCGTGGCACGCGGAGCAGGTGCTGAATTACCTCCGCGACCGCGAGGCGGCGAAGGACACGCGTCCCTTCCTGATCTACTACGGCTTCTCCCATCCGCACGACACCCGCGACGGCAAGCCGGAGTTGCTGGCCAAGTACGGCGCGGTCAATCACGCCGACCGCCAGACGCTGCCGCCGGCCCATCCCCAGCAGCCGCCGCTGCCGCCGAACTACCTGCCCGCGCATCCCTTCCGACACGGCCACGACGACGTGCGTGACGAAGTTGCGGTCAGCGGCGTGTGGGACCGGCGCGACGCGGTGACGATCCGCAACGAACTGGGCCGCGAGTTCGCCTGCGGCGAGAACATCGACATCCAGATCGGCCGCGTGCTGGACCGACTGCGGGCGATGGGCGAGCTGGACAACACCTACATCCTTTACACGGCCGACCACGGCATGGCCATCGGCCGGCACGGCTTGCAAGGCAAGCAGAACCTGTACCAGCACACGTGGCGCGTGCCGTTCCTGGCCAAAGGGCCCGGCATCCGGCCCGGCTCGCGCGCCGAGGGCAACATCTATCTGCTGGACGTGTTGGCCACACTCTGCGACCTGGCCGGCATTCCCGCCCCCGAAACCAACGACGGCCTCAGTTTCAAGCCCGTGCTGGAGGGCAAACGGCAAACGGTCCGAGACGTGCTGTACGGCGTGTACAACGGCGGCTCCAAGCCCGGCATGAGGTGTCTGAAGCGGGGCGACTGGAAGCTCCTTCAATACGACGCTTACGACGGTCAATCGCGCCACGTGCAACTCTTCAATCTTGCCGACAACCCGGAGGAGTTTCTCGTCGAGCACCAGGATCCGAAGGTGACCGCGCTGACCGGCGTCACGCCCGCCAAACACCAAGTCAATCTGGCTGACAATCCCGCGCACGCGGCCAAGCTGAAGGAGATGCAGGACCTGCTGCTGGCCGAGATGCGGCGCCTGGAGGACCCGTGGCGGCTGTGGAACCAGCCGGACGACGGCTTGCCGCCGCCCCCCAAGCCGGCGCCGCCCAAGAGCAAGGGCAGGAAGGCGAGGCCGTGAGGCCCGTCCACGAACGAGGCCGCGGTTCTGTCGCCTTTCGCTCCGCGAAAGGGCGTTCTTTCGCGGAGCAATTTGGTTTGCGTCAATCGGCGCCCGAGCGTTGCCCGGCACTTACAACGCGTACTGAGGGATCTTCATCGTCTCCCCGTCCTTCATGGCGGACAGGTGCGCGTAGTAGCCGGGGACGGTCATGTTCAACGCGTCGATGACATCGACCGCCGGTTTTCGGCCGCGCAGAATGGCGTCGATGAAATCGTCGCCCAGGTAGCCGTGCGAGCCGCCGTGTCCGCCCGCCTGGACTCCCGGCGGCAAGGCGTATTTCTTGATCTGCAAGCCGTTCTTGAGCGCCTCGTCGTAGCGTTTCTTGCCGGTCGCATCGCCGACGAAGGACTTGTTGAACCCGGCGTACTCGCCGCGGATGCGTCCCGCTTCCAGGTACTCGCCCTGCGACGAGCAGATGATCATCCGGGAAAGACCGCCCTCCGCCGTCCGGAACAAGCCGACTTCGGACTTGAAGATGTTGCCGATCTCGTTGGGAACCCGTTTGGATTCGTCGAAGGCCGGAGTCCCCTGGCAGGAGACGTCGACGAAGCTCTGGTGCGTGACGCTGACGTAGTAGGCAGTGGCGTGCGTCGGGTACCACATCGGGCAGCCTTTTTTCCGCCAGTCCTTGTAGGAACCCAGTGTCGGGGTGCCCAGAGAATGAGGATGGCAGTACTCTCCTTCGGAATACACGATGCGGCCAAACACGTCGGCGGCAAACAGCTTCTCCATCGCGTACAGGTCGTCGTGGAACACCGACGTCTCGAACATCGCATACACCAATCCCTTGTTCTTCCGGCAGCATTCCAGGAGCTTTTCGGCATCCTCGATGTCGCCCCGGAAGGCCGGCACCGCGGTGGCCACGTGCTTGCCGTGCTCCAGGCACAGGATGGCGTGCTTGGCGTGGGCCGGAGCGTCGGTGGCACAGAAGATGGCCTCGATCGAATCGTCCTTGACCATCTCCTCCAGCGATGGGTACGTCTTCTTGCACTTTGCCTTCTGGGCCATGTCCGCACAGCGGTCCGGAAACAGATCGCTGACCGCCACCAATTCCACGTTGGGGTGGTTCTGCAGATCGAACGCCAGGCCGAATTTGCAGACGCCGTGGCCGACGATCCCGACCCGCACCTTGCGGTCGCTGAACGGTTTCCACTGTTTCGTCCGGTCGTAGTCGGTCTGGGTCTGGTCAAAGCCGGCAATCCCCTCGGCCGCTGGAGCGGAGTCGAGCAGCGCATGGGTGGTCGCAGCCGCCGCCACGGAAGCGGCCAAAAAGGAACGGCGGGATACTTGCGTCATGTCAGGATACTCCTTGTGTTAGAGGGCTGGAAAAAGCGAGGCCGCGGAGGAGAAAGGCATTCTCCGAATTCCTCCGCGTCGTCTGCGGCCGACTACGGTCCTTTCCCCACGCAGTACAAATGCCGGGTGACGCGGATGAACAGCTGGCCGTGGGCGGCGCTGATCGAGGACCGGACGACTTCGCCGTTGGCCGGTTCGTCCATCGGGATCGTGCGCAGCAATTGGCCGTCGGCCGCCCGGAAGATGGCCACCTGTCCGTCGAAGTTGATCGTGTAGAGCTTGCCGTCGGCAGCCAGCGGCGAGGCTTCGTACTTGGCGTTGCCCGGCGTGGGGACGCTCCATCTGACCTTGCCCGTCTGGGGCTCGACGCGCGACAGACTCTTGCGCACGTCGCTGAGCACGAAGAAGTCCCCCTCGTAGAAGGCCGGCGTGGGCACATCGGCGGAGACTTGCTTCGCGTCGCGGCTCACCCAGGCCAGGCAGTCGTCGCCCAGCACGCCGCTGCCTCCGGCCCGGACGGCGTAAATCGGGTCGCGCTTGGGAGCGCAGGCCAACACGATCCCGTCGCCCGCGACCGGGGACGTGACCAGCCGCCAATGCGGGATGCGGTCGGGATTCCAGGCGCCCCACCGCCACAGTTCCCGGCCGGTTTCCGGATCGTGAGCGGACAGGGCGTCGCCGCCGGCGACGAGCAATTGCGTCTTGCCGCCGGCCGTGTAGGGCATCGGCGTGGTGAACGCTTCGCGCGATTCCGCCACGGCTTGACTGGGGCGGACGTGCCGCCACAGCGTCTTGCCGGTCTGCGGGTCCAGGGCCAGCAGGTAGGATTCATTGAACCGGCCCGCCAGGCCGCGGCCCTCCACCGCTTCGTCCCGCTGCAGCACTTGCACGTACAGCTTGCCGCCGTGCAGCAGCGGACTGGTGCTGAACGTCCAGAAGAAGGCGAACGGGCCGTAGTCGTCTTCGATGTTCCGCGCCCAACGCGGTTTGCCGTCCAGGCCGTAGGCCGCCAGTTCCCCGCTGCCGTAGAAGAAGACCGCCACCTGGCCGTCCGTCACCGGCGAGCCCGAGGCGAAATTGCTCCGGTAATCCTTGCTGATGCCCTGGGCCACGTCGTGCTGCCAGAGGATCTGGCCGGTCTTGCGGCTGACGCACAGGGCCTGGAGCATGTCCCGGGCCGAATCCGTACCGGTCAACAGCACGCGGTCTTCCCAAATCACCGGCGTCGAGGCGGCGGCCCCCGGCAAGGTGACGCGCCAGGCGACGCCGTCCGTCCGGCTCCATTGTTCGGGCAAGCCCGTTTCATCCGTCGAGCCGTTGAAAAACGGCCCCCGCCACTGCGGCCAATTGCCCGCTGGGAGCGGGGAAACGCAGGTTAGCAACCACGACGCGAGAAAAAGACGTTTGAGCACTGTATCTCCGCCCTTGTCAGAATATTCTGTGACCGGCAAGGTATCGTCTCCAGCAACGGCGGTCCAGCCGTCGTCTGCCGATTCTTTCGGTTGGCACCGGGACAAACTCACGAACGTTTGGTCCAGGGGGAACTTGCGCCCCTTGCTTGGCCGCGGCGGCAGTTGTCACAATGTTGGGCGGCCGAGCGCTTGGGCAAGCGGCGTTATGCCGACCCCCGCCCTGGCCGAAATCACCAACCGCTGAGACGATGTCCGAACCGCTGTCACCCAATCCGAGCGTACGTATCACCCGCCTGGACCGCTGGACGGGGCCGGGCATGTTCTGGGTTTCCTTCGCTTTCCTTGCCGTCCTGGCGGGCATGTTGTGCTCGTTCTCCATCGAGGTCGCCCAACTGGCCCGGTTCGTCCCTCCCGTTTCGGCCGACGGGCACCAGGCGGGCCGGACGGCTTCACCGCCCTCGGGCGCGGCCGCTACGTCCCACGCTGCCGCCGACGCCGAGGACGACGTGCGGCCGGAGCACGCGATTCGTCCGTTGCGGCGGTTTGGCTGGTGGCTGGCGTTGCTCTACCTCGCAATCGTCGGCGAGATCGCCGCGCATGCGCTGACGGGCGGCAAGGGCTGGCGGCGGCACCTGTGGTACTGCCTCGCGCCGCCGTTGCGGATGGGCGGGCGCGATCACGTCGACGGCGGTTCAATCTGGCTGCCCCACCTCGGCTGGCGGCGCGTGGACCGCAGCCTGCAAGTGCAGTTGGAGAAGGCTTTCAACGTGCCGATGATCTTGATCGCGTTGGCCGTGCTGCCCCTGTTCGCGCTGGACTGGCACTGGCAAAACCGGGCCGTGACACCCAGTTGGCACGTGCTAGTCTTCCTGTGGGCCAGCGAGAGCCTGATCTGGTTCGCGTTTGCGTTCGAGTTTGTGATCATGTTTTCGGTGTCGCCCAAGAAACTGCGCTATTGCCGCGACCACTGGATGGACCTGGTCATCATCCTGGCCCCGATGGTGGGCTTTCTGCGGCTGGTCCGCATGGCCCGCGTGCTGCGGTTGTCGCAAGTCAGCCGGGCGGCCCGCGCGTACCGCTTGCGCGGCTTGAGCCAGCGGATGTTTCGCGGCCTGCTGGTGCTCAGCCTGGTCCGCAACCTGCTCGAGGGCGACCCAGCCAAGCGTCTGGCGAAACTCCAGGAGGAGTTGCGGGACCGCGAACTGGACCTGGAACAACTGCGCGCGGAGATCGCCAGAGTGGAGCGCCGCTTGGCGGCGGAAAGACAGAAGCAGGAGGAAACGAACGGCGGCGGCTCTTGCAATTCCCAGCCAGACCGGCCACCATGAGCCTTTCCAGTTGCGGACAGCCGGCGAGCAGCAGCCGGGCCTTTCGATAGGGTCGGGCTGCTGAGCCGGCCGTCGCCAAATCGACTTCGGGGACGCAACGATCTGTGAGTGACCCAAGCGAACCTCCTGTGCCGAACGACGGTTCCGAGCGGCCGAGCTTCTGGCTCTGGCTGTTGGAGACGCTCCAACTGCCGGCGCGGCCCTGCACAGAAGGGAGCTTCGAGTTTTCCGTGCCGGCCGGCCGGCGCGACGACTTTGACGGCCGGGAGACGATCCGGTTCGCGTGGCGGTCGATCCCCGGGGCAAGCGGGACCGCGACGGAGGTCTTGGCGACAGGCTCGCCGCTGGGCGCCCGTTTGTTGAGCCACCTGAAGGCGTCGGGACCCTTTGTTCCCGCGGTGCCGAAGCACCAACCCGTCAGCGTCCACCAATTGGCGCCGCACCTGTTCGCGCCGTATCGGGTCAACGGCGGCAGCGTGCGTTTGAGCGGCTGCAGCCTGGAGGATCATGCGCTGTTGCGTTACACGTACGTCGTCCAAGGCCGGACCGGCGATCCGGCCCCGCGGCTGATCCACGCCTACGCCTCGCCGCAGCGCCGGCCGGTCGAGCCTGCCTTGCTGGCTTCGCTGCGCGTGGACGAACTGGCGCCCTGTTCCGCCCGGCCGCCGCGCGTGTCCGAGGAACAGCTCGGCGACTGGCTGTCCCACGGCGAGCAGCAGGCGCCGTTGCTGGCCGAGGACGGCCGCGCCGATTTTCTGGTGGCCACCGTGATCTGGTGCAAGCGCGCACATGGCAAGCTGTTGTTTGAACTCGGCGACCGTTCGGCCGAGAGACCGTTCGACGTGTGGGCCCAGCAACTGGTCGACGGCGTCGTCCGGCCGCCGCCGTTTCGCTGCTGCGTGACCGGCCGCGAGTCGTATCACGTGACCGCCACGGACGACGGCCGCATCACGGTCGCCGAGTCGATCGCGCGTTGCGAATGTTCCGGCCGGCGGGTGCTGGACTCGGACCTGGAGACCTGCGCGGTGACCGGCCGGTGCGCGTTGGGCAAGTTCCTGCGCACGTGTCCGGTAAGCGGCGAACGAGTGCTGGCCGACGCGGTGGTGCGGTGCGCCCAGTGCGCTCAGCAGGTCAGCCCGCACGCCCTGAGCGGAGGCCGCTGCCGAGCCTGCCGGTCGCTGCAGGCCGTGACGCGCGACGATCCGCGGCTGGCCCGCATCCTGGGCGAGTACCCCAAGCTGGACCGCTGGGCGCACTGGCAGTTGGCGGAGACAGCCGCTGTGTACGTCCTGACGGCCGTGTCCCTGTTTCGCCGCTTGCTGTTGGTGCTGGACAAGGAATCCCTGGCGGCGGCCCACGTGGCCGAGGGCTTCCGGCTGGGACGAGCCTGGCCGGAAGTCCCCGCGTCGCAGTGGGAGGAGTTCCTGGGCTGAACAGACTCGAAAGGAACATGCTCATGAAACGTATTTCCATCCTGACCTTCGCGGCGGTTTCGCTCGCGGCCCTGCCTTTCTGGGGCTCGACGAGCGGTGCGGGAGACGAGCCGGTGCCGCCGTCAGCGGCAACTGCGGTCTTACGGCCGGAGCACGGCCTGCTGTGGTACGTCACGCCCGCCAGCGTCTGGGCGAAGGAGGCGCTGCCCATCGGCAACGGCCGCTTGGGCGCGATGCTGTTCGGCGGTGTGAACGTCGAGCGGATCCAATTCAACGAGAGTTCCCTGTGGTCCGGCGACAACAACTGGGACGGCGAGTACGAGACGGGCGACCGCGGGTTCGGCAGCTATCGCAACTTCGGCGATCTGTTCCTGGAATTCGCCTCGCAGAACTCGCTGGGCTCGGCTACCGATTACCGCCGCGAATTGGACATCTCCACCGGCGTACACCGCACGGCGTTTTCTCAGGACGGCGTCACGTTTAGCCGCGAGGCGTTTGCCAGCCGACCGGATCAAGTCCTGGTCTTCCACTATACGGCGGAAAAAGACGGGACGGCGACGCCGGCGCTCTCCGGCCGCTTGCGTCTCAAACCGGGCCAGCCTGAAGTGCAAGTCGCCGCCGACGCCAACAGGCTGTCGTGGGACGCCGTCATGCCCAACGGCCTCAAACATGCCTGCTGTGTGCGAGTGCTGCCCACCGGCGGCAGCGTGAAGGCCGACGGGGAGACCCTGATTTTCGCCGGTTGCGACAGCCTGACGCTGCTGCTGGCTGCCCGCACCGATTACGCCCCGAATTACGAGGCGAACTGGCGCGGCCCGCCGCCGGCTCCCGCCGTGGCCAAGGACGTCGCCGCTGCCGAAACCAAATCGTTCGTTGCGCTGCGTCAGGCACACCTGGACGACCTTGCGCTGCTGCTGGGCCGCGTGCGGGTCGACTGGGGCCGCACGGACGCGGCCACGCTTGCCCTGCCGACCGATGCCCGGCTGGCCGCCTATGCCCAGGGAGCTGCCGATCCCGATCTGGAGCAGACCATGTTCCAGTACGGGCGGTACCTGCTGGCCAGTTGCTCGCGGCCCGGCGGCCTGCCCGCGAATCTGCAGGGGCTCTGGAACGACAGCAACAAACCGGCCTGGGCCAGCGATTACCACAGCAACATCAACCTCCAGATGAACTACTGGGGCGCCGAGCCGGCGGCGCTCGACGAGTGCCACGAGCCGCTGTTGGATTTCGTCACGGCGTGCGCCGAGCCTTGCCGGATCGCCACGCGCAAAGCCTTTGGCGAAAACACCCGCGGCTGGACGGCGCGGACCAGCCAGAGCATCTTCGGCGGCAACGGCTGGCAATGGAACATCCCCGCCAGCGCTTGGTACGCCCAGCACATGGCCTGGCATTACGCCTTTACGCAGGACCGGGAGTTCCTCCGCCGGCAAGGCTATCCGATGGTCAAGGAGGTCTGCCAGTTCTGGGGGGACCACCTCAAGCAACTGCCCGACGGCACGCTGGTCGCCCCCAACGGCTGGTCCCCCGAGCACGGCCCGCGCGAAGACGGCGTGATGCACGACCAGCAGATCATCTGGGATCTGTTCCAGAACTACCTGGAGATGGCGCAGGCCCTGGGCGTGGACGCGGACTACCAGAAGAAAGTCGCCGACATGCAGGCCCGCTTGGCGGCGAACAAAATCGGCAAATGGGGCCAGCTCCAGGAGTGGCAGGCGGACCGCGACGATCCGAAAGACACGCACCGCCACATCTCGCACCTGTTCGCCGTGTACCCTGGCCGCCAGATCAGCATGAGCCAGACGCCGGACCTGGCGCGGGCGGCGATCGTGAGCCTCAAGGCGCGGAGCAACGACCACGAGGACACGACGGGCCAGCCGTTCACCGTCGAGACCACCATCGGCGACAGCCGCCGCTCGTGGACCTGGCCCTGGCGGTGCGGCGTCTGGGCACGCCTGGGCGAAGCCGAGCGGGCCGGCGTCATGGTCCGCGGCCTGCTCACCTACAACACGCTCCCGAACCTGTTCTGCAACCATCCGCCGTTCCAGATGGACGGCAACTTCGGCATCACCGGCACGATTGCCGAAATGCTGCTACAAAGCCACGAAGGAAGGATCAAGGAGGAAGGAAGAAGGCTGAAGGAAGAGGGAGCAGGGACGAAGGATGCGAAACCTTTCATCCCTCCGCCTTCATCCTTCATCCTTCATCTGCTTCCAGCCCTGCCCAAGGAGTGGGCCCGCGAAGGCTCCTTCAGCGGCCTGCGCGCCCGCGGCGGCTACCGCGTCGATTGCGCCTGGAAAGACGGCCAAGTAATCACCTTCCGCATCGTGGCTGACAAGGCACGGGACAAGAACGCGAAGGTCCAAGTGCGGGTCAACGGCGAACTCCGCGAGATCTCGCCGGATCCGTCTTAAGGGCAAGTGCCGGCGCAAGTGGAGCAAGCCCGCCAGCTGGATATCCAGCGGATGATCGACGAACTCCGCAACGTGGACATCGAAGGCTTCTTACCGACGTCATCATCCACGACAGCCCCCGCAATCGTTCTTCTGCAGGCAACCCCCGCAATCGCCTTTCGGCGGGAATCGCCTCCAGTACCGCCATCTGCAGTTCCTCCAACTCGCCCATGTATTCCGTGTCCGCGTGCTGCATGAGAGACTCCCCGCCAAACTGCGAAACTGCTCAATCTGCTGCAGCGTGTAGGACAGCAGCATTCCGTGGCCCGTTCGCGATCAGGCGACGCAATTGGGACGACCAATCGGCGTATTCTTCGATGACGTGGTCCAGGGCCTTGGTCGGATGCAGGCTCATGGGCACATTGGACCAACTCGATCCACGTTGACAGAATCCGAGTCGCCGGTACAGTCGGCGACAAGTTCCCAAGGGCGAACCGATGCTTGGCAGTCAAACGGAAACGAATTCGCGGTCGCGCATAGCATGAATCGCCAGACGTTTGTCCGATGGTCGCAGCCCGACCCGGAAAATACGACCGCGGGGAGGAAAAGGTGGGGGAACCGTTTCCTGCCATTCTCCTTGCTTTTGGCGATGAGACGGTTGCCGACTCCTTTTCACCTTTTTTTCACCCTTTTCACCTCCTCACTTCGCCTTTTTCTTGACGGCCGCCTTGTTTGTCGCTGGCTGATTTCCTCGGCTCTTGGCCGTCGTCTTCGTCGTCGCTTTGGTTCGGCCCGTGCCCTCCGCCGCCTTCTTGGAGTTCTTCCTTCCAGGTTTGGTCACCGCCGCTGGGGCTTCGGACGTGTCCAAATCGATGCCGAAGACATCCGCCAACTCTCCGCCGGAAAGCCGTTTGGACTTGCCTCGCGACGTGGCTGCCGACACGGCCGCTTCGGCGTCGGCGGCAATCAGTTCCTCGTGATCGACGCCCCGCAACTTGAACAGCAGTTCGGGTTGTTGGTCCAGCCGGGCCCCGATGCCGTACAGCACCGCTGCGATGTGTTTGCACATCACGGCCCAGTCCGGACAATCGCACTTCAGCGAGATCTCCCCAGGCGCGGGGAACAGGCCGTCGTTGCGGTCCGTGACGACCTGCATGACGTGATCGGACAGCTTGCCCTGCAGCAGTTCGAGCAGCGAGCCGACCTGGCCGGCGCATCGCGCTCTGATGGCGTCCCATTTCTTCGCCGGCAGCGTCTTGATCTGGATGCGGAGGTTGTAGAGTTCCGACCCCATCACTTTGGCCAGCACCTCCCCTCGGTTGATCTCCAAGTGGCAGACCGAGCCGTTGCGGACGTAGGTCCGGCCGCGGGGCAAACGGTTGGCATAATCGCTGAACGATTCCAGGTGCTCGCACCAGGCTTCGCCCCAAAACGTCGTGGCGATCTTGCGGCCCGCAATCGTGACCGGCTGAATGTCGACGCCCTTCTTGCGCATCGACTCCATCTTCTTGCGGGCCTGCGCGCGGCGCTGCGACACCGAGACATAAGGCCGCCAGCCGTATCCGTTCCATGCCATGCCAGAGTTCCTCCTTGTGGAAAACTGCCCCCAGAAGCGTTTGTCCGGAGTGCCATTGTTACACACAGGCCCGGTCGACGTCGAGAGCAACCAGCCGGATCAGTTCCGCGTTGCTCATCTCGGTGAGGGTCTTTTCCGCACCGCCCTCCAGGACGTCCGCTGCCAGTTGCGTTTTCTCGTCGATTAGCGCATCGATCCGCTCTTCGATCGTGCCCCGGCAGACGAACTTGTGGACCAGCACGTTGCGGTGCTGGCCGATCCGGAAGGCGCGGTCGGTCGCTTGGTTCTCGACGGCCGGGTTCCACCAGCGGTCAAAGTGCAGGACGTGCGAGGCCTGAGTCAGGTTCAGCCCCGTGCCGCCCGCCTTCAGCGACAAGACAAAGAACGGGGGCCCGTCGTCGCGCTGGAACTGGTCGACCAGCTTTTTCCGCCGGGCCACGGCGGTGGTCCCGTGAAGGACCAGCCCGGCACGCCCGAACACCCCCGCCAGGAAAGCCGCCAGCGGTTCCGTCATCTCGCGGAATTGGGTGAACACGAGGGCCTTCTCCTGCCGCGACGCGATCTCCTCGCAAATCTCCGCCAGCCGGGAGAACTTGCCGCTGTCCTCCGGGCGGAACTGACCGTCGCCGAGCAGTTGACTGGGATGATTGCACAGCTGCTTGAACCGCATCAGATAGGCCAGTACGAGACCCCGCCGCTGCATGCCGTCCAATGTTTCCAGGGCGCGGGCCATCTCGTCGACCAGCTTGGCGTACAGCACGGCCTGCCGTTTGCCGAGGCCGCAAAACGCACGCACTTCCGTCTTGTCGGGCAGATCGGCGATGATCCGCTTGTCCGTCTTCAGACGCCGGAGAATATAGGGCTGGACCAGCCGCCGCAGCGGCGCGTAGCGTTGTTGTTCGCGCGCGTTCAGCGCCTTGACAAAATCCTTGAACTTGGTCTGCGAGCCCAGCAGGCCCGGACAAAGAAAATCGAACAGCGACCAGAGATCCGACAGCCGGTTTTCGACCGGCGTGCCCGTCAAGGCGATCCGCGCCTCGGCCTGCAGCCGCTTGACCGCTCGCGTCTGTCCCGCGGCCGGGTTTTTGATGGCCTGCGCCTCGTCGATCACGGCCAACTGCCAGCGGACGTCCAGCAGCCACGTTTGCCGCTGAAGCATGGCGTAGGTCGTCAGCACTACGTCCGCGTCCTGCAGCGCCCGGTCCGGCTGCTCGGCCATGCGGGCGAGTTCGTCTTTGGGCGTCTCGGAAGGGTGTACGAACTTGCCTCGCAGCGACGGCGTGAACCGCTGCATTTCGGCTTTCCAGTTGGCCAGCAGCGACGCCGGTACGACCAGCAGCGACGGCTTGACGCCAGGCTTTTTCTTGAGCACCGCCAACAGGGCCAGCACCTGAATCGTCTTGCCGAGCCCCATGTCGTCGGCCAGGCACGCGCCTAGTCCCAGGCTGGAGAGGAACCAGAGCCAGCCGACACCCGTCTCCTGGTACTTGCGCAGCGTCGCCTTCAGTTCCGCACCCGGCCGGACTTCCTCCAAACGTTCCGGGCTGCGCAAATCGTCGAGCAGTTGGCCGAGCCATTGGCCCGCGTTGACGAACGACCACTCCTGCTGCTGATCAGCCCCGGCTTGGTCCGCTAGATCCAGCGGCGCGCCGGCCAGCAGACGCATGCCTTCGACGAAGGTCAGCCCGTTGCGCGCGAGCCGTTCGACCTTCTTCCAGTGATCCAGCGCCTCGGCCAGCTTGTCGCGGTCCACTTCGACCCATTGGCCGCGCAGCAGCACCAGACCTTCGTCGGCCGCCATCAGTTCGCGCCATTCGGCTTCCGTCAGTTCCTGGTCGCCCAGCGCCAGTTGCACCCGGAAATCCAGCATGGCGTTGGCGTCGAACTTCTTCTGTTTCTTGTCGCCGATTTTCACGCCCACTCGGGGTCGAGGCCGTTTCTTCCACCAATCGGGCAGACGCACCAGCACGCCGCTTTCCTCGAACACCGGAATGTCTTTGAGGAACCGGTAAGCCTCGCGAGGCGTCCAGGCCAGTGGCTGGTAGAGATCGCCCGATTCCACCAGTTCCTTGGCGAGCTTGCTCTTTTCCGCTGCCAATTGAACCGGCGAAAGTAGCTTGATGAGGGATTTCTTGTCTTTGGCCCCGGCGTATTCGCGGAGCGCTTTGCTCAGCGGTTGGTACTGGACGCGGGCGCCGGCCGTCAGTCCCGTTGCATAGGTCGCCAGGAACGCAAACGGGTAGCTCGGATCGCGGCGGTTCTCGGCCAAGTGAAAGCAGACCCGCCCCACCTGATGCCACAAGGCGGCGCGGTCCTTGAGAAACCCGGCCAAGCCATCACCGTATCCGGCCACCTGGCGACGGACCCAAGCGTCCAGGTCGATCCAGATCGCTCCCAGAACGCTTTCCGTGAGATACTCGGCGCCCTGCAAAGGCGGAGCATTCAGGAGCAGGGCACCGAGTTCCCCCGGCGCGGGCGGCGGAACCGCTTCGATGGCAGCGCCCGTGATCTCCGGCGTATGACAGAGTTCCGTCAGGTATCGCGCGGCAAAGTCCCGCCAGTAGGCGAAGGACGGATTCGGCGCCCTGTCCATCCGCTCGCTCGCCAAAGCCCAAAGGCCTTCCGCTTGGCTGGACGCAAACTGCTGGGCGGTTTTCTTCTCCAGTCGCTGGTCGGAAACCGCCTCCGGCGATGCATCCGCCAAATCACTCGCCGCCTGACTCGCTTCGACGGCGACGATTCGGCCCGACGGCGCGACGGCCAACTGGACGTTCATGAGAATCTCGCTACTCGCCAAAGAACAAGCTGTGGTGCTTGACACCTTGTCGCGGCTGAGCCATGGCGTCGGCCACCCGCTCCTTCCAGTGCAAGTAGTGGGGTGTCTGCTGGTGTTTGGCGAAGTCGTCTTTGTGGTGGTACGCCTCGTACAGCAGGAAGCGGGCGGGATCGTCTTCGGCTTGCAGGACGTCGAAACGCACGTTGCCCGGCTCGCGGCGCGTGTGGCGGGCATTTTCCAGGCTGGCTTCGATGAAGGAGCCGACTTGATCGGGTTTGACGTAGACGGTAACACTGACAACGTACATATCACATCTCCTTTAGTGGGAATCGAGGAATGATCTCTGCCCGCTTCGACCGCGGAAGCCCGGTTTTCCAGGAGTACAAGGCTCTTCCGGTCGGCGGATTGTCCCGTGTTTTTTGGCGAGTATTCTTAGCCGGTCGGAAGCAGAAATCCAGCCGTGGCCACGGTCATCCCGTCCTGCTGATCTAAAGCAATATGCCCCAAAATACGGCGTTTTGCCCCTAGAATCCTCAATTTTGGCGTCAAATGGCGACGATCCCGTTATCCAACGGCGCTGGCGGATCACGCCCGCGGCGCGGTGCTCGGGCCCGTTTCAGGCTGGTTTTTTGCGGTCAGCCGGCCTCCGTCGCAGGCCAAGTCGCGTTTTCCTTTCCCCCCTTAACTTGAAGTCCGGCCTTGGTATGCGTTAGACTTTTGCTTTGGCAGAACTCGATCAAGCGAAGGCATCGCTTTCAGAAGAGGAACATCGCTATGCGGATCCTGGTGGGATGGGACGACATCGCCGAAGCCGAACTGATCGACACGTTTCTGAACGTCGATGAGAATACGGCGCAGGTTTTCACGGATGCCGAGGGTCTGACTCAGGCGGCCACGAACGATATCTTCGATGCCGTGCTGATGGACTTGACCTTCCCTTCGGAGACGGTGGCCTTCGAGATGTTCGAGGTCATTCGCCGCCGGTTGCCCAACGCCCCGGTCGTCGGTGCCTGGCGGCCCGGAGAAATCAGCCAAGTCGCCAAGTTCATCAAGAACGGGCTGCACTCGTTCATCTCCCGCGATGAAAGCGGCGACTTTGTCTTTCTGCTCACGTCGATCATGGAGGCCGCGTTCCTGACCGTCCAGGCGCAACGGGCCCAGATCGTGGCGGAGAAGTTGCGCGAAGAGGTCGAAGCCGTGCGGCAATTGCAGGAGGCGGTGTTGCCCCACGACCTGCCCATGCCCGCAGGTTACAAGATCGTCGCCCGCTACGAACCTTCGCAGATTCGCGTGTTCGGCGAGCAGCCCGTGGTCATGGCGGGCGGCGATTACTACGACGTGTTCAGCATGGAAGGCAACGAGGTGGTCATCGTGCTGGGGGATGCCGCCGGCCACGGCGTCAAGGCCTGCATGTCGATCATGACCATGCACACGCTGATCAGCATGATCCGCGACCGCCGGTTCGCCGACACGGCCGAATTCGTGACGGAAGTGAACCGTCGCTTGTGCAACAGCACCGTGATCAGCGCCGACCAGGGCGGGTTTATCACGCTGCTGTATTGCACGCTCGACGCCGTGACGCACCGCTTTGAATGGACGTCGGCGGGCCATCCCATGCCATTGCTGCAGGACCTCACGACCAACGAGATTCACAAGCTGGGCAGCAAAGAGGAGGGCGGACTGCCGCTGATCATCGACGAGGATTGGGAGTACGAGAAGTGCCAAATCCAAGTCCCGCCTAATTGTCGTATCCTTCTGTACACCGACGGCCTGGACGAGGCTTTTCCCCAAGACGGCAAGGAAGAAGACCAATTCGGCGAGGCGGGCATCATCAAGACACTGAAAGACACCATCGACCTGCCGCTGGCGGAGGCCCTGGAAAGGCTCTTCCACGACTCGAATGAGGCCACGCGCGGCACTGGCCGGCACGATGATACTTCGGTCGTGCTGCTGGAGCGGCGGGACTAGCCCCAAGGGCCCTTGGCTCATCCGGGGCCGAAAACGCCGGCGCGCGGGGCGTGCGAGTCACGACAAAAAAAGAAGCCCGGCTCTTTCCGAAAAGCCGGGCTTCTGTCTCGGAGCCAAGCGTGTTCGTCGTGAAACCGCGTCAGGGCAAACGAGCTGCGACGACGGTGTCCACGCGGGTACTGAAATCGAACGCCAGATCGCGCGTCTCACCCACGCGCACGCTCACGCGTTGCGTGTCGCTCAACTCCTCGCCGTCACGCGTCACGACCGCTCGCACCTCGTACGTATAGCGGTAGCCGGGCAACAGGCCGTACGAGACGAACTGACGCTGCGTGCCGGGCGTCTTGGTCAACATCCCGTTGACGTACACTCGAGCGTCTTGCGGCACAACCACCGACAACATGCCAGCGTCGCGCGGCAGGCTGCGGCGGGCAGTCGGCTTGGGGGCCTCGCCCGGCGCCGGTGGCAGCGGCGTTTCCGGCAGCTTTGGCAAGTTCACGTCTGGGGCCGCCGGCACGGCTTTGGGTTCGGGAGGTGGCGGCAGCACGGGTGCCGGTTCCTTGGCAGGCTCCCGGGCCTGCTCCTTGGCGGGTTCCTCCGCCGCTGGCGGTGGCGCCGGCGCTTTTTGCGGCTCGACGCCCCCCTGCTCCTCCACGACGACGCCCTCACAGCAATCGGACGCGATTTCCCAGCAGGGGCTGTAACACGGAGCCCAGCAGGAACTGTAGCAGGGATACCAGCACGGGTTGCAGTTGTACCACGCGCAACTGGTTACGCAGGGGCTGCAATACGAAGTCGTATACACATAGGCCGGGCTGCAGCCGTAGCCGTACCAGCCGCAACAACCAGCACGCCAGTGCCACCAGCCAGCCTGAACTGGGCTGGCCGACAGCGTCAAACCGGCCACCGCCAAGGCGGCCACCAACAAACACTTTTTCCACAGGGGCCGAAGCATGGGTCACGTCCTCCGCAGTTACAAGAAGTCAGACACAGTGTAGGAGAAACCTTGCCGAAGTCCTTTGAGCATATACCAGGGTCGGCCGTCAAATCAAGCAGCCTGGGTAAAATGACAGGACAGGAGGTGACGTGCGTCCGGCCGCAAAGACCCGTTTTGGGATCCTTTGAAGATTCGCATGAACGCACTCTGTCAAGCGTGGCGGAGAAGATAGCCACGACGGGTCGTCAAGGGGGCAGGTGGGATAAAAACCCGGTTGGACGAAACCACGG
>CAYUFW010000022.1:0-2614 GCA_964443915.1 uncultured Pirellulaceae bacterium
AATACTCAACCATAGGGCTTAACCGCCGCGACGTTTCATAGGATCTACCTGCTCTCCGAGCCGTCCTACAGGAGTTCGCGGCACGTGCCCGCCGCGCTACCTGGCGACTTGGTAGCAAACGACCGCCTGCTCGCCCCGGATGTACATGCGGCCGTTGGCGATGGTAGGCTGCTGCGGCCGGCCCAATTCGATCGGTACGCGCACGCGGCCCAGTTCGCGGTATCGTTGGCGATTGGCCTCGGCCATCACGAGGTCACCGTTCTTCGTGAGGGCAAAAATCAATCCGTCCGCGAGGACCAGATTCTGATCCTTGGTCCACTCCGGGTTTTCTTCCTTCCACAGCAGACGCCCGTCGTGGAAATCGGTGCAGTGCAGGAAGCCCGCTCTGGCGCCGCCGCCAAAGCCGAACACGGCGTCCTGGTAGACGGCCACCGTGTTGTACATGTTCGTCTGCCATTCGGTGCTGCGGTACAGTTCCTGGCAGGTGATCTTTCCGTTTTCGGCTTTCATCTGCAGACAGGCGGAGAAGTTGCGGTCCTTGCCCTCGCCGCCGCTGACGAACAGCCGCGAGCCGACGGCCACCGGAGTGCTGACCAGCCCGATCCGGATGTCGGCCTGATACGGGCAGCGCCACATGATCTCGCCCGTCTGGGCGTGGACGCCCAGCAATTCGCGCGTTCCGTACGTGGCCACGATCACCTGCGGGATGCCATCGACGACTTGATACGTCAGCGACGCCGGCGCGCCGAGTTCGCTGCGGGCGTCCGATTCCACGACGGTCGACCAGCGCAGGGCGCCGGTTCGCTTGTCGAGCGCCACCAGGACCACGCGCTGCGGATTGTCCGCGCCGACGTACAGCGTGTCGCCGGCGATCAGCGGCGTGGAAGCTTCGGTGGCCCAAAACGTCTGGTCGGCCCGCCACAGTTCGGTGCCGTCGGTTTTCAGGCACACGATTGGGCAGCGCATCTCCCAGACGTCTTTCTGGTAGATGGCATACGGGATGAAGACCACCCGATCTTCGTCGATCACCGGCGAAGTGGTCGGCCCCCACTGGAAATGCCGGCTCGGCTGCGGCAGCAGCAAGTGCTTCCAGCGAACCGCGCCGGTGGCCGGATCGAGGCACAGGGCCCACTGCTTCTCGTCGATCTCCGCCGCCGTGAACGCCAGTCCGTTGGCCTCCACCACGGCGCTCTTGCCCCACCCGATCTCCGCCTGCCACAACATCTTCGGCCCTTCTGGCGGCCACTGGCGCATCAGCCCCGTGGCGTTGTATACCGAGTTGCCGTCGTTGGGCAGAAAACGCAGGAGGTCCCCTTGGCCGGGCTCGCCACCAAGTGCTGACGATGTCAGCTCGGGAGAAAGATGCAACCAGAGTGCCGCAAGAAGTCCCATGACGACGACGGATAAGCGACGGTTCTGCCTCATTTGTGCCGACCTCCAAACCGGTGGTGTCTCAAGCATGTTGGGCGCCCTCAAACCGCAGATCAGTGTACCGGCTGTGGTTCGGGTCTGCCAGCCGTTGCCTTTTCCGTTCCCGTGCCACTGGCAGCGGCTGACTTCCGATCCGCACGGCCTGCGGGCAGGACGTCTCCACGGACCCCGCGTCGGGGAAAGCGTATCGCCCGCCAGCCTGACAGAACGAGAGTTGGCAACTTGAGAAGGTGCTAGCGGGACGCACGGCTGCTGGATGTGAACGAGGCCGCGATCGACGTGCGGGGGACTTGGACCGGCACGGGTTGAACGTCGAAACTGATGCCGCCCAGCGAGCGGGGCACCAGGCCCAGGGCTTCCTGGCCGGGGAGCGGTTGCTTTTTGGGACCGTATTCCTGCATCAGCCGGTGGACGGCCGGATTCAGTTCCATCGTGCCGTCGGGCTGCTCGGCGCCCACGGAATCGAAGCTGCCCACGGTCACGATGCTCTCGTATCGGTCGTGGAACTCGTACGCCTCGACGCCTTTCTTGCGCAGTGCCAGCGTGAGTTCGTGCGCCTTGACCGCCGCCTCTTCGAGCTTGCTGGGCAGTTTGTCCGCTTCGTTCGCCTTCATCGTGGATGAGCCGCGGAAGGTGGCCACGCGCACGCTGTACTGCCCGCGGTTCTTCAGCAGACTGTATTCGACATCGCGGTTCATCTGTTCGACCAGCGGGTCCAAGCCCTTGGGCACGAAGTACTCCTGGGGCAGCAGCGGATTGCGCGTCACGAAGGCGTTGCCCATCGGGCCCTTCTGTTTCTTTTCCGGGTCCGGCGTCAGTCGCCGCTGGATTTCCCGCAGGCCGACGAACCGCTGCGTCGTTTTCTTGTTCTTGGACACGTCCAGGCACTCGGGCCGCGCGTACTTGATCTCTTCGAGCACTTTCTCCAATTTGGGATCGTTGACGGTCTGAAAGTTGCCCACCAGCACGGCGATCTCGTCGAACTTGGCGGCGTTGGCGTACTTCATGATCTTCGGACCGCCCAGCGGGTTCAGCCCCAACCCGACCACGGGTTCCGTGAAATCGTACGTCTGCCGATGCGTGTAAGCCTCGACGTTGAATTCCTTCCGCAGTTCCACCGCCAGCGTCTGAGCCTGCTTTTCCGCTCCCGGGCCCGCGAACGACGTGGCCAGGATCATCCACG
>CAYUFW010000022.1:2663-41029 GCA_964443915.1 uncultured Pirellulaceae bacterium
TGGTATGCTAGCGGCTGTGTCTTTCGTCCGTGGGGCAGACGAAAGACACAGCCGCTAGCATACCCACCAGGACAAGTCGCTGTCGCATCGGTCGATCCCTCGACGTGCAGGAAATGACGAACCACGGGACGCGGCAACCGCGTCGCTGGAGTCGCGGCGTCCGGACAAGCGGCGGGAGATTACCAGATGCCGGGTGATGACGCCAGAGCGAATCGGCGGCATCTTTCTTTCGTCTTTCGCGCTCTCGCCGCTCCGGACCATCCAAGCCGGATCCGGCCAAGCGTAGTCGTGGATCTCGCGCAGCGACGCGCCGGCCAGCGGCAGATGGATGGGCTGACCGAGCGGTTGGCCGGCTTGCGGCTCGCGCACAAGCACGAGCCGGCCCAAGAGCACCGGAGGACTGCAGCCCAGGCCGATTCGCTGTTGCGCGGCGCGCCGCCTGCCTGGCAAGACCTTCCCGAAGTGCAGTTCGCCCTGGGCGATTTGTACGGCGAACTCGGCCCCCAGAATTTCGAGTCCGCGCAACAAGCCTGTCTGCGGGCCATTGCGGAGGAGGACACGGCGGGCCGGGTCCCGCTCCGCGCCATCGAACAGCTCGCCAACCTCGAGGCTCGAACGGGTGAGAAAAAGGGCGGCAAGGAAGGCCTGGCTCTGATTGACCGGGCCATGTCCGCCGATGCGCAGCTGGCGAAGATGCTGCTGGAGGGTTCGTTGCCAAGCTCTGCGGAGGGCCTCGTCAAAACGTACCAGGAGGCGATAGAGCGAGTAGCTAAGAGCGCGCGAGTTGGATTCCGTGGTGCAGCAATTGCGATTGTTTGCCAGGTTCCTGCGGCCGAAGGACGACGAGAGCGCGGCCGTGTTGGACAATGTCGCGGGACGGCTCGAGGCACCTCACGCACCTGGTTTGCCGAGTGCCACTCCGGCCGCGCCTCCGCCGGTCGAGTCGGTGCCCGCCACAACGTCGCCGCCTCGTGCCGCCGGCAAGAGACGACCTTCGACGAAGAAATCGTCGGCGCCGCCAAAAAGCGGACGAAAACGAACGCACGCGACGGGGCCGCGCAAGAGGAAGCGGCGTGGCTGAACGGGGCGCGAAATCCGGCTCGCATCCGGATCAACGCTCGCGGTGCATTTTCTTGGGACGGTGCGGCAGCGCAGCAGCCCGGCTTCTTCTCCTCGCGGAGTGTGCCCTTGCACCGGACCCTATCGGCCGTCCGGCTTGAGCACGATTTTGCCGGCCAACGTGCCGGCCTTTTGCAGCGTGTTTTGTTCCTGCATCCGATGCGCTTCGGCGGTCTGCGACAGCGGCAGGACGCTGCCGATTTGCGGCCGCAACAGACCCTCGGCGAACCAGCGGTTCATGTCGTTGGCGCAGGCGTTCAACTCTTCGGGGCTGGCCTTGAACATCGCGAAACCGTGCAGCGAGCATTCCCTGACGTAGAACGGGCCGACGGGAAACGGGGGCCGCGCGTCGCGTCCGGCCATGAGGATGATCCGCCCGCGTTCTGCCACGTAAGAGACGATCTTGTCAAAATCGGGTTCCCGCCGCGTTTCCCAGAAGACGTTGACGCCTTGGGCCGCGAATTGCTTGAACGCCGCATCCACGTCCTGGGTCTTGTAGTTCACCGCGGCATCGGCTCCCAATTCCAGGCAACGTTGCACTTTTTCCCCGGAGCCGCCGGTGGTCAGCACGCGGGCGCCGGCCGCCTTGGCCATCTGGACCACCATCGAGCCGACGCCGCCGGTGCCGCCGGGCACGAAAATAGTCTCGCCGGGCTGGATCTTGGCCTCGCGAAACAGCCCCAAGTGGGCCGTGATGCCGACCAGCGCCGAAGCGGCCGCGGTCTCGTCGGTGGTCCCGGCCGGCGTGGGATACAACCAGCACTCGTCGATGGCGCAGTATTCGGCGAACGTGCCCTGCCGCCCCAACAGCCCTTGATTGCTGCCCCAGACGCGGTCGCCGACCTGAAACCGGGTCGCTCCGGGACCGAGTTCCGCGACGACGCCGGCCACGTCGCAACCGACAATGAACGGCTGGGGCAACGGCCAAGCCGCCACCGTTCCGCTGCGGATGTAGGTGTCGATGGGATTGACGGCGACGGCCGCGACGTTGACCAGCACTTCCGCGCCCTTCAGCGGCGGCTTGGGGAGTTCGCCGTAAACGATGTTTTCCGGCGGCCCGATGCGTTCGAGGTAAGCGGCTTTCATGAGATCCTCGTCAGAGAGAACGGCGAATCGGCACTCCGGTTGTTTTACCCCAGACGTTCCGGTTCATCCAGCCCGTGTTTTCCGCGGTCCCAGCGCACGCCCAGGCGGCAGGCTGGCGGAAGCCGCGAGCAACCTTGACACGCTCCGGACGGCTGCTAGAATCCTAGCATTCACTTAGTCCTTGTCCTATAAGAACTTGCTCCAATATGAAATGCAACAAGTGCGAGAAACCCGCGACGTTCCACATCACGGAACGCGTCGGGGGCAAGGAGCAGTGGGAAGAATTGCACCTCTGTGAGGCCTGCGCGCGCGAATACCTGAGCCGTCCCAATGAGCCTCAGGAAGCGGAATCGCTGGCCAGCGCGTTGCTGCAGCACTTGAAGATCGGGCAGACGGCCGACGAACTGGCCGAGTTGGACAAACAGGCTTGTCCCGTGTGCGGAATTACCTTTTACGAATTCCGCCACCATGGCCGACTGGGCTGCCCGAACGACTATGTGTGTTTCCAGGAACAGCTGGAGCAGCTGGTGGCGAACATTCACGGCGCGACGGTCCACACGGGGAAGCGACCCAAGAAATCGACTCGCACGCTGGACAAGCAGACTCGGTTGATCCGTTTACGCCGCGACTTGCGGGATGCCGTGCATGCCGAGGACTACGAACGCGCCTCGGTGCTGCGGGATCGGATCCGGGAACTCGAAGACGAAGGTGCCTAGGTCGTGAGACTTGAAGAACTCGCTGGGAAGTGTGGCGAGTGGCTGCGCGGCTCCGGGCCGGAGTCGGATATTGTGGTCAGCAGCCGCATCCGCCTGGCGCGAAATCTGGCGGACTATCCGTTCATCCGCAAATGCACCGGGCTGGACCGGGCTGCGATCGAAAAGACGCTGCGGGACAAGCTCGCGCAGATCCCCGGCTTTCGCGACATCGCCTACTGGGATGTCAACGGCTTGCCGGATGTCGATCGGCAGTTTCTGGTCGAGCGGCAATTGATCAGCCGCGAACACGCCGATTCGGACGGCGCCCGCGGCGTGGTGATCGACCCCAACGAGCAGTTCAGCTTGATGGTCAACGAGGAGGACCACCTGCGGATCCAAGTCATGCACAGCGGCCTGGACCTGCCCGGTGCGTGGGAGCAGATCGATCGCATCGACGACGCCCTGGAAGAACACGTCAATTATGCTTTCCACGAACGCCTGGGCTACCTGACCGCCTGCCCGACCAACGTGGGCACCGGCATGAGGGTCAGCGTGATGCTGCACTTGCCCGCGCTGGTCCTCACGCGCCAGATCGAAAAGGTCTTCCGCAGCTTGCACAAGATCAGCCTGGCCGTGCGCGGCCTGTACGGCGAAGGCTCGCAGGCGATGGGCGACTTCTACCAAGTCAGCAATCAGATCACGCTGGGCAAGACGGAAACCGAATTGATGCAGCAGGTCAGCGACGTGGCGCCCGCGTTGATCGAGTACGAGCGCAAGGCCCGCCAGTACCTGGTCGACGAGAGCCGCCGGGAACTGCACGACCGCGTGAGCCGCGCGTACGGACTGCTGTGTACGGCCCAGACGATCAGCAGCGAGGAAACGATGCAGTTGCTGTCCAGCGTGCGGATGGGGGTCAATCTGGGCTTGATCCGCGACGTGGCCATTCCCACCGTCAATCAGCTGTTCATCCACACCCAGCGGGCGCATCTGCAGAAACTGCGGGGCATGGAATTGGACACCGCCGACCGCGACATCGAACGTGCCAACTACCTGCGGCGGCACCTGCGGGGCGGTTCCACCACCGACGGAACGGGAACGAACTGAGCGAGCCACGCCTCTCCGCAGTCGCCCGAGTGGATGCCCTCGTCAACCGGCGGCACCGGGGCGAACTGCCAGGTTCTGCTCACCGTGGAGGATTGCCGGAAAGATGTGGAGCACTTGGCAGCATGGGACACTCAGGAAGCGTCATCGCCAATACTACCCCCCTGATCAACTTCGCGGAGATCGATCGCCTGGAGTTGCTGGAGGCGTTGTTCGGCGAACTGCTGGTTCCCGTCGCTGTGGTGACCGAACTCCAGGCCAAAGACGGCTTGTTTCCAAAGGCAGCGGCGACGGATCCCTGCAGTGGCACCGCTCCTGGATAAACTGCGAACGAAAGCACGATTCTGGCTCAACCTGGAACTAATCGGGCGGGTGCTTCGGGATGTCGGCGAGTCCTCATCTGGGCTCTGATCTGCTGATGGGCTGCTTGGCAACGAGTGCCTGATTTTCCCTAATCCCCCTTTCCCCTTCGGCCGACAACAATTAGACTTTGCGGTTTCCGAGAACCGAGAACTGCAGTGATTACCCGCGAAGGCTTGGACCACTATGCCGAAGCAAAAGACGCACAAAGGTACGAAGAAACGTTTTCGTCTCACCGCCAAAGGGCATGTGAAACATCGACATGCGGGCACAAGCCATTTGCAGACCCGCATATCTAAAAAGCGTCGGCGGAACCTTCGTGGCACGACGGTTGTCCATAAGTCGATGGAGGCCAACGTTCGCCGCGCTCTGGCGGGGAACAGCAATTAGGCCGGCCTGACGCCGGGTTGAAGCGTCGCTTGCAGAAAGGAGCCATACCTTACCGCGCCGTGGGCAATAAACGCCGCCTGACGTTTTTGGGCGGGGCCTGACGTCGCTAACGCCACGGGATAAATCGCTATGCGAACGAAGAATGGATGGTCCAGCAATCGGGCCAAGAAGAAGTTATTCAAGCGTGCCAAGGGGTATCGCGGTGGCCGACGGAAGCTGTTGCGGACCGTCAAAGAGACGGTGCTCCGCGCGGGAGTTTTCGCCTACCGCGACCGGCGCACCAAGAAACGGAACATCCGCCGCCTGTGGATCGTCCGCGTCAACGCGGCGGTCCGTCAGCGGGGTCTGCGATACAGCGAATTCATCGCCGGGCTGAAAAAGGCTGGCGTCGAACTGGACCGCAGGACGCTCTCGGAAATGGCGATTCACGACCCGCCCGCGTTCGACCAGGTGGTGGACAAGGTCAAGCAGGCTTTGGCAGCAGCTTAAGGCCTAGTCGTTCAGACTGAATTCCTCAAGAGATAGGTCTTGGACAACAGGCCTATCTCTCTTTTTTTATCGTCACCAGACGGTCGATGAGCAGAGCTATGGCACTGGCGGATTTCACCAAGCAGTTGGACGATCTAGAGACGCAGGCCGTGCAGGCGTTCGGCTCGGCGGCCACGGCGGAGGCTGTCGAGGCGGCCCGCGTCGAGTTCCTGGGCGCGAAGCAGGGGCGGCTCAAAGCGGCGCAAAAAGGCATGGGCGCGATCGACAAGTCCGAGCGCCCCGCCGCCGGTAAGCGATTCAACGAAGTCAAGGAAGAGATCGAGTCGGCGTTCAAAGCCGCCTCCGAGCGGCTGACCGCCACACCCGCGGCGGCCAAGAAAGAGGGGCCGCAGTTCGACCCGACGGTGCCCGGCACGCCGTTCCGCATCGGCCGGCTGCACCCCATCACTCAGACGATGGAAGAGTTGAAGGATATCATGGGGCGGCTGGGCTTCTCGGTCGCCGACGGTCCGGAAGTCGAGGACGAATGGCACAACTTCGAGGCGTTGAACATTCCCCGCGAGCACCCGGCGCGTGACCCGCTGGACAACTTCTATCTGGCCACCGCTGCCACCGCGACCGGCGGCAAGACGGCGTTGTTGCGCAGTCAGACCAGTACGGTCCAGATTCGCGTCATGGAGAAAACGCCGCCGCCGGTACGCATAATCTGTCTGGGACGCGTGTACCGTCCCGACACCGCAGACGCGACGCACTACCCGATGTTCCACCAGATGGAAGGTCTGCTGATCGACACGGCGGTGACGATGGCGGACTTGAAGAGCGTGCTGCGGCTGTTCGCCACCAGCTATCTCGGCCGCGACGTTCACATCCGCTTCCGCCCGTCATTCTTCCCGTTCACGGAACCGAGTGTCGAGGCGGATTTCCACTGGGACGGACAGTGGATCGAATTCGGCGGTGCCGGCATGGTCGATCCCAACGTGCTGAATGCCGTGGGCTACGACCCGGAGAAATACGTCGGCTTCGCCTTCGGGCTGGGCGTCGAACGCCTCTGCATGCGCCGGCACGGGATCACCGATATCCGCGAGTTCTACAAGAACGACGTCCGCTTCCTCCACCAGTTCTAACAAAAAAGGGGTCAGGACTCTTTTCTGGAAAAGAGTCCTGACCCCTTTTCCAGAGTGCATTATGTTAGTTTCCTGGAATTGGCTTCAAGACTATGTGTCGCTGAAGATGTCGCCCGGCGAGTTGGTCGAGCGGCTGTCGATGGCCGGATTGAACCACGAAGAGAGCAAGTCGGTTGGCGACGACTTGCAGATCGACTTGGAGGTCACCAGCAACCGGCCCGACTGCCTGGGGCATATCGGTGTGGCTCGCGAAATCTCGGTGCTGTGGCAAACCGGGCTCGCCGTGCCCCCGCCTCAGCCGGCCGAGAACGGCCCGCCCGTGGCGGAGCTGACCAAGGTCGGCATCGAATGTCCGCGGCTGTGCTTCCGCTACACGGCCCGCGTGCTGCAGGGCGTGCGGATCGGGCCGAGTCCGCAGTGGATGGTGGATCGGCTGGCGACGATCGGCATTCCCGCGATCAACAACGTGGTGGACGTCACGAACTATGTGATGATGGAATGCGGCCAGCCGCTGCACGCCTTCGATTTCGCCAAGTTGGAGGGGCCCGAGATCATCGTCCGCGAGGCCCGGCCGGGCGAGTTGTTCGAGGCCATCAATCACAAGACGTATCCGCTGGAACCGGGCATGTGCGTGATCGCCGACGCCCAGCGCGCGGTGGCCCTGGGCGGCGTGATGGGCGGAGCGGAAACCGAGGTCTCGGACGCGACCCGCGACGTGCTGATCGAGGCGGCGGACTTCGCCCCGCTGGCCATCCGCACCACGGCCCGCAAGCTGATCCTGCACAGCCCTTCCTCGTACCGTTTCGAACGCGGTGTGGACCCGGCTGGCGTCGATTGGGCCAGCCGCCGCTGCTGCGAGTTGATCCAGCAACTGGGCGGCGGACGCTTGGCTCAAGGCGTGATCTCAGTCGGACAAGCGACGCCGGTCCGCGAGCCAATCGTGCTGCGGCTGTCTCAGTTGCCGCGCGTTCTCGGGATCGAAATCCCGGCAGAGGAAGTGCAGCGGATTCTGACCGCGCTGGGATGCCTGCCGGCGGCACAAGACGCCCGGTCGGTGACCGTGGTTCCGCCCAGTTGGCGGCGCGATCTGACGCGGGAGATCGACCTGGTCGAAGAGGTTGCCCGCGTGTACGGCTACGACCGGATCCCGGAAGACGTCGGCGTGCCGATGGCCCCTTCGCACCGCAGCGACGAGGACCGCGTGCTGGGCAAAGTGCGGCAGGTGCTGCTGTGCGCGGGCTTTGACGAAGCGATGACGGCCAGCGTGGTGCCGGACGAGTTGACTGCCGTCTTCAGCCCTTGGACGGACGCCGCGGCGTTGCAGACCAGCACGCCCATGCTCAAGGGTGCCGACCGCCTCCGGCGAAGCCTGATCCCCAGCTTGCTCGAAGTGCGGCGGGTGAACGAATCGCTGGGCAATCCGGTCATCGAATTGTTTGAGACGGCCCGCGTGTTCCTGCCGGTTCCGGGGGATCTGCCGCGCGAACAGTGGACGCTGGCCATCGTCTCCAGAGGCGACTACTACCGCGTCAAAGGCGTCATCGAAGCAGTGCTGGCCGCGTTGCGTCCGGGCACGCAACTGGAGGCCGGCGATACCCGGCAACCGCTGCTGGATCCCGTCAGGTCATCCGAACTCCGCGTGCAAGGCCAATGTTTGGGCTACATCGGGGAGTTGTCCGCCGCTGGTTTGCAGCACGCTGGCTTGCGCTCGTCGGCGACGGTGGCGGAAATCCGGATGTCCGTGCTGGTCGAACTGGCCAAACTGATTCCCAGTTACTCCGAACAGAGCCCCTATCCGGCGATCGATCGCGACTTGAATTTGATCGTCGACGAATCGGTGCGCTGGGCCAGCTTGGCGGAAACCGTACAGCGATCCGGAGGCGAATGCCTGGAGAGCCTCCGCTACCAGGAGATTTACCGCGACGCGAAAAAGGACGGTGCCGGCAAGAAACGTCTGCTGTTTTCGATCACGCTGCGTTCCCGCCAGAGGACGTTGACCAACGAAGAGGCCGACCAGATCCGCCAGCAGGTCGTCGATGCCTGTCGCGAGGCACATGGCGCCGCGTTGCTGGGAGGCTGAAATAGCGGACGAGTGGGCGGGATGGTCCGGATGAAGGGTTCTGATACGGAGTGCTGGCTTGAATCGCCGCTTGTATTGGTTGGCCCTCATGTTTCTCGTCGTGGCGGCGGCGGCTTTGGCCGTCGACGTACCGATCACCAAGTTCTGCCGCCAGGAGCGCGTACCCGGCTTGGTTCACGAGTTGCTGTCCTTTGCCGAGGTCTTCGGACATGGCCTGGGGGCCGCGTGCATTCTGCTGACCGCTTTCGTGCTCGATATCGGTCAGCGTCGCCGCCTGATCCGGACCGCCGTCAGCGTGGTCGGGGCCGGCCTCGTGGCCAATCTGATCAAGCTGGCTGTGGGGCGTATGCGTCCTCGGGCTTCGATCGTCGATCATGTCTGGGACAGCTTCACCGGCTGGTTCCCCAGGTTCCTGAGCGACGTGCCGCAGGGGGCGAGTTCCAGCGATTTCGGATCATTTCCGTCGGGGCATACGATTGTGGCTACCGCGCTGGCGATCGGACTTTCGTCGCTGTATCCACGCGGCCGGTGGCTTTTCGCCTGCTTCGCCGTCTTGGCCGCGTTGCAGCGAGTGGAGACGCTTGCCCATTACGCGAGTGATACCCTGGCAGGAGCTGCGATCGCCTGCTTGTTTTGCGGCCTCTGCTTCGATCCTCGGTTGCTGGGCCGATGGTTTGACCGCTGGGAAGACAACGCCCTCGGCAACCGTTGCGATTTCCCGGACGAACCGCTAGGATAAGGTCTGAGGCAAGGCAAGTGAATGAGACTGACGGGAGTCGCGCTCATGAGCGTTTGGACCATCGCGCTGAGTTTGGCCCTCGCGGCGGCCGAAAGCAGGCCACCGGTGGGAGTTGACACAGCGAGTGCGCCAGCTGTTGCACCGCGCCGATACCACCAGATCGAAAGCGACCTGTCCGCAGCCCTGCGGGCGGAGACGCACGCCAAGACGCCGGAGGAGCGGGCCGCGGCCGTCCGCAAGATGTGCGACTTGTACGGCGAACTCACGGCCGACCCGCGGCTGGAGGCCAGCGACGTGTTGAAGAGCTACCGGGCGAAGCTCTGGAGCCGCATGACGCGAATCAAACGCGCACTGGAGCAACGCCTCGCTCGCCAGTCCGGCGGCGCGCCGGGCCGGGCGCCAAGCCAAGCCGAAACGCAGGCGATCCAGGACGCCGCCACAAGTCTGGCGTCGCAGATGAGCTACTCCAGCTCGACGCTCGGGGGACCAAGTTACGTGCTGGCTCACAGCGGCGCGGCTTTCGGAGGCGGAGCCGTCACCGACCACGCCCAGGAATTGATCGATCTGATCCAACGCACGATCAGCCCCCAGTCATGGGACGTCAACGGCGGCCAGGGCTCGATGTTCTACTACCGCCCCTTGATGGCGCTGGTCGTGCGGACCACTTCCGAAGTCCATGGCGACGTGGGCGGACTGCTGGAGGCCCTGCGCCGCGCCGGCCAGTGAGAGCGGGGACCGGAAGGGATGTCGCTGCGGCGACCGCAAAGACGGTCGGCGCGTCCGGGAGGCCGAACACCGCCACGGGGAGTAACGTTTTGTCGGCCAGTTCCAGCGAACCACTGTACCGATCGGCCAGGCGTGCCGCCTTGCTGGGGCTGATCGTGAATTCCGCGCTGGGCGTGGTCAAGCTGATCGGCGGCCTCGTCGGCAACTCGTTCGCGCTGCTGTCCGACGCCGTGAACTCGCTGGGCGACTCGCTGACGTCGATCGTCGTCCTGTACGCGCTCCGCGTCGCCCAACGGCCCGCCGACGACGAACATCCCTACGGGCACACGCGCGCCGAGGCCATCGCGGCGACCAATGTCGCGGTGGTCATCATTCTCTCGGCGTTGACCGTCGGCTGGGAGGCCGTGCAGCGCATCGGCAGGTTGCATGAAATGCCGGCCGTGTGGACGCTCTGGATCGCCGGTGCCAACGTGCTGATCAAGGAGGCCCTGTACCAGTACAAGATACGCGTCGCCCGCCGGATCGGGTCCGCGGCGGTGATGGCCAACGCTTGGGACCACCGCAGCGATGCGCTGTGCGCCCTGGCCGTGCTCATCGGCCTGGCGGTCGTCCGCTGGGGCGGCCCGGGCCTGGTCTGGGCGGATGAAGTGGCCGCGCTGGCCGTCGTCTCGGCGATCACTTGGACCGGCGTACAGCTGTTTCGCACCAGCGCCAGCGAACTGATGGACCCGCAGGCGGACGAGGAGCTGGTGCAGCAAATCCGTTGTGCGGCCGAGCAGGTTCCCGGCGTCCGCGCCGTGGAAAAACTCTGGGTCCGCAAGACGGGGCTAGAGTACTTGACCGACATCCACATCGAGGTCAACGGGCAACTGTCCGTGGACGAAGGTCACCGCATCGGCCATCGTGTCAAAGACCGGCTGCTGGCCGATTTTCCCGCCCTGCGGGACGTGTTGGTACACTTGGAACCCTTCCCGAACGCGACCGAACCGCGGGTGGGAGCGAGTTGAGAACCGCGTCGGTCTCGGAGATACCGATCTGCGCGACCGGTGTTGTTCGCGGTTCCAGGCGAAGTGCCAGGTGCAAAGCGAGAACGGACGAGGCCTCCCGCCGTTCCGCACTTTGCACTTTTCAATTCTCACTTGGCACTGAACCATCACGGGCCCGTCTTCGGCCGGCTACTTCACCTCGTCCATGTTGATCCAGCGTTTCTCGGTCGCCGAGATCATGGCTGCCTCCAGCACTCGCTGGGTCTGGTAGGCGTCCTCAAAGTCCGGAATGGGCACGGTGGGCGTCTGGCCGGCGATCGCGCACAAGAAATCGTACGCTTCGTTGGTAAACCCGTGTTCGTAGCCGATGATGTGGGCGTCCGGCCACCAGTTGGCCACGTAAGGATGGTCGGCACCGTGCGTACACATGATGTTCGTCCAGCCTTGGACGCGGCGCGGGGCCGTGGCGTCGTAGTACTCCAGTTCGTTCATCCGCTCGAAATCGAACCTCAACGCGCCCTTGGTCCCGTTGATCTCGAAGCCGTTCCGGTTCTGGTTCCCCGTGGCCTGGCGGCACGCTTCGAAGCTGGCCACGGCGCCCCCGGAGAAGCGGGCCAGGAACAGCACCGTGTCGTCGACCGTCACGTCGCCGTATTCCTCGCCGGCCTTCAGTCCGGCCGCGATTCCGCCCGCGGACACGCCCGACATCTTCTTCCGCTTCTTGACGAACGTTTCGGCGATGGCGCCGCAGATTTCCGTGATATCCTGACCGGTCACAAACCGCGTCATGTCCACGATGTGCGCGTTCAAATCGCCGTGGGCTCCGGAACCCGTCTGATCCTTGATAAAGCGCCAACTCAGCGGCACCGACTCGCCGGCCCAGTCTTGCAGATAGTGAGCCCGCACGTGGCGGATGTCGCCGACCACACCGTCCTTGACCAACTGATGGGCCAGGGCGACGGCCGGACAGCGGCGGTAGCAGAACCAGACCGCCGTCGGGACGCCCGCCTTCTTGGCAGCCTGCGCCATCTCGCGAGCCTCGGACAACGTGCCCGCAATCGGCTTCTCGCAAGACACCGCCTTGCCTGCCGCGATCGCCGCTTTCGCCGGCGGAGCATGCATGAAGTTCGGCGTGACGATATCCACCAACCCGATGTCGGGCGACTTCACGAGTTGTTCCCAATCGGTCGACGCGTTTTGCCAGCCCCAGTTCTCCGCAAAAGCCTGCGGGTTCTCTTCCGGTTGGCCGAACACGGTGTGCATCACCGGCTTGATGGGGCACTTGAAGAATCTCGCCACTTGCCCCCACGCGTTCGAGTGCGAGCGTCCCATGAATCCTTGACCAATCATCGCCACGTTAATCGTCTTCATGCGTGTCTCCTTGTCCTACGTTTCATCGCGACCGAAGGTTGTGCGGACCCGTTCGTTGCGACGATTTGTAAGCCGACTTGTCCTGTTTTTCAAGGGGGCGAGGCCCGCGGATGGACTTTCCTGACAAGGACTTCGGACTCGCAAGCGCGTCGCCGACCATACGCTTGGGCGACGTTTCCCGGACGCGGAGAAGATTCTGGAAAAATACTCCTCGCCGCTCCTTGAAAATGCCGCCCGGCACCCTAGAAAGACAAAGAACCGATTTTACGCAACAAAGAGTTTGCAAAATAACCAACGATGATTGTCCAAAGAGGAGATACCCTTATGTCACTTGTGCGCGAGCTTTCCCGACCGCACATTTCCGATCGTTTCTCGCTGGATGCGGACGACGCGGAGCGGCCCGAGGTCGACCTGCGTGCCATCGAGAACGCCGTCCGGACCATTTTGAAGGCGATCGGCGAGGACCCGGATCGGCCGGGCTTGGAGGACACGCCGCGGCGCGTGGCCCGGATGTACCGCGAAATGTTTGCCGGCCTGCGACTGGACCCCGCTCGGCACCTGCGGGTCTCGTTCCCGGAGGAGTACGACGAAATGGTCCTCGTGCGCGACATCAGCTTTACGAGCATGTGCGAACACCACCTGTTGCCGTTCAGCGGCGTGGCGCACGTGGCCTACATCCCCAACGGCCGGGTGACGGGACTCAGCAAGCTGGCTCGGGTGGTGGACGAGGTCGCCCGCCGGCCTCAAGTCCAAGAGCGGATGACCGGGCAAATCGCAGACCTGGTCGAGCAGGAATTGGACAGCCAGGGCGTGGCGGTCGTGGTCAGCGCGGAACACTCCTGCATGTCGATCCGCGGCATCCGCAAGCCGGGCAGCCGGACGGTGACCAGCGCTTTGCGGGGCGTGTTCAAGACGAACGAATCCAGCCGCGCCGAAGTCATGTCGCTGATCAACCAGAAGTGAGGCGTCGGCGAACGGCCCGCGTTAGCCCACCGGTTTCCTCGCTGTCCGTAAGCCGAGACATCAACCATGATTATTCAGAAACACTACAAGTTCTACGCGGCCCACCGCAACGAGGAGTTGCAGGACAAGTGCCGCAATCTGCACGGGCACCGCTACGGTGTAACCTGCTTCTTCGAGGTCGAGCGCACCGGCTCGTACTCGACGTTGTTCTCGGACTTTGACGACAAGATCGAGCCGCTGTTGAAGGACGAGTACGATCACGGCCTGCTGATCAACGTCCACGATCCGCTGTACGAGACACTGTGCGATCACATGGAGCGGACGGGCGAGTGTCTGAAGCTGAAGAAGTTCACCGTGCCCACGTCCGTCGAGAATCTGGCCCACCAACTGTTCACGGAAATCACCGATCTCGGCTTCCGTCTGAACCGTCTGGAAATCCGCGAAACGGACACTTCCGTCGTCGTGTACACGCGAGATGACTGGGTCGCCGACAATCGCGACTTCGCCCGTCGCGAGTTGAAGACCCACTCCTGCTCGCTGTAGACGCCGGACGGCTCAGCGGGCACGATAACCTGGGCCGCGCAAGACCGTGCCGGGTCTGGCGCCGGTGTAGGCACCGGACTCGAAGACCATTTGGCCGTTGACCAGCACGTACTGGATTCCCACGGAGGCTGCCCGCGGCTGGGCGAAGGTGGCCTTGTCCTCCACGCGCTGCGGATCGAAGACGACGAGGTCGGCGGCCAGCCCTGCGGCGATCCGGCCGCGGTCGGGTACGAACAGCTCTTGGGTCGCCGCAGCGCTCAGTTGGGCCACGGCCTGTTCCCAGGAGAGGGCGTTCAGTTGGCGGACATAGTGACCCAGGACGCGCGGCATCGAGCCGTGGCCGCGCGGATGGCTGGCCCCGCCCGGACCGACGTCCGTACAAAACGTGACGAACGGCTCGCGCATCGCCTCGATCTTGTTCTCCTCCGACATGCTCTGCGGCATGGCGAACGCCCCGGTCTTGAGCAGGTCGAAGAACACGTCCCACGGGTCACGGCCCAGCGTTCCGGCGATCTCGGCCAAGCTGCGGCCGTTGTGACTGGACCAGGGGACCGCCGACATGCTGCCCAGCACCACCCCGTTCCAGTCGTAGCCGATGTGCCGGAACCAGTTCTCCCAGCCCGGCTCGGATTCCATTTCGCGGCGGATCGCGGCCCGCGTCGCCGCGTCTTCCAAACCGCGCAGGAACGCCCCGTGCCCCTGGGCAAAGTGCCGTGGATGCACGAACGACTGCAGACCCAAGCCGTTGTTGATATAAGGGTAGACGTCGGCGGACACCTGCTGGCCGGCGGCCCGCGCCGCCTTGATTCGCGCCAGTGCCAATCCCATCTTGTCCCAGTTCTGTTTGCCCGCCGCCTTGAGATGGAAGATGTGGACCGGCGTGCCTGCGGCGCGGCCGATTTCGAGCGCTTCGTCGAGCGCTTCCAGGAGTTGATCGCCTTCATTGCGCATGTGGGTGAAGTACCGGCCGCCATACTGGCCGGCGACCTTGGCCAGCGCGACCAACTCCTCGGTCCGGGCGTAGGTGGCCGGCGGGTAGATCAGGGCCGTGGACAGCCCCACCGCCCCGGCCTCCATCGCCTCGCGGACCAGATCCTTCATCCGCTCCAGTTCCGCCGGGCTCGGCTGACGGTCGGTGCCGCCCAGCACGATCGAACGCACCTGGGTGTGCCCCACGTTCTGAGCCACGTTCAGCGGGATGCCGGTCTTCTCCAGCAGGGCCAGGTACTCGGCCATCGTCGTCCAGCGGGCTCCCTTGCCCGGAGCCCGCGGCGCGGCCGAACCGCCTTCGCCAGCGTGGATCGTCGTGATCCCTTGCCCTAGCAGGTTCAGGGCGGATTCCGGGTGGTCCATGATGGGTGTGGCGGTCTGGCCCATCATGTCGACGAACCCCGGCGCCACCATCAGCCCCGCGGCGTCGATCGTGCGCTTCGCCGGGACGTCCGCCAGACGCCCGACCTGGACGATCTTCCCGTCCCGCACGCCCACGTCGGCCGAGTAAGCGGGCGCGCCGGTGCCGTCGACAACCTGGCCGCCGCGGATCGCGACGTCCAGCGGCGGAGTTTCGCCCGCGGCCAGGACGGAAACGGACAACGTCACCAAGATGATGCCCGGAGCGCGTACGAACATAGGTTTCTCCTTGCCACGATTGAGTGCGGCTCTCCAGATGGACCGTCTTCCTTCGGAGGAATCGTTCGAGTCCCGGCGAACGGTGGGCGTGAGCGCAACGGTGTTCCCTGGGGGCGGTCCGCCCGCTTCCGAAGAACCGGTAGGCTAACGCCCACCGTTCGCCTGAGGAGGGCTGGAGCCGTGCAGGTCATTCGTTGTCATTCGCCGCCCATCGCCGCTGGATACCACATTTCCAGGTAACCCGTCACGATGTCTTTCATGACTTGAAAGATGATGTCCTGGCGGTAAACGGTTGTCGCGTGGCTCAGCGCGGCCCGGCCGGCGGTCGGAACGGCCGGGCCGAGCAGACCTTCTTCCTTGAGCCGTGCCACCGCGTCGCGTCCGGCGACTTTCACGGCGTTCCGCAGCATGTCGGCCAACAGGACAGGGCTGCTGTCGCGTTCCAGGGCGGTCCAGACATTGGCCTTGCAGATGCCGTCGTCGAACAGCTTGCCGATCTGCTCGTTGGGGACCGACGAGCAGCCGTGCAGGACCAGCTTCGGGCCGATCCGGCCGCTGATCTGCCGGGCCAGGTCCCCGTGATACTGCAGCGAGGCGGCGCTGGCGCGATGTTCCGTGCCCAGATTGGCCACGATCATGTCGGCGCCGGTTTCGCGCACGTAACGCTCGGCGTGTTCCGGCGTCGTCAACTCGCTCGCTTCCTCGCCCCCGGCGTCGATAATCTCGTCGCACGCCCCTTCGACGACGATCTGCGAGCCCTTGGCGCGCACGAACTGGCGCGTGGCCGCGATGTTCTCCTCGAAGGGCAGCGTCGAAGCGTCGAACATGATTGAAGAGAACTGGCCCATGTCCCAGTCCAGCAACTCGCGGTCCAGGTCGTGCTGCGTGTGGTCCAGATGGACCATCACGTCGACGTTGGCGTAGGGCGAGTCGTCACGGGCCAGGACCTGCAACTCGGCCAGGAACAGCCGCAAGCCGACGTCCCAGCGCCGCGAGTGCGTGTACCAGGACGACTGGGCGCGGTGCAGGTACTGGTTCGTGAGGCCCACGGTGATCGGCACGCGGTCCAAGCCGCACTTCCGCGCAAAGTCGGAGGCCGCCGCCAGGAGCGCTTCGGTCGTCGTAAGGTTCTCCGAGCAGAAACACGGAATCACCCATTTCCGCCCCGCGGCGGCGGCGTACAGATCCAGCACTTGCTCTCGCGAAACAATCAATGGCATACGAAATCTCCTGCTGGACGCTACGCCAGCGTTAATCCGAGGAGGCGCATCGCGTTCTCGTGGTAAATCTTCTGGAGCACATCGTCGGGCAACCCCAAGCCGTACAGTTTCCAGCGAGTGTAGACGCCGAACCGGCCGATGTAGTCAGGATAGTCGAAGTACTCGTCGCGGGTCTCCAGCAAGCGGAAGTAACAGCGGTACGCTTCCACCGAGACCGGCATGTCCAGGCCGAACAGGATCCGGTCGGCATAGCGGCGGAAGAACTCGGCCGCCGTGTAGGGCTGGCGGCCCAGTTCGTCGATGCGGGCCGAAAAGTCGATGGACACGTTCGGATAGTCGTCCAGCCACTGGCCCACCGTCGCCAGGTCCTCCGGCAAGTTGGCCATGTGCGGCAGCAGGAACTTCGTCCCCGGATGCCGGGCGATCATGCGGTTGCGCTGCTCCAGGATTTCCCACTTGCTGAAGTGCGAACCGCAGAAACTCCAGCCGGGGAATTCCTGCAGCGTCAAGTAGTGCTCGTTGTGCTCGTCGATAGGCTGGAAGAAGGCGATCGGGTCGGAGACGTGGATCAGGACCGGGATTCCCAACTCGCCGGCCCGCTCCCAGATCGGCGCCAGCCGCTCGTCATCCACGCGGAGCATGGCATCCGTGTGGTCGCGGAAGAACAGCCCCAGTTCCTTGGTCACCTTCAGCCCGCGGGCGCCGGCGGCCACGTCGGCCTCCAGCCGCTCGATACACCGCTGGGCGAAATCGTCGTCCTTGATCAGGACCGGGTCTCCCCACTGGGCAAAGTCCGCCATCGTCAGGGCGGCGAACCGGCCGGGATAACGCCGCACGTAGTTTTCCATGAACGTGCCGATGTCGCGGCGTGCGATGCTGTAGGTGTTGTTCACCAGCGGCAGCGTCGTGTTGCCGGTGACGTTCACCCAGACCCGCACGCCGACGGCGTCCATCACTTCGATCAACTTCTCCGCCGACAGTTCGCCGAACAGATGGTTGTGGGCGTCGATCACCGGAAAGCGGGCCTGCTGCGGCACGTGCGACGCCACGCGGAGCAGGCACTGCGGACGAAAGTCCTTCAGCAATACGTCTTTCATGGCAGGATCGCCTCGATTCCCGTCTGCTTGCAGAACTCGATCAGATCGCCGTACAGGTGCTCGCCGTAGCCCAGGCAGGCGTACTCGTTGGTCCAGTGCTCCAGCAACACGTTGATGTCGCAATGGGCGGTCACGAAGGCGTGCGGCCAGAAGGGGATGCCGCATTCCAACTGCCGGGCCTCGAGTTGCTCGGCCGGCGGCTCGGCGACCGAGCACCGCGTGAGGACCATCTTGAACCGGCCGTCCACGCGTCCCAGCCGGGCCAACACGCCTTCGCCCGGTTTGCACACCAGCTTGATCGACAGTCCGCCGGCCTCGCCCTCGGTCGGGATGCCGTGCTCGGCGAATCCGGCCGGGCCAAGCTTGCCGGCCAGCGACGGCGGGCAGGCCCCGTCGCCGATGATCTTGATCTCGCGGGTCCGCTTGTCGATGTGCTGCAGGTCGCCGTAGTAGACGGGATCCCGGCTCAACTTGGTCAGAAGCAGGACCGTCATGGCCGTGTTGAAATCGCCCAGTGTCGAAGTGCCGACGCCGTCTTCCAGCATCATGCTCTGGGCGAAACAGGTGGCCGAGTAATCGTCGGCCAGCCCCGGAAACGACTGGATCGTGTAGAAGTCCCAACCGTTCTTGGCGACCAGCTTCTTGATGGCCAAGTACAGCCGCATCGATCGCTCGTTGACAATGTCCTTCTTGGGCAAGGCCCCGAACAGTTTCTGGACTCGCGGCTCCAGTTCGGCCAGTTCGGCCGGCTCGATCTGCTGGGCCGTGCGCATCAGTTCGGTCGTGTCGCGCGAGTCGATGTCCACGCCGAAGACCTTCATCCACTGACTGGGATCGGCCGCGCCGCAGGTCTGGCCCATGCCGCGGCCGCCGAACGTGCCGATCGTGGCCATGTTCAGCCAGTTGCGCATGTGGGCCGCGCGGCAGAAACTGGCAATGCTGCCCACATCCACCGGATCGTCCGCCGCACCGTAGACGAATTTGTGCGGGATGCCGACCTCCAGCAAGGCCCCGTGCATGACCAGCCCGCCGACGGGCCGCCAGCCCTGCGAACCGGGATGCGTCCAGATCAGCACGCCCTTGCCGGTGGCGGCAAAGTCGCGGACCGCGGCGACCAAGTGGGCCGCCCAAACCCAGGTGGCGGAAAAGAGCACCACGCCGCAGACGCGGTCGTCGTCCTTCATCTTCTTCAGCGCGGCGCGGGCCTCCTGCTTCGTGGCCAGGACCGTGTCGTGCTCGATCAACTCCAGGCCCTGATCCCGCAGCGTCTGCTTGGCGCGGGCCACGAGCGCGTCGTCGATGAACGGCTGGCCCATGGGGTCCAGCAGACCGTCCTTGTGAACGCCGTAGACGAGGAAACCGATCGTGGGACGAATCATCGGAAAATCTCCTTATAGGGGTCTCGATTCGGAGGATGCACCATCGTAGGCCGCTCGCTCCGCGAGCGGATCTCGGCTCGCGGGGCGAGCCGTCTACGGTTTCAACCGTTTCCAGGATTCTCGCATAATTGGATACAGTTGGCGATAGGCCTGGAAGCGTTCCTGGTAACGGGCTGCCCGCCGCGACTCGGGTTCGATGGCAGCGCCGGTCTTGACCCAGGTTTTCACCAGCTCGCGCGGTGCCGTCCCGGTCTGCGCGGCGCAGGCCAGCATCGCCATTCCCAGGCAGCCGGCCTCGGTCACGGCCAGCGTCGTGATCGGACGATTCAGGACGTCGGCCTTCAACTGGACGAGCGCGGGACTTTTGGCCCCGCCGCCGATGGCCCGCAGTTGCCGCACGCCCAGGCCGGCCTCGTGGAGGATCTCCAGATTCAGCCGCATCTCCATCGCCACGCCCTCGATCAGTGCCCGCAGCACCTGGCCGCGCGTCGTCGAGAGCCGCAGGCCGAGGATCGCCCCCGGGACTTCGTGGTCGAAGTACGGCGTGCCGGAGGGCGTGAAGTAGGGCAGCACCAGCAGGTCGGTGGGATCGGGGGCCATGGCCCGCGTCAACAGCTCATAGACATCCACGCCGCTGCGGGCCGCCTCGGCCGTCTCGGCCTGGCCCCACTGGTCGCGGAACCAGCGCAACAGATTGCCGCCAGTTAGGCTGAACAGGACCGTCGTGTACATCTCCGGCAGCGTGGCATCGTAGGTACACAAGTTGGCGCGGAACAGCCGCTCATCGAGACACAGCCGGTCGAACACCGGGCAGATGCACTCCACGGTGCCGGAAGCGTACATGGCCACGTCGGACTCGACCGCCCCGGCCCCGAGTGCCCCGCACGGCTGGTCGTGCCCGCCCGCGACGACGATCACGCCGTCCGGCAAACCCAAATCGTCGGCCACTTGGCGCGGAACGGTCCCCACCACGGTCCCCGACGGGACGGGCGGGGCCAGCCGCTGGGGCTCCATTCCGACGGCTTTCAAAATCTCGTCATCCCACTGGTGCGTGCGCACGTTGAACAACATCGTCCGCCCGGCCAGCGGCCAACTGATGGCCGGCTCCAGCCCCAGCCGCTGCTGGAACAAGTCCTCGAAGCACAGGAACTTCGCCGCCTTGGCAAACACGTCGGGCCGCTGCTGCTTCAGCCAGAGCAGCTTGAAGACCGTGAACATCGGATGCGGCGTGTGGCCCGTGCGCTCGTACAACCGCTCGGCGCCGAACTCGCGGCTGAAGGAGGCCACCACATCCACGGCGCGGGCATCGGAGGAAACCATGCCGTTGGCCAGCAACTCGCCGCCGGCGCCCACCGCCGTGAACGCCTCGCCCTGGCAGGAGATACCCAGTCCGCGAACCGGATCGCCGCGGCTGGCCGCCGCCGCTTCGCGGATCGCGCTACAACAATCCTCGCAGACCCGTGCCGAATCGACCTCGGCCCAACCGGGCTGAGGCGACAGCAGCGGATACTCGCGATAGGCCAAGGCCAACAACTGGCCTTCCTGATCGAACACGGCTGCCTTGCAGCCGGTGGTGCCGATGTCTAGTCCTAGGTAGCTCATGGGATTGCCGTTAGTGGTGATCGGTGATCGGTAATCGGTGCTCAGCATGACACAGCCGTCGGTGGTCGCATCACGGGGGAGGCGGCGAGGTCACCGTGCGAAGAACTGGTACACGCACGTGTGCCGGTAGACCTGTCCGGGGCGGAGAATCGTCGAGGGAAACTGGGGATGGTGTACTGCATCAGGCGGCCGGCCGGTTTCCAGGCACACGCCCGCGTATTGCCCGTACACCGCGCCGCCTTTGCCGCGCAAACTGCCGTCCAAGTAATTCCCGGTGTACAGGATGATCGCCGGTTCGTTCGTCGAAACCTCCATCGTGCGGCCCGATCGCGGCTTGTGGACGGTGGCCACGCGAGCCAGGTTGCCGTCCGGGTGGTTGTGCAGGTAGGCCAAGTCGTAGCCTTGGGTGGGTCCGCCAACCTGCTGGATGCGGGCGCCGATGGGCGTCGGCTGCAAGAAGTCGAACGGCGTCGCCGTGACCGGCGCAACTTCGCCCGAGGGCAGGTCCGGCTTCTCGGCCGGGATCCAGCGATCCGCGTCCAGTTGCAGCACGTGCCCCAGGATATCGCCGCAGCCGGCGCCGGCCAGGTTGAAGTAGCTGTGATGGGTCAGGTTCACCGGCGTGGGCTGATCGGTCGTGGAGGCATAGTCGATCCGCAGTTCGCCGTCGGCGGTGAGCGTGTAGACCACCGCGGTGTCCAACGTGCCCGGATAGCCCTGCTCGACGTCGGGACTGAGGTAGGTGAAGCGGACGGCGGGGGATACGGGATCGGGCAGCGGCTCCGCCTGCCACACCACGTGGCTGAACCCCTTCCGGCCGCCGTGCAAGTGGTCCCCGCCCTCGTTCAGCGTGAGCTGGTACGACCGGCCGTCCAGATCGAATTTGCCACCCGCGATGCGGAACGCGACGCGGCCGACGGTGCAGCCGAAGTACGGGCTCTGCGTCTCGTACTGCGACAGGGCGTCGAAGCCGAGCACGAGGTCCGCCACGGCTCCCTGCCGATCGGGAGCCCAGAGTTCCGTGACCGTGGCCCCGTAGGTGATCAGGCGGACCATCATGCCGCCGCTGCGCAACGTGTAGCGGTCCACCGCCACGCCGTCCGCGGTCGTGCCAAACGCTTCTTTCTCGATCATCGCATCGTGCATTGCCATTCGGTCCTCCATTCAGTCCCCAGGCGTTCTTCGGGACTGACCCGCATTTTTGCCCGTCGCCGCACTGGATGCAACCGTCCCTCCACGGTTTTTTGCGGCACTTTCTGTCTCCGTTTCCTTTCCACGGTTGGACGATCACGATAAACTCGCTGGTGCCGCAACCGAGTTTTGGAGTGCGGTGCCTTGTCACCCGCTTTGGACAGCGGCCTGCCTTGCTGCGTTTGACGGGGTTCAGCAGACAGAGCAAGGCATCGGAACACAAACTGACCGTCATCGCGTCACTGTCGAGCCAGAGCGGCGACAAGGCGCCGCACTCCACGATGCGCGCAAAGAGATCGAGAACCACGATGCGAATTGTCCACCCGCTGACCGCCGCGTTGCTCGGCCTGGCGCTGGCCGCGGGCCAGGTCCCCGCCGCCGAGCGGCCCAACATCGTGCTGATGATGGCCGATGACATGGGCTACTCCGACTTGGGCTGTTACGGGGGCGAGATCCAGACGCCGAATCTGGACCGCCTGGCCGCGGGCGGCGTGAGGTTCTCGCAGTTCTACAACTGTGCGCTCTGCGGCCCGTCGCGAGCCGCCCTGATGACGGGACTGCATCCGCACCAGGTCGGGATCTTCCACTGGACCGGGCTGCTGAACGACCGTTGCGTGACGGCGTTCGAACTGCTCAAGGCCGCCGGCTACCAGACGTGCGCCGTGGGGCGGCTCGACATGGTCACGGCCGACGACTGGCACGACCCGGCGATGATCCAACGCTACGTGGATCGCTTTCTGGGCAGCACCGGGCACAGCGGGCCGGGCAACTACTTCAAAGACGTGCGCAACACGAAATTCTACCGCGACGGCCGCCCGTTCTCGCTGCCCGAGGGCGCGTACAAGACCGACTTGATCACCGACTTTGCCGTGGAATTCATCGGCCAGGCGGCGGCCCGACAGCAGCCGTTCTTCCTGTACGTCGCTCATTACGCGCCGCACTGGCCGCTGCACGCCAAGCCCGCCGACATGGCAAAGTACCGCGAGCTGTACCGGAATCTGGGCTGGGACGAAGCCCGCTCGCGCCGCTGCCAACGGCTCGTCGAGTTGGGGTTGGTCGGCGCCGAGAGCCGCTTGTCGCCACGCGATGCCTGCGTGCCGCCTTGGCAGGACGCGAAGCACAAGGAGTGGGAGGCCGAGCGGATGGCCGCGTACGCCGGCCAGATCGATTCGCTCGATCAGAGTGTCGGCCGGATCATGGACGCGCTGCGCGGCGCCCAGGCCGCCGACCACACGCTCGTCATCTTCCTCTCCGACAACGGCGCCTCGGACCAGGCGGTCGGCGAGCTGGACAAGCCCGGCCTCACGTGGCGTTCCGATGGCACGCCCACCCGAGTGGGCAACCGGCCGGACATTCCGCCCGGCGGCCCGGACACCTTCGTGACCGCCGGCCCGCCTTGGGCCAACGTCTCGAACGCCCCGTTCCGCGAACACAAACAGACGAACCACGAGGGCGGCATCGCGGCGCCGTTGATCGCCTGGTGGCCTGCGGCCATCAAGCAGGCGGGAACGATTCTGCACGAACCGGCCCACATCACCGACGTCACGGCCACGTGCCTGGACGCGGCGGGAGTCGAGTACCCGGCGCAGTTCCCCGGACGCCGCGTGTTGCCGCTGGCAGGGCAAAGCCTGTTGCCCGTTTTCCAAGGCGGGCGGATCGCAGGCCCAAGGACGCTGTGCTGGGCCACCTCCGGCTGCCGCGCGATCCGCAGCGGGGACTGGAAACTCGTCGCGGCCAAAGGCGGACCGTGGGAACTGTACAATTTGGAGGCCGACCGCACCGAGTTGAACGACCTGGCCCGACAAGAGCCCGCACGAGTCGAGGCGATGGCCAGGGCGTTCGAGCAGTGGCGACGCAGCCCGCAAGAAGAACCGGCAAGATAGTTGTTCCTTTTTTTCGCAATAGACTGGAGGCATCCGTGAGACATCATCTACTTCCCTTCGTCCTTGTCGCGCTGACCGTTCTCGGAACCGTCGCCGCAAGCCGTGCCGCAGCGGCGGAGACGGCCGCCGAAGCGGCGATCAAGATTGCCACGTTCGACGTGGACGCGACGCCGCCCGTCGGCTCGGCGATGGCCTACGATCCCGTGTTGCGGTTGGGCGAACTGACGCTCCGCTGCCGCGGCATCGTGTTGCTCAGCGCGGACAAGCCGACCGTTGTCTGTGCGGTCGATTGGATCGGCATCGCCAACGAAGGACAGGATGCGTTTCGCGACGCCCTGGCCGAGGCGGCGGGAACCACGCGCGACCGCGTGGCGGTCCACACCTTGCACCAGCACGATGCGCCCGGCTGCGACTTCACGGCCGAGCGGATCATTCGCGAACTGGGCGTGGCGGACTACGGCCGCTTCGAAGGGACCTTCCACCGCCAAGTCATTCAGCGGGCCGCCGACGCGATCCGTGCGGCGTTGCCTGCGGCGCAAGCGGTGACTCATTACGGCTGGGGCGCGGCCGAAGTCAAAGAAGTTGCCTCCAACCGCCGCCTCCCGGGACCCGACGGCCGCGTGCGGGCGACGCGGTACACGACCTGCCGCGACGCGGCCATGCGGGCCGAACCGGAGGGCGTGATCGATCCGCAGGTGTCGCTGATTTCCTTCTGGAACGGCGAACGGCCGCTGGCCGTGCTCAGCTATTACGCCTGCCATCCGCAGAGCTATTACCGCACCGGAACTCCCAGTCCCGACTTCCCCGGCATCGCGCGCTTCATCCGCGGCCAGGACGTGCCCGAAGCCCTGCACGTCCACTTCAACGGCGCGGGCGGCAACATCGGAGCCGGCAAGTACAACGACGGCGCCAAGGAGAACCGCATGAAGCTCGCGATGCGGCTGGCCGAGGGCATGAAGCAGGCCTTCCAAACCACGGAAAAACACCCGCTGGCCGCCGCCGACATCGGCTGGCAGACCGTGCCCGTGCGTCTGCCCGTCGCCCCGCACTTGAAAGAGGCGGAACTCATTCAGGCGATCAAGACGGAACCCGCCCGCGGCTACATTGCCAAGGCCGATCAGCTGGCGTGGCTGCAGCGCTGCGCGGCGGGCCAGGCGATCGACATCGCTTGCCTGCGCGTCGGCCAGTCGCGCGTGCTGCACATGCCGGGCGAATTGCTCATCGAGTACCAGTTGGCCGCCAAGGCGATGCGCCCCGACCTGCACGTCGCGATGGCGGCCTACGGCGAGTACGGTCCCGGCTACATAGGCCCCACGGCGGCTTATTCCGAAGGAGGCTACGAAACCAGCCCCGGCGCCAGCAACGTGGCCCCGGAAGCCGAGGGAGTCCTGACCGCGGCCATGCGGAAACTGCTCGAAGTGAAGCCCTAACGCGGGCTTGCGCCCGCAACCCATCTGGCGAGCGGGGTGGCGTGAGCCCCCGGTTCTGAAGCGAACGACTTGCTGGGAACCGGGGGGCTCACGCCACCCCGCTCGCCACGCCAGGATGCGCGCACGTCGCGCGCATCGTACGGACGAAGACTTCAACGCGACGGTACAGGTAAGGGCGTTGTCAAGAACAGTTCCGCGTTAGGGCTGCACGCCCAAGGCCGCGGCCAGTTTGGCGCGGTAGTCGGCGACGTCGAGTTGCTTCCATTCGTGCAGGCGGGTCAAACCGCTGGCGGCCAGCGTTTCTACGAAGGGCTTGAACCGCTCGACCGCCAAGGCCGCCAGCGGAGACGGCGGCGCGTCCTTTTTGCTCGCCGCGGCCCGCGCGCGCTCCACGATCGCGTAGTCGACGCTCATCCGCCCGATCTGGACCCGCTTCAACACCGCCGCGTCCGCGGCCGCCAGGCGCTCCGCTTCCTGCCACAGCCGGTTCGCCTCGGTCAGCAGTTCGTCCGTCAAATGGGCACTCGTCGGCGGCGCCCAAATCACTACGTGAATGTTGTGCTTCTCCACGTAGTCGTGCGTCAGATTCAGGTACTCTCGAATCGGCTTGGCGGCCGGGCCGTAGTAGGCATCCAGGAACTCCGTCATAGCCGTGTTTTCGTCGTAGTCCGGGTTCCACAGGAACTTGGCCGTCACGTAGCCGCCCAGGGCTGCCAGTTCGCTGTGCGGCGAGTTGTACGTGTCCTGCTCGAAGATGCCCTTGACGTTGTTCCGCACGAACAGCCGGATGTTGTCGTCGCGCACCCGCTGGTTCGGGAACGGCATCAGGTAATGCGAGAAGTCGGTGACGTAGTCCCAAATCCAGAGCCGGTTGGAGAGCTTGCTCCAGCCCTCCAAGTCCCGGCAGAAGGCCCGGTTGGCCGGGCTGTCGCATTTCTCCAGCGGATGCGCGAAGCAGCACTCGATCGAGCACAGCCGGATGATCACGTTGGGCCGCGGGCGCATGGTCTTCGGCGGACGGCGCGTCCATTGGTAGGCCAGGGTCTCGACGGCCTTGTCCGGGAACTCCTTCTCCGCCGCCTCGGCCACGTGGTTCACCAGCGCCAGCACCGGCGCCATCTGCGAATCCTCTTGCTTGGCCAGCGCCTGGCAGCGGTCGCACTCGCAGTGCTTGTCCACGTCGTTCTGCGAGACCGAAAAGACGAACGCTTCGGGATGGGCTTTCATGCCTTTGAGGATGCCTTCCGTACACAGGCGAATCACGTCTTCGTTCGTGCAGCACAGCTGGGCGTAGCCGTCCTGCCGCTTGCCGCCAACCTGGGAAAAGTATTCCGGGTGCTCCTTGAAGTACTTGTCCGGCGGAACCAGGCCGGCAAAGGTGTGGCAGAAGAAGCCGGAGCCGAACATGACCTTGCCGCCGTGCTTTTCCTCCAGGCGTCCGGTACTCGAGTTCATCCGGTTGCGGGCGCACCAATCGCCGTCGAAGCAATCGAACGTAAACGGCTCGCGGTATTCCAGGACCGGAACTTTCTGTTCGTTGATCGGCCCGATCATCAATCGCGGCGTCTTCGGAATGCGGCTCACGTCCGGCGCAAACCAGCGGCAGCCCAGGTGGTCTTCCAGCAGTCCGTACACGCCGTACAGATTGCCGCGTTGCGCCCCGCCGGCGATGATCAACCGCTGGCCGGCCGTGCGGAGCACGTAGCCCTCGCGGCCCAGCGTTACGAAGTCGATCTGCGCGCCGAGTTGCCGCAGGTGGGCGCTGTCGCCCAGCACGATCTCTTGCGCGGCGAGCGGTTGACGGTCCGAGACGATCGGCAGCTTGGCGCCGCTCATCTGCTGCAGGAACATCTGCAATTCTTCGGCGGCATGGCGGGTCGAGGGCGACGCCTCGTCGGCCACGACGATGCGGTAGGCCGATTGTCCGCCGTCGGCCAAGACCAGGTCGTCCGCGCGTGCGGTGGCAGCGGACACCAGACAGAATCCAACGATCAACAATCCGCGAATCGAGCGGGACATCATAGCGGCCTCCTGGGGGTGGGACTTGGGGCTGGGGTCAGACGTACAGAATTCAATTCTGGCCGAGCAAGGTCGTTCCAGATGGCTGGACTCACCATCGGCCAAAATTGAATTCTGTACGTCTGACCCCGGTTCGGTCAATCACCGGGATGACGCGAATTCCGAACGCGCCTAGAATATTCGGCATGGCGCCCCCGAACCAAGAACCACTCTCTGCGGCTGGCCCGGACGCACGGTTTCAAACGACGCGGTGGAGTCTGGTCATCGCGGCGGCCGGAGGCCAGGCCGATGGGGCGCACGAGGCGATGGCGGCCCTGTGTCAGGCTTATTGGTATCCACTGTATGCCTTCGCGCGCCGGCAGGGGATCTTGGCGGCGGACGCGGAGGACGTGACACAGGCGTTCTTCGCTACCTTGCTGGAACAGGACGTCCTGCAAGGTGTCCGGCGGGAGCGAGGGCGTTTCCGTTCCTTTCTGCTGGCCGCCTTCCGGCACTTCCTCAGCAACCAGCGGGACCGCGAGCGAGCCTGGAAGCGCGGCGGACGCCACGCGCGAGTCTCGTTCGATGCCGCGGAAGCCGAATCCCGTTTTCAGCAGCACGGCTCCCGCACGCCGTCGCCCGAGGCCGAATTCGAGAAGCAATGGGCGCTTGCCTTGTTGGACAAGGTCCGGGAGACCTTGGCGGAAGAGGCCCGGCGGACGGGAAAATCCGAACAGTATGCGAGGCTGTCGCCGCTGCTGGGCGGAGTTCCCGAGCGGGAGAGTTACGCCCGTGCGGCACAAGCCTTGGGGATGAGCGAGGCGGCGGTCAAGGTAGCCGTGCATCGCCTGCGCGGCCGTTTCCGCGACCGGTTGCGGGAGGAGATCGCCCAAACCGTGGCCGGTCCGGAGGATGTCGACGACGAGATCCGTTCGCTGTTCGAGGCGTTGCGGCACTAGCCCGTAGGCCGCAACAAGTCCTCGCGGTTCCGGCACCGATCGGTTGACCTCGCCGGGTTTGCTCTCGCGCCGGAACTGCGCGGACTTGTTCCGGCCTACGCAGGAGAAGCCCGGCTCTTCCAAGAAAGCTGGGGCTCTGTGTAACCTTTGTCGCGATTTGCTTCTATTATCAAGGACAAGCAAGTTCTTTCGGGAGACACAAACATGGCGGACGCGAAACGTTGCCCGGAATGCGGTGCGGAATTGCCCGCGGCGGCGGCCGGCCAGCCGTGCCCGGCGTGCCTGATGCGGCTTGGGTTGGCCAGTTGGCAGTCCGGCGGCGGATCGGTCGCTGCGACGCAATCCGACGCGGCGTCAGCTCCGCCGGCCCAGTTTCGGGCGCCGTCCATCGAGGAATTGTCGCGGCAGATTCCGGAACTGGAGATCCTGGAGTTGATCGGCCAAGGAGGCATGGGGGCGGTCTACAAAGCTCGCCAGAAAAGCCTCGGCCGGATCGTCGCGCTGAAGGTCCTCAAGCCCGAGTTGGCGGCGGTGCCGGAATTCGCCGAGCGGTTTGCGCGGGAAGCCAAGTCGCTGGCCCAACTGAATCACCGGAACATCGTCACCGTCCACGACTTTGGCCAGCGCGACGGGCTGTGTTACCTCGTGATGGAGTACATCGAAGGGGCCAATCTGCGCCGCGTGCTGGAGGCGGGCCGGCTGTCGCCGGAAGAAGCCTTGCGCTTGGTGCCCGACTTGTGTGACGCGCTCCAGTACGCCCACAACGCGGGCGTGGTGCATCGCGACATCAAGCCGGAGAACATCCTGCTGGACGAAACGGGCCGCGTGAAGATCGCCGACTTTGGCCTGGCCAAGCTCGTCGGGCAACCGGACGCGCGTCTGACGGCCACGCACCAGGTGATGGGAACCCTGCGGTACATGGCGCCGGAGCAGATGGAAGGGGCCGGCGGAGTGGATCATCGCGCGGACATCTACTCGCTGGGCGTGATCATCTACGAGATGCTGACGGGCGAAGTGCCGGTCGGCCGGTTCGCGCCGCCGTCGGCAAAGGCGCGGATCGATGTGCGGCTGGATGAAGTCGTACTCCGCGCCCTGGCCAAAGAGCCGGAGCGGCGCTATCAGCACGCCAGCCAGGTCAAGAGCGACATCGAGGCGATCAGCGGCAGTCCGCCGCTCTCTGCGCCGGCCGTGTACTGCGGCGAGCGGCCCCGCTTCTCCCGCAAAGCGATCATCGGCGCGGCCTGGGCGCCGTTCTTTTTCATCTTCGTGCTCGGGTCTCTGATGACCGTCACGGTCGAGTCGCATCCGACCATGGTCGAGCATCGCTCAGCCGGTCCCGCGGGTGCGGAGGCGACCGGGCCTGACGGTCGTCAGCAGGCCGAGTCCGTGGGCCGCACGCCACACGAGGCATCGGTGGACTATGCGTTCAAAATCCTATTCCTGATGATGCTGCCATTGGGGTTGGCGGCCCCCTTCGGCACGACGACCCTGGGCCTCATCGCGATCAGCGACATCCGGCATTCCGGCGGACGGCTGTACGGATTGCCGCTGGCCGTGGCCGACGCCCTGCTGTTCCCGCTGCTGGTGCTGGACGTCCTGTTGGTTTGGATCGGGGTGTTGCTGATCGGGATCTGTGGCGGTTTGTTCTCGTTCGGCTTAACATGGGCTGAAATCTCCGTGCTCAGCTTGCCGGTGGTCATCGCCATCGACGCCCTGATCGTGTGGACTGTGTGGCGAACCGTGTCCCGTCCGCCCGCGGGATCGAAGTAGGAGGCGCGCTCCGGCGCGATGGTTGTCTGTAGCAGGGCTCTCCGAGCCGTGCTCTTCCATTCGGCGAGGATCGGCACGGCTCGGAGAGCCATGCTACGGGAATCTTCAGGGGCCGGATCGCTTCGCGGCTGGAGCGGCGCGCGGCCCGTCCTCAGCAGCTTTGCGTCTAAGGTCCACGGCTTTGCCCACCAACTTCACATCGCGGAGGGACATGCCCAGCTTGTAGAGCTGTGCCAAGTCGCGCAGACGCTGGTCGATCGCTTCGGGCGACATGTCAACGCGTTGCGTCGGCAGGTGGCTCGTGGTCTTTGGCATGACGGGACTCCAATTTCTCGACATCCAACAAGTCTTGCCCACGGCCGGCCATGCGCTTCATCTTGATGAGTCCCTGGGACGACACGACCTGCACGTCAAGCTCTCTCCAGCAATAGACCTCTCGGCCATTCCAAACGTCCTCCAGGGCCGCGTTCACGAGCAGGATGTCCAGGGTCAGGATATCGGTGCCGACGATCTTGGAAGTCCGGTAGACGTCGCCGTTTTCGAACGGAATACGGCCGGCAGGATCCAAGAATCCTCGTCGTTCGGCGATCTCCAGGACGCGGTCGCAGTCCGCCGCAAGGATCAAAAGATCGATGTCCTTCGTGAAACGCGGATAGCCGTGAAGGGCAAGCGCAACTCCGCCGCAGATCGCATACTCGATGTGCTGTTGTTCGAGGACTGCAACCAAGCCACGGAGTTCGTCGTAGAGGTCCATGATCGGGCGTCTGCCTTCTGAGGACTCGATACGTTCCCTTGGATTATACGGGCGCCGGGATAGGCGCGGCAACGGCCGGCCATGCGGCGATCACCGTTCTGCCGCCAAATCGCGGCTCGTCGCCAGTTGCCACGTGTCGCCGCCGTCGGGACTCATCATCAGGCTTCGGCGGCGTCCCGGTTGATCGTTGCGGTAGAACCACAACGTGGACCAGTAGTCGTACGACAGGAGCAGCCGTCCCTGCCGGTCGATGGTCAGGCGGTGGTAGTACACGCTGTATTCGGAAAACGGCGGGACGATCAGGTCGCGCGGCGCTTCCCAAGGCTGGCCGGGCCGCTTACGGCTGTAGGCCAGCGCCGCATGATGGCTCTTCGGGTGTGGCTGCTCGCCGCGGTGCCAAAGGCGATAAGCCAAGTGCAGCGTGTCGTCCGGACCGCAGACGAAGCCGATGTAGGTTTGCGATAAATCCTGGCCCACCGGTTCCGCCGGGGTCCAGCCACCCGCGGCGTCGTTCGGTTTCAGAGACCGGGCGTACTGGAACGGTCGGCCGTGCGTGCCGGCCAGCACGTGCAGGAAACCTTGACTGTCCATCGTGATGCTGGGCGAATTGTGGATGTCGTTGGGCGGCGCACCGTAGCCGACCAGCGCGGGCTCGCCCAACTTCCCCGTCGCCCGATCGTACGTCACCACGTACGTCGGCACGCCCGGCACCTTCTCCGTCGGCTCGGTCGCTTCGGCCCAGACTACGTGGACCCGATCGCCGCGGGAAACCACGCTGGACGGAATCCCGGAATGCGACGCCAAGCCGATGCATTTGCGCGAGATCAGGATCGGTTCGCTCATGACCAAGCGGCCGTCGACGAAGTTCGGCACGAACAACTCCAGGTCGTGCAACCGCCGCCAGAACAGCTTCGGGTCGCTGCCCGTCAAGGCATAGCGGACGATCGGCGGCGGAAGACGGGACTGGTTCCGCTCGGGACGATCGGTGCCTGTCTCCCTCTTCGCCGCCTCGTTGTGCCCGGAGAACTGCTCCAAGTCATAAGACCCCGACCGGCCTTCGCGGCCGGGAATCGGACAGGCGGCGAACGTGCGGCCGCCATCGGTCGAGTGCAGTAGGGCAGCTTGCCGCCCCGACGTACCCAGGACATAAACCCCGCCGTCCCGATCGAAAGCGACCTTCGAGCCGTAGAGTCGATAGGAGTCTCTCTCGCCGCCGTCCTCCGCCGAACGTACGTTGCGCCGCAAATCGGCCGTCGTCCAGCGGCCCTCGGCCACGGTCGCGATTCCGTCCGACGTGCAGATGAACGGCCGGTTCTCCGGATCGAAGTAGACCTGGTTGTCGACTGGAAAATCGGGCACATGGCCGAACTGTTCGTTCTCGTGCCGGTACGGCCTGAGCACCAGCGGCATCGCCAGTGGCTGGGTGGCTGGGGATTCGCCCGTGCGGACTTCCAGCGTCGCATACGTCGTGAACTCCGGCGTCTCGGCCGGCGTCGCGCGGACCTGGCAGATCCTGGCTTTCCCGTCCGCGGCGGCCGTACCCCGCACGGTCACCTCCGCAGCCCGCTTGCTGCTCAGCGTAATCTGGCTTGCCGACAGCTCAACGGGCCACGGCTCGCCGGCGAACTCGATGGCAAGCTTCACTGTCCGTTTCTGGCTGCGGTTGTTGTGGACTCGGAATACGGCTTCGGCCTGCTGGCCGGCACGGGTATAGACGATCCGCGAATAGGGCGTCAGCAGCCAACGGTAATCCAGCAGCGGGAAAAACGATTCGGGCTCGGTCGTCCAGCAGCACAGATCGGGATAGGCGTCGTCGCTGTCCCAGCGCGTCACGCCGTCGATCTGAATCGTGGCTTGGCGAGTTGGCACGTGCAGCCGCCACGGAGAGCGATCGCGAGCCACGCCGGCCGGCACGCTGCACGCAGCCGTGCCGCCAGCCGCAACGGCGATCTCGCGGAGGGACGCACCGCTCGCGTCGAACAGTTCCAGCTTCGTCGCCGACGCGGGGAGCCCGGAGATTTCGATGTTCAGCGGGCCTTTGCGGGGCAGGAAGCACACGTCGCCCGGCTGATCGGAGCCCAGCAGCACGATCGGCTCCTGGTGCCGTTCGTCCTTGTGCCCCCGCGCCGTCTCGATCAGGTACCGCGGGCAGTTCGTCGCGAAGCCCCAGACCATCTCTTCGCCGTAACGATCCTGCGACACGGTGACATTCAGAACATAGACTCCCTTCCGCTCGACGCGCGTGGCCAGTCGCGTCTGTTGGACCGGCCCCAGGCCACTGCCGCGCGCTTGGCCGTCGTCCGGAATCGTCGCCTCCTGGCCCGGCCAGAATCGCCCGCAGTTCCGCCGTGCTCCCCCGCCGATTGCGGTCCCGCTTGAACACGTCAATCGTCAACTCGCCCGGTTCGGCCAACAGGTACACGCCCCCGAGGCCGCCCAAGCACGCTTCTCCGGGACCATGCATCGCGGGTCCCGCATTCGCTCCCCATGCCTGCGCCGCGCCAAAGGCAGCGATCAGCACCAGCCCCAAGACAACCAATCGACCTTGGTGTCGCGTCATATTTCTTGCCCTCCTCTTCTCGAAATCCTGTCGTCCGGCGTACTCGTCACGCTGCCGCTCACTGTCAGTTTCGTATCCGGGCGGCTCTGCCGCGCCAAGCCCCCACTGGGCGATCCGCCTTGGAGAGGTCACAATGAACGAAGCGTTGTGGTGCGTTGTGGCTTCCGGCCGTCAAACCGGGCGGCGACACGGAGGCATGGGAATAATGAACGGTAAAGAACGAATCCTGCGAGCCTTACGCCGCCAGACGCCCGACGCCGTGCCGACGTTCGAATGGTTCATCGACACGGCGGTCGGCCGGGCGCTGGTGGGCAGCGACGACCTGCTGGACGTCGTGGAACGTCTCGACTTGGACGGCGTGAACATCCGCCCGGATTACCGCAAGGAGCTTCAGGACGAGACGACGCTGGTCGACGAATGGCAGATCCGCCGGCAACTGACCGGCGATTGCCTGCCGGCGCTGTTGGACAGCCCGATCCTGGATGTTACGCGGCACCAGCGCTACCAGTTTCCCGATCCGGCGGCGGACCATCGCTTTGCCTCCGTGGAGAAGGCGCTGCAGCGGTTCGGCGAGCGGAGAGCGGTAGTCCTGAACCTGCGCGACGGCTTCTCCGACATGCGGGACCTGCTGGGTTACCAGGAAGCGCTGATGGCGCTGCTGGTCGAGCCGCAGGCGTTTTCCGAACTGCTGGAGCGGGTGGTCGAGTACAACCTGCAGTTGGCGAGTGTGGCGAAGCAGCGGTACGGCGTCGAGGTCCTGGCCACGACCGACGACGTAGCCAATGCCACGGGCCTGCTGATGCGGCCGGAAACGTACTTCGAAATGCTCGCCCCGCATTTTCGCCGCGTGCTGCAGGGCTACAAGGACCTGGGCTATCTGTGCATCAAGCACTGCGACGGCAAGATCGACGCCGTCGTTGACTTCTGGATCGAGTGCGGCATCGACTGCCTGGACCCGATCGATCCGGGCGCCGGGTACGTGATGGCGGAGATGAAAGCGAAGTACGGGAGTCGCCTCTGCCTGAAAGGGAACATCGACTGCACGGGCGCATTGTGCAGCGGCACGCCGGAAGACGTCGTGGAGGAAGTGAAGCAGTGTCTTCGCGGCGGCGCGCCCGGCGGCGGGTTCATCCTGTCGTCCAGCAACACCGTCCACCGCGGCGTGCCGCCGGAGAACTACCGAGCCATGCTGCGGGCGCTGCGCGAGTTCGGCAGGTATCCGGAACTGTGTTGAGGGCAGGACAGGAATGCAGCAGAAAAATCCTGGAAGAAAGCTGACAGGAAGATGGTGTGACAGAAAGATGCGAGAAGAACGCCCTGCGTGCGAGCCGTCCGTGTGAATCCAGGATTGGAGCCACACCATGCCGTCAGACAAGCAGCGTGCGGGGGAAGATCAGGACCTGGTCAATATCGCTGCCGTGCAGCTTCTTTGTGAACTACACGATGCGTTGGAAGCGGGTGGCTACACGCGGCATGCATTGGAACGGTTCCTGGTGCGAGTTCTGTTCTGCCTGTTTGCCGAAGACACCGGCATTTTCGAACGTCACGCGTTCACCTACTACTTGGAGAACCGCACGGCGGCGGACGGTTCGGATTTGGGCATTCACCTGGCGCGGTGCTTCGAGGTGCTGAACTCGCGGCGCGAAGAGCGGCAGGCCAATCTGGATGAACTGCTGGCCGATTTGCCGTACGTCAACGGCCAGTTATTCGCGGAACGCTTGGGGTTTGCCGAATTCAATCGCGACATGCGGAACGCGTTGCTGGCTTGCACGCGGTTCGATTGGAGCCGGATTTCGCCCGCCGTGTTTGGCTCGCTGTTCCAGGCCGTGATGGAGCCTAAAGAGCGGCGGCAGATCGGAGGGCACTACACGTCGGAACGCGACATCTTGCGGGTCATCCGCTCGTTGTTCCTGGACGATTTGCGGGCCGAGTTTCGCCGTGCCCGCCGCAACAAGACCGAACTGAAACGGTTTCACAAGCGGCTGGGACAACTGCGGTTCCTGGACCCGGCCTGCGGCTGCGGCAACTTTCTCGTGGTCACGTACCGCGAACTGCGGTTGCTGGAAATCGAGGTCTTACAGAAACTGTTCGACAACGGCCAGCGGGTGCTCGACATCCAGCACGTGTCCGTGGTGGACGTGGATGCGATGTACGGCATCGAGATTCACGAGTGGCCCGTGCGGATCGCCGAGGCGGCGTTGTGGTTGATGGACCACCAGATGAACCTGCGGCTTTCGGAAGCCTTCGGCCAGAGCAAGAGCGTTCCGACCCAGAAGCTGGCGGAAACGCCGACTCGGTTTCACGTCGAGAACATGCCCGCTACCCCGTACCTGCTGATCCCCAAAGTCTCGTCTGAACGCCGCAAGTACATTCCCCTCGGCTTCATGGACCCGGACGTGCTGGCCAGCGATCTGTGCTTCCTCATGCCCGAGGCGACCTTGTACCACTTCGGCGTCCTGTCGTCCGCCATGCACGTGGCCTGGGTGCGGCAGGTGTGCGGGCGACTGAAATCCGACTTCCGCTACTCGGCCACCCTCGTGTACAACAACTTCCCGTGGCCGGACGCGCCCAGCGACAAGCGTCGAGCGGCGGTCGAAGCCGCGGCGGCCAAAGTGCTGGCCGTTCGGTCCGAGTACCCCCAATCGACGCTGGCGGACCTGTACGATCCCCTGGCGATGCCGGCCAAGCTGGTCAAAGCCCACGCCGCCCTGGACCGCGCCGTGGACCGCTGCTATCGAGCCCAGCCATTTGTCTCCGACCGCCATCGCGTCGAGTTCTTGTTTGCCGCTTACGCGTCAAAACACATGCCGTCGGGATAGATCAAGCCTTGGCACGGAAAAACCATCCGCGAGAACTGCGTCTTGCCGAGCATCCGTTCCCAGAAGCACCAGCCGATGTTCTCTTCGCGGAGAATGGGCATGACGTACGAGAACGGCTGCTGCGGACGTACGACGGCACGTAGTTCGCGCCGCGCATGTCCGAGAAATCGGCGGCGGATGCGGCCGCGGGAACGATGGCAGAGACCATCGCCAGCAGACAGGACGCCGGCAAGAAAAAACGGTGCATGGCGGCTACCTTTTCGAGAGCGCGGCGGGTACGGTGGAAGGTGCATCTGCACGACATTCAACCACGACAGTCAACAATGTGTCCGAGGGAAGCCGCTGTGACAAGTGCCAGTCCCGTGCCGCCGAACTCGCGCCGCAAGCGCTGGCAGTTCGCACTCAGCACGCTGCTGGCCGGCATGTTCGTCAGCGCCATCTTCTTCGGGTACTCGGGACTGTGGTGGCGGCGCGTGCTGGAAGAACGCGAGCGGTCGGCGGCGATCATCCGGCGATTGGAGGCGGAGTTGCAGGCAGAAAAGCAGGTGCATCGTGAGACGCAAGCCCGTTTGATCGTGGCCCAAAGCCAGCTGCAGGACGCGGTCGGCACGCGGATCGACCGGCAGATTGCCGACCGCGCGGCGGCGGAGCGGGAACTGAAAATGGTCGAACAGTACGCGGCCCGCCTGCGGAAGGAATTGGAGGCGGCCAGGAAGGAAACGAAGCGGATTCGAGAGGAAGCGGACCGAAACCAGCGGCGTTGACGCGCTGGCAAGATACCACCGCCCGAAGTGGCCGCGAAGGGAGCGAAATGTGACGGACATCAAGAGCCCAAGGCTTCTGTGGATCAAGGGCATTCTGTTCCTGCTGATCGGTGTCGTGTCGAGCGTCCTCTTGCTCCTGGAATCGCCGTCACTGAAAGTCGGTTTGCTGCTGGCGCTGGCCGTCTGGGCATTTTGCCGCGCGTACTACTTCGCCTTCTACGTCATCGAGCACTACGCGGATCCCGGATACCGTTTCGCCGGGCTGATTTCGTTCCTCGGCTATGCGCTGCGGCGGAGGACTTGAGCTGGCGCGCATTCGATCTTCAGCAGCGGTTCCCTCGGCTGTGCTGTTCCAGCATTCGCGATCAGCACACCCTGATGTGCGACGGACGCCGGGGCACTCGGCGATCAGCGCGGCGCGAGATGGCCGACGTTGGCTGGGTTGCTGAGTTGAGCTACCTCGGCATCGGACAGCATCCCGCGGTAGACGCGGACGTCGTCCAGTTCGCCGTGGAAATTGTTCGCGGGGGCGTTTTCCCAACGATTGTAGGCTCCCAGCCGGAAACGGGCCAGGTCCAGCTGCAGGGCCAGCCCTGCCCGTTGCTGGCCTGCCAGTCTGCCGTCGACGTAGAACCGGACGCTGCCGCCCACGCGTCCGTCGCACACCAGGACCAGATGGTGCCACTGGCCGTCGGCCACCGGAGTCCGCGCCCGGCGGTGCGTCCATTTTGAATCGCCCGTGTTGACAGCCACGTTCGGCGTGCCGTCCGGCAACAGACTGAAGTGAACGACGCCGGCTTGGGCGTCGTTGCAGAACAGCAGCGGGCTCCATGCGCTGCCAAGCGTATCCGCCTTGGCCCAGAGCGCAATCGAGATCGCTTCGTGCTTGCCCAGACCGGCGGCCTCGATGTATGCCTTGCCGTCAAAGCGACGTCCGCCGCGGCCGTTGCGGCCCCCGGTCCGATGAGCGTTGACGGCGCTGGCCTGATGAGCATGGCCCGACGCGTCGTCCGCGGTGTCGGACGCTGTGTCGTCCAGCGGCCACCAGGCGAGCAACTGGGCGGGCAGCGGTTCGGGTTTGGGCGGTTCGGGAAAGACGGGCGGGATGCCGCACGCCGAACTGAGCGTCGGCACGGGGCGGAAGTCGGGGGCACCCTGATACATGAGGTTCCGCCGCCCGTAGTACGACCCGTAATACGGGGCCCCACAGTCGATCCACGTCACCAGCTTGATCCACTCTTCCCGCGACAGCTGCACGTCGTAATGACCCGCCTTCAGCAGTTCCACCAGCCGGCTGCGGTGCGAGCCGTGGGTGTACGGCGGGACAGCTTCGGCGTTCTGCATCGCGTAGTTGCCGCCGGCCCACTCGCGGATCGTCGCGACCAAGCCGCCTTGCAGAATGCTCTCGTAGGAACGATTGAACACCGTGGTCAGGTCGCCGCGCAAGTTGGGGACGGCTTTGATCACGTTTCCTGCCGCGGGAGACTTGTGTTGGTCATTGGACGCCGCGCTGGCAGTCTGCGCTCGGACGGAACCGTC
>CAYUFW010000022.1:41039-44680 GCA_964443915.1 uncultured Pirellulaceae bacterium
GATCACGGCTGGTGCGGAGATGAGACCTGCGGTCGGCGGTTGCGGCGAGGTCGGGAGACTTGCGCCGAGCGCGGAGGCGGGGGGAGACCTGCGGTCGGAGGTTTCGGCGGGGTCGGGAGACCCGCGCCGAGCGCTTTCGGGAGGCCCGCGCCGAGCGGGGTCGCTGGCGGGGGAGCCGTCGTGACATTGGACGCAGTGCCGGTCCAGGATCGGCTGCACGTCGGTCGGATAGTACAGCGGCCGCGGGGCCGTTTCGCCCGGCTGGGCCGACAGTGCTGCGGGCGACCGGCCGAAGGCGATCGGCAACGTTGAGGCCGGGGCTTGCGTGCGGTGCTCGTGACAGCCGATGCAGGAACGCTGCTCGCCAGGCACGAAGTTGACGAACGTGCGCATCCGCTGCACTTCCATGAAGTTCTCGTCGAGTGCCTGGAAGAACAGGTTCCGCTCGGCGGGCACTTCGAAATAGGCCGACCCATCCTCCTCGATGGGCACGATGCCCCGCAGCACGGCGACCCAGATGTGCGCGTTCCAACTCACAGCCAGATGTCCGCCGAAGCCGTCCGCGCTGCGGTCTTCATCCCGCAACGGATCCACTTCAGCGGCCCACGGCTTGGGAATCTGCTCCATCACCCGGACATACTTCACCGTGCCCGGCGCGACGCCCGGCAGCCCGCGATACACGTCCTGCAGAAACACCGTGGCCGTCGGCACTTCTCCCGTGTGGCACGGCCGATCCGTGTGGCACGGCCTACTCGTTGGCCGTGCCGCGCCGGGCAGCACAGGCGGCATTGGCCGCGGCCGCAGCATCATCGGCTGCCAACAAGAAATCGCCGGATCGTGGTAGACCGGCACCCGGTTGCCGAACGCGTCCAGCAGGTGGATGCCATAGGCCGTCTCGTCGTTGTACCGCCGCTGCGGATTGCACGAGACCAGGAAGAACTTGTCCGACAGCGGATACGGATCGGCGTAAAACGGGCCGTACACGTCCTCGCGCCAGACGCCGTTGCGGAGTTGATACAAACCGCGGAGATTCTCGGTCTTGACGTTGGGCGTCAAGCTGATCATGGGCTGCGGCGTACGTTTGTCTTTGTTCAGGTCCAGCAGCAACACTTGTCCGATGCCCATCGGCTCGTGCCCGCAGCCAATGCACACAGCCAGCCGCGGGTGGCCGGGCACTTGGCGGGCCTGCCACAAGACGCCGGGATTGGTGATGTTATCGCCGTAGAACTCCTCGCTGCCGGAACCGTCCGGGCGCGTGACCCACAGCGACTGGACGGCGGCGATGCCCTTGTACACGTATTCCCAGCGGTTGTACAGAATCCGTCCGTCGGCCATCATCGTGGGCGTGAACTCGCTCAAGGCCCCCTGGGAAATCGGCCGCAGGTTGCCACCGTCCGCGTCCATCCGGAACAAGGTGGTGCAAGCCAGGTAATGATTCGGCGTACACAGCACGCCGTGTTCGCAGCGGGTCGACGCGAAACAAAGGCCGCCGTCGGGCAGATAACAGGGGTGGACGTCGTCCGTCCAGAACTGGTATCCCAGCAAGCCGTAGAAACTGTCCCCGGTGCTCGTCTTGCCGTACTTGACGATCCGTTCTTCTTCGTCGGCCGGCGGTATCGTCACCGGCCGCAGGCCACCGCCGTCCACGCCGACCTCGTACAGCCGGAAGCCCTCGCGCTGCGGTCGCCGGTAGCCGAACGCGATCCGCCGCGCGTCGAACGACAGGTCGAAGCGGTCGAAGACGCCGTCGGCGAGTTCCGGAATGATTTCGCGCACTTGACCGTCCGCCAGCGACAGGACGCACAGGTTGCCGCCCCAGCGGCTGATGTGTTGGAAATCATCGTAGTAGTGCTTGCTGTTGTACGTGTAGCGCTTGACGAAGACGATTTCCGCGTCCCGTAGCAGCGGGTTCAGATCGACGAGCATCTGCCGCTGCATCGCTGGCATCTCGGCCATCAGGCGGCGCGTGGCCTCCTCCGCGGGATCAAGCCGTGTGCCGGCTAGCGCGAGAAAGCGCTGCTCGTAGTCGTCCAGCCGGCCGAGCAACTCGGCGGCCGGGTACGCGTCCGGCGGCGACCGGCCCAGTTCGCTTACCGCGGCACGCAGACGGGCCAGATCGCGGCTGAGCGCGGCCAGCACCGACGCCTTGACGCACAGGTCCAGCCAGCGGCGGTCGTCGCGCTCGGCCCCGGCTTGCTTGAGTTGATCGAGTTCCGCAGGGAGCGACGTTTCGAGGAACTGCAGCCAGCGTGGGACAGGCTTTCCAGCCTGTCCGTCCGGCCCGCAAGACAGGCTGGAAAGCCTGTCGTACTCCGCCCGGCCGTCCGCGGTCAGACGGCCGATCAGCTGCTCCTCGAACTTGACGTCCGGGGCGGCGAGCCAACCCTGCGCCGCGAACCAATCGGCGTGGACAAGATCCAGCAACGGGTTCTGCGCGGCCGGGAAATTCTTGCGGATCTGTTCCCACAGCCGCGGCACCGGATTCGGCGACGCCGAGAAGTAGAACGACGGCTCGTCGCTCGGCGCGAGTTGAATCACGAGCGTGTTCTCGCCCGCCTGGAGGTCCAGGCTCACCAGGACTTGATCGACTCGCGTCCCGTCGAATTGAAAGCCGCAGCCGTAGCGGCCCGAGATCAGGTGCGTCGACGCGGAGGCGACCTGGCGCCCGTTGAGCCAGACGTCCAGGCGATCGCCGCCGCCGAGGCCGACGGTCAGAGCGACCGGCTGCGACGCGCGAATCGTCCGCGCCACGAGGACGCTCGTCGGGCCCGATGCCGTCAGAAACTTGACCGGTTTGCCGTCGGCAAGTTCAGTCTGCGGTGACCAGAGCAGCCGTCCGTCGGCCAGTTTCGCGTTCGGGTCGATCGCTTCGGCCGGCCCGAGAACCCTGCCGGCGTCGGCGGTCGGCAGCGGCGTGGCCAGCCACGGGCCGAACTCGACCGACTTCCTCGCCGCAGGCTGATCGGCTACCCAGGCAGCGTACTTGCGGCGAGTTGCCAGCATCGTCTCCTGCAGGCTTGCCAGCCTCGCGTACAAGGCCGAGGTAATCGCCGGGGAGGACTCAAGGCCAACCGCGTCTTCGCGGGGCGGGCCGTCATCCTGAGGACTCGCCTCCGCCGCAATCCCGGCGCCGGGCAGAACCAGCACCAGCAGGGTCGCCGTCAAGATTGCCAGCACGACGCGCTGCGCGGTCGTCATGATCTCTCCTCCCGAGTCTTCCTGCGTCCTCGCTTCCGGAAATCAACGTCATCCACGCACGCCGCGGCTTTCGAGCAATGCGTGCGCCCACTGCTGCTGCGCCTCGTCCAGCGGTGGGACCGGCTCGCGGCGATAGTCAATTGCCAGATCGTAAGCGGCCCGGTCGTAGGCGGTGTTCAAGACCTCCTGCAGATCCAAGGGGACGTCCTCGTCTTCCGGACGCAAGGGGATCGAAATGACGGGCAAACGTTGCGTGAGGAGGATCGGCCACACGACGCCTTTGGGCCGCTTCGTCTTGCGCGAGACGTGGACGTAGTAGTCGGCTGGCGGCAAGAGTTCGCGCGTTTGAATCGCCTTGCCGCCGCGCAGCAAATCGATCTCGACCAGATGGCTGGGCGAGCGCATGATTTCCTGCCGTTGTTCCAGATAGCTGGCCCGCCCCC
>CAYUFW010000022.1:44690-46592 GCA_964443915.1 uncultured Pirellulaceae bacterium
CGCGATCCCGGCACCTTGTTCGTCGGGCTGAGGATTTCGATGACCGTCACCACCACCTGCTCCTGGCGGTCAATCACCTCCAAGAACGCCTCGTGGATCTCGTCGTCGAGCAAGGTGGTGAGGACCACCGGCTCGGCCACCGCCACGTAGCCGGCCGTGGCCTCTTCCGCTTCCCAGTCGCGTCGTTCGTCGCGTCCGGCGTCCGCCACCCGCAAATCCGGAATGATCACCTCGCGTCCGGGGTCGTTCTCATCCGAGATGTAGACCCGCTCCTCGACGCGAACGTGGTACTTGGGACGCAGCCGGCGCATCAACAACTCGCGGGCGACCGACATCAACTCATGATGGACGTCAGGCCACAGCCCCGGTTCTTCCAGGTAGGGGTCCATGCCGGGAAAGGGGGATGGCATACCAGTGCCTCCACAAGGGAACCAGTAGACGTCTTAAATCCCGTTCCAGTTTACGGCCGATCCGGATTAGGGTGAAGAGCCCAAGGACGAAAGTCTTCCAGGACGCGGCTGGATCCCCAAACCGCCGTGTCGCGTTCTTCGGAGCCCCGCGCCGGCCCGTTATGGAAAACCGGCCGGCTGTTCCGAAATCGCAAACCACCTACAATAACGCAGACCGATGGCACGCTGCCGTGTGGCCTTGCCCGCCCCTTTCGGCAGCCCATCCCGTAACGCACTCGTTCCCAATTCCAGCGAAATGGCACAACACGGGATCGACCGAGTTCCAATGGAACGAACAGCGACATCGCCTTGGCAGCACGATCACGTCTTCGGACAAGATCGGAAGATGCCCGGCGAACTCCGCACACTGATCGTCATCCTGATCACGGCAGCCACGATGGCCGTAGAGATCGTGGCGGGCGTGGCGTTCGGATCGATGGCCTTGCTGGCGGACGGGCTGCACATGGCTTCGCACGCCTCGGCGCTGGCCATTTCCCTGTTTGCTTACGTGTACGCCCGCCGCCATGCCCACGACCAGCGGTTCTGTTTCGGGACCGGCAAGGTGAACTCGCTGGCGGGATTCACGGGGGCCGTGCTGCTCGCGTTGTTCGCCTTGCTGATGGCTTGGGAAAGCACCGTGCGGCTGCTGAACCCCGTCGGGATCGCCTTCAACCAGGCGATCGGCGTGGCCATCCTCGGGCTGATTGTCAACGGGTTCTCGGTCTTCATCCTGGGCGGCGATGAGCCGCACGAGCGGCACGACCACGATCATCACGGTCACGGGGATCACGATCATCACGGGGAACTCCGTCCTGCCGAACATCGCCAGGAGCACCACGATCACAATCTTCGCTCCGCGTATTTGCACGTCTTGGCCGACGCGCTCACGTCGCTGCTGGCCATCTTTGCGCTTTTGGGCGGCAAGTACCTGGGACTGAATTGGCTGGATCCCGCGATGGGTGTCGTGGGTGCGATGCTGGTCGCGCGCTGGTCGCTGGGGTTGCTGAAGACGACCAGCCGAGTGTTGCTGGACCATCAGGGGCCCGACGCAATTCGCCGGGCGGTGCGGCAGAGTCTCGAAGAACTCCCCGGCGTCAGTGTGGTCGATCTGCACCTGTGGCAGATCGGCCCAGGAATCTACGGCCTCGCCGTCTCCCTGATCGCCACCGATCCCGGCCCCCCCGAACAATACCGATGCTGCTTGCCCGAGAACCTCGGACTGGCGCACGTCACGATCGAAGTGCATGGCGCGGCGCGCATTGCATAGGGGACATTTCATTTTCTCGATAGTAGGCCGTCATTTGCCCTTCCTGCCGTGGCCAACCGCAAGCCGTACCAAATCGTTAATACCAGCTTCGGTTCGGTTTTTGACCTTCTTCCGGTCCGGGATCATTTCCTGCTCAACAACTGCTGTACCTCGGCCTGCGTGTGGAACACCCCGGCCCGCATGCGT
>CAYUFW010000023.1:0-44561 GCA_964443915.1 uncultured Pirellulaceae bacterium
GCTCTTCCTAACCTCTTCGTAGATATGAGGCTTGCGTGCAGCGCATTGGGTATGTCCAAGCCGAGCGACGGCTTCACGCGAGAATCGCCGGCTGCTAGAATGGCTCTGGCGCGGGGTTACTCGGAGGCGATGATGACTACCGTTTCTCTTCCGTCGGAACTGGAGGCTTTCGTCGAGCGCGAGTTGGCGCACGACCGCTACGAATCCCGTGAGGACTTGGTCGTCGACGCGATTCGCCTGCTGCGTCATCGCCGGGAAGAGGAATTGCCGGAAGCCGACTGGTTCGAGGACGCCTTGGAACAGTTCCGAGCTATCGTCGGCCTGCCATCCGGCTGGGACTCGAACAATGCAGCCCCTCCTGATCCAAAGCTCGTGCAGGTTGCGGCGGCCCTGCTGTACCGGCTGTGCTCCACAAGCCACAAGCCATTCCCGGAAGTCTGTTGGCTTGGGCGACTGCGGCCGAGATCCGTGCTCTGAGAAACGCGGCTGGACAATCGCTCCATCTCGACGTCATCCCGGTTGCTGACGAACACGATCCAGGACATGCGGAAATCCGCGGGCCGGAATCCAGCAAGCGGTCGACGAGCGCCGCGAAGGCACTGAGCAAGCTCTTTCGGCTGGCTGAGCCTTCCTGATCACGAGCCGGCTGTCGCGCGATTTTCCTGTCCCCCATCTTCCTGCCCGTTGCATCACGGGCGGCGAGGGGCCAGAATTCGTACAAGCTCGGTCGGCCCGCCCGGCCGCGACGCGGTGGAGGACGAATCGCAAGGATTTGCCCAGGAGGACGAGAGATGATTCGCACGGTCTTGATCGCATGTCTGGCATCGCTGACGGCCGCAGCGGATGCGGCGGCGCTGACGCTGGTCAAGGACGGCAAGTCGCCGTATGTCATCGTGGTGCCGGATCAGGCCACGGCGGTCGAGCAGACCGCGGCCGGCGAACTGCAGACGTTTCTGGAACAGGTGACCGGCGCCAAGCTGCCCATTCAAACGCAGAAAGACGTTGCTGCCGACGCGCCGCAGATCGTGCTGGGCGCGTCCGAACGCAGCCGGCAGTTGGTGCCGGACGCCGGCGCGGACGCTGCCAAACCGGACGGAATCTGCCTGAAGACCGTGGGCGATACACTGGTGCTGACGGGAACTTCGCCGCGAGGCACGTTGTACGCGGTGTACACGTTCCTGGAGGACGTGGTCGGCTGCCGCTGGTGGACCTCCACCGAAGCGACCATTCCCCAGAAGCCGACGCTGGAGATCCCCGAACTTGATATCCGCTACGCGCCGGCGCTGATCTCGCGCGAGGCATTCTACCGCGATGCTTTCGAGTGTCCATTCGCCGCGCGGTTGAAGTTGAACGGGCACCACATGCGTCTGCCTCGCGAGTACGGCGGACACATCCCGATCGTCGGCTGGTGCCACACGCTTTTCGCGATCCTGCCGCCGGCGCAGTACTTCGCGGAGCATCCGGACTGGTACTCCTTGGTCAACGGCCAGCGGTCCGCGGACCGGACGCAACTGTGCCTGACCAACGAGGCGATGCGCAAGGAGTTCGTCCGCGTCGTGCTGCAGCGGTTGCGGGCCGAGGAGGATCCGCGGATCATCTCGGTCAGCCAGAACGATTGGGGCGGCCGCTGCCAGTGCCTGCAGTGCGCGGAGCAGGAGAAAGCCGAGGAGTCCCCGTCGGGTCCGCTGATCCATTTTGTCAACGCGGTCGCCGAGCAGGTCGAGAAGGAGTTTCCGGACGTGTTCGTCGAGACGCTGGCCTACCAGTACACGCGCCAGGCGCCGAAGCACGTGCGGCCGCGGCGGAACGTGCTGATCCGCTTGTGCAGCATCGAGTGTTCCTACGCGCAGCCGCTGGGCACGGGGCCGCAGAACGAGAAGTTCCGCACGGACATGGAGCAGTGGAGCGCCGTCGCGCCGCAGTTGTACGTTTGGAATTACGTGACGAACTTTGCCAACTTCCTGCTGCCGCACCCCAACCTGAGCAGCCTGGACGACGATCTCCGCTTCTTCGTCCGGCACAAAACGCTGGGCCTGTTCGAACAGGGCGACGCCTACACGACCACCGGCGATTTAATCCGCCTGCGGGCGTGGGTGCTGGCGCACCTGATGTGGGACCCGCGGCGGGACCAGGCGGCGCTGGTGCGCGAGTTCCTGGACGGCTACTACGGCCCGGCCGCACCGCACTTGCTGGCGTATCTCGAATTGCTGGAACACGCTGCGGCCAAGTCGGGCGTCTACCTCCGCTGCTATATGCAAGACACGGGCGCTTGGCTGACGCCCCAGACGCTGGCCGAAGCCACGCGGCACTTCGACCGGGCGGCGCACGCCGTGGCGCACGATCCGGAACTGGCCCTGCGCGTCGAGCGCGAACGGCTGCCGCTGGATCTCGTCTGGCTGACCCGCTACTACGCCTTGCGTTCTCACGCCAAGCGGCAAGGTGTGGAGTTCCTCGGCCCCCAGGATCCGCTGGCCGCCTGCCGGAAGTGGATCGATCAGAATCGGCGTTTCGGCAATCGTTTCTATGGCGAAGGGCGGGCCTTCGACGAATATGCCAAGGGCCTGCTGGGCCGATTCCGTGCGCCGGCGCCGCCACCCGAATTCTGCCGGGGATTGGCCGAGGACGATTGGATCGACGTCCAGGACAACCGCTTCCAGCTCCACCAGCCGGGCACGGCGTCAGCAATCGTCGACGACCCGCACGCTTCGGACCAAGCCGCGGCGCGGATGCCGGCCAATCACGTCCAGTGGGCCGTCCAGTACCATGTGGGCGACGAACTGCCCAACGCCGGCCCCTGGCGCTGCTACGTGTTTGCCCGTTGTGAAGCCAAGGCCGACAAGGGGCGGGCGATGCACATCGGCCTGTACGACGCGGCCGCCAAGAAGTCTGTCGCCGGGTTGGACGTCACCATCGAGCAGTCGGCGGGCACGGCGTACGAGCCGTTCGACCTCGGCCTCCACCAACTGCGGCCATCCGAGTACTTTTGGGTAGCGCCGCGGGACAACCCGGACGAGGTCACGGCCGTCTTCATCGACCGCATCGTGCTGGTACGGGAGCGGGAGTAGCGAAGAAGGGGAAAGCTGCCATCCAGAGTCTCAGTCTGTAGGATGTGCGCACGGCGCGTGCATCTCGGTAGGTTGAGACTCTGTCCCGACCGGCTCGGCTCGGACACCCAACCTACTTCGTTCGTTCCGGTCGCCAGCCGCGTCAGGGACGCGCCGCGTCGGCACGCTGGTCGATCAGCGGCGGCAACGTGGTGGCCAAATAGTAGGCTCGGGGCGTATTCAGTTCCAGCAGCAGGGCCAGTGCGGACTGTTCGGCGGACGCTTCGCCGATCCACGGCAGGTCGAGCAGCGAGGGCGGCGGCTTGTATTCGACGACGCGCGTCTGGTCCTTGTCCAGTTTCGCCAGTTCCAGCGCCCGCTCGATCGCGTCCTCGATGAAGCCGATTTCGTCGATCAGGCCGTGGTTCTTAGCCTGCTGGGCGGTGAAGATCTCGCCGGTGGCCAGTTCGTCCAGCTTCTGCGGCGCCTTGCGGAACACGGGCCGGCCGCCCTGGACGATGTCCTTGAAACGCCCAAACGCTTCGTTCACGTAGGCTTGCAGGATCTTGCGGTCCTCGTCCGACACCGGCCTGGTCATGGCCAGCAGTTGCTTGCGCGGGTGGCTGACGATCGAGTCGTCCTTGACGTTGAATTTCGTCAGCAGGCCGCTCAGATCGTAGTGCGGCACGATCACGCCGATCGAACCGGTGGTGGTCGTCGGTTCGGCGTAGATCGACTTCGGTTGATCGCCGACGGCCATGGCCAGGTAGTACCCGCCGCTAGCAGCCAACCCGCCCATGCTGACGACCAGGGGCACCTTCTTCTCCTGCCGGAGTTTAGCCAGATGGTGATGGATGTAGTCCGAGCCGGTGATGGTGCCGCCTGGCGAATTGACGCGCACGACGACGGCCTTGACGTTCTCGTCGTCGCGGACGCGGTCGATCTGGTGCTTGACGAAGCCCCGGCCTTCCAGAATCACGCCGTCCACCGTGATCACGGCGATCTTGTCGCGGGCGTGTTTCGTGCCGGAATGGTACCGCTCTTGGATGCCGTGCGTCGTGTCGAAGTACTCGCGCAAGCTGTAGGAAAGCCCCGCGAACAGCATCAGGAAGATCAGGCAGCCGGTCCAGCCCAGCCAACACAGGACGCGTTGCAGGAGGCTGCTTCCCGTCTGGATGGTAATCTGCGGGGGAAGCGGGCCGGACGGCGGCGCAGGCGCGGTTGCCGGCGCGGCGACAGTTTGGCTCATTCCAGAGTTCCTCTGCGTGATAGCGGACGGTTGGTAAGTGGCGGCCTCGCGGATCGCCCGCGCGGCCGATCCGCGCGGCGCAGTAATTGTCATTGTATTTGGAAGGGTGTTGCCGACTAGAGGGTCTTTGCGTTAAGCTACGGCTTGCAGAACGTCAGTCGCGACTTGGGCAATTGCGTGCGAAAGGAGTTGTGCCGTGCTAGTGGCTGCCTCGACGGAGTGTTTTCCCAGCCTGTCCCTCAGCGAAGCGGTCGATGCCATCGTCGATCTGGAGTACACCAGCCTGGAGATCGACATCCACGAGGACGGGAACCACTTGCGTCCGTCGGTCGTGGCGGCGAACATGGACGCGGCCATCACGGCTTGCCGAAACACGCATCGCGCCAGCGTGGTGTCGTACAGCGTGCAGATCAACGCGGAAGGCGAGGAGCATTATCGCCAGTTTGCCGCCTGTTGCCGTCTGGCCAAGGCGACCAAGGTCGTCACCCTGACCGTGCCTTCGGGCGAATTGGGGACGCCCTTCAATCAGGAAGTGGAACACCTGCAGCGACTGGTCAAGTTGGCGGAAGCCGACGGCGTCCGCGTGGCCATCAAGAGCCAGATCGGCCGGCTGTCGGAGGATCCCGACACCGTCGTCGTGCTGTGTGACAACGTCGAGGGGCTGGGGGTGACCCTCGATCCCAGCCACTATCTGTGCAATCCGCTGGGTCCCAAGAGCTACGACCGATTGCTGAAATACACCTATCACGTTCACCTCCGGGACTCTACGAAAACCAAGTTACAGGTCCGGATTGGGCAGGGCGAGATCGAATACGGCCGCGTTGTCGGCCTGCTCAGCAAGGTGAACTACGATCGGGCGCTCAGCGTCCACCTCTTGGATATCCCGGGCGTCGAGCACGCTGCCGAGTTGCGGAAGATGCGGCTGCTGCTGGAGAGCCTGCTGTGAGTTGCGGGCATCCCGTCACGCGGTCAACGGTGCTTCCGATGCCAGGAAGCGAAGATAGCAATCCCGCGCGACGGCTTCATCGCCTGCTCGCCGGCACAGCAGGCCCTGAACTCGGGTGCGTCGGATCACGCCTTTTTCCAGCCGTTCTTCAAACAGCGGGAAGCGGGAGCGAACGCATCCGGCCGGGCTGCCACCGGCCGCGAGTTCGACGGTGGAGAAATCGGCGGGATGCACCATTTCGACATAGCTGACGGCGTCGTCGCTCAGGCGAGCGACGAAGAGCCCGACCCCGGCGCGGCGGAGAGGCCGGTCGCGCGTCGTTGCCGACACGGGAATCGGTTGAAAGCTCGTCGCGTCGGAGCCGGCCGCTTGAAGCAGTTCCCGGCAGGCGAGTTCGCTGCCGAACGCCAGGCGGGGATCGGCGTCCAGGCTTTCCGTTCGCACGGACACGATCAATTCGACGCCCGCGGCCTCCAGGTCGGCGTGCTCGACGAAGCGCCAATAGATCTGCGTGGCTGACGCCAGTCCCGAAGCGGCCTCATAAGCAGCGACCAAATCCAGGCTGCGCACATACGCGTCCACCAGTCGTGGACCGTTGCCGACATCCGCCAACTGGACCTGCAGCAGCCGGGCATCGGGCAGGGCCCTTTCCCGCCGCGCGACGTCGGCAAGCCCTTGCTCCGGCTGCCGGAGATTGACCCTTGCCGACAACTGCGGAGTGCTTAAACTGGCTTCACTTCCTTCGATTCGCCACATAGGGCAACGGTCCCTGCTCTCGAAGGCACCCATCTGAAACAAAAAAACCCCGCCGCACGCACGGGTTGCGAGTCGGCGGGGCCGGAACAGAGAAGAGGCCAACTCCCATGATGATAGCAGGCGTGACGGCCCTGTCTATACTTTGTCAAGAAAAAAAGCGGCTATTTCAAGCCGCCTAGAACCACTATGAAGGACCAAATATGAGCGACTTTCTGGCAGTTTGTGAGCAGGCGGCCCGGGCTGGCGGCGCGGCATTGCAGAATTGGGTGAATCGTGTCACCGCCCAAGAAAAAGGGCCCAAGGATTTGGTGACCGAGGCCGATTTTGCCTCGCAGCATGCCATTCGCGAGGTCGTGCTGTCCGCTTTTCCGGAACATCGCTTCCTGGGCGAGGAGCGAGACGAGGCCCAGGAAAGGGCTGCGGCGCCGACGGGGCGGCTGGGTGACGGCGAGTACCGCTGGATCGTCGATCCCCTCGATGGCACGCTCAATTTCATTCGAGGCCTGCCGTCGTATGCCGTTTCCGTGGCCGTGGAGCGAGGCGGGGATTTGCTGGCTGGCGTCGTTTTCGATCCGATGTTGGACGAGTGCTTCACGGCGGCTGCGGGCTGCGGGGCATTCCTGAATGGAAAGCCAATTCGGCCCAGCCGATGCAGATCGCTGGCCCAGGCGCTGGTGGCCGTGAGTTTTTCTGCCAATGTGCCTCGCGATTCAGTGGAGGTCCGACGATTTGTCGAAATTCTCCAAGCCAGTCAGTCGATGCGGCGTTCAGGTTCTGCGGCCCTCAATCTGTGCTATGTCGGATGTGCTCGATTGGACGCCTATTTTGCTTCGTCGCTGTACGTCTGGGATGTCGGCGCGGGCGTCCTTGTGGCTCGGGAGGCAGGTGCTACGGTCACGTCTATCATAGGACGCACGTTCGACTTACGGCGACCGGACTTGGCCATCGCGGCGACGGCCGATTTGCACGCGGAGTTGCTGCAGGCCCTGGCACGGGCGGAATAATCCTCCTGGTCCGCACAGAATTGGCTTGGCGACACGAATCCCGGCCCGACTAGTTTGAGAAAGCGTCCGGGATAGGTAAACTAAGTAGGTCAGAACGCCAAGGCAGCCGGACAGAAACAGTCCGCCCATATCGTGGGGCAATTCCGCTGGCGAAGTCGACGACTGGAGACACTCGTCGCTGCCGCGGCGGGCGCGTTTTCTGCTGCTCGTCGAAACTCATCCGGCTGGTTTGGAAACTCGACTCTGCGCTCGTGTGGCGTTAGGGGGCAACCGGAACTGTGCCTGGACGCGTATCTTCGTTCGTGGTGTTTGCGGTCATCGCCTGTCTGTCGGCAGGGCCGTTGACTCGCGCGCAGGAGACGGCCCCGGCGGCAACTCCGCAGCCTGGGGGCGACGTCGGAAGCGCTCGCCCGGCGACTCCTCCTGCGGTTGCGGAGGTCAAGCCGGAGACGTATTACCTTCGCGATCAGGACGGTCGGCTGGTGCCCGTTCTCAACATGCCGTACGAAGAATTCCGGCGGCTTCAGCAATTGGATGTCAAGTCGAATCCGGCGGGCGCGGAGTTGCCCGCGTACGCATTGCAGGAGTTGACGATTTCGGGAACGGCGGCCGGCACGCGTGCGGAGTTGAAGGTGACCTTGACGCTGCGGTTGCAGCAGGCCGCCTGGGTGCGCGTCCCGTTACTGTTCTCCGACTCGATTTTGCGTGAGCCTCCGGTCTATGAAGGGGGCGGGGAACTGTTCCTGACCTGCGACCAGGAGGGCGGCGGGTACGTGTGTTGGATTCGCGGACGGACGGAGGCGACGCATCGCCTGACGTTGCAGCTGGTCGCGCCGGTGCGGGAGGTCGGCAATGAAGTGCGGCTGACACTCCGGCCGCCTCGCGCGGCGTCTTCCGAGTTGGACCTGCGGGTGCCCATTCCCGATGCTGTGGCGACGGTCTCCGCCGGCTCGCTGACACTCAAGAAGGAAGGGGGCGAGACGCGGTTCCTGGTCAACGGGGTCGCCGGCGACTTTCAGCTGGCTTGGACCAAAGCGGCGGCGGCGCCGGTCGAGACGCGGCCGGTGTTGCGGGCAGACGTGAAAACGACGATTCGGGTTGTCGGCGTGCGGGAGGTCAGCGGCGACGTGCGGCTGACGGTAACCAGCCTGCGGGGCGCCATCGACTCGTTCGGCGTCCGCCTGCCGCCGGGCACCCAACTGCCCACGCAGCCGACTCAGACCGGCTACCGGCTGACGGAAGTCGCCGGGGCGGAGGAGTCGCAAGGCACGCTGGTCCAGGTCAAGCTGGACCGGCCCCAAGTCGACCCCGTCACGGTCCAGTTGGTGACGGAGATGACGCCCGCCAGTAACGGCAAGGCGCCGGAATTTGAAGCCGGCGGCGTGGAGGTCGAGGGCGCGAGCCGGCAAACGACGGTCATCGACGTGGTGGTCGACGGGGACCTTTTGGTGACGGGGAAACCGGGGCCCAATGTCCAGCGGACCTTGGTGCCGGAAGAGTCGCGCAATGCGATCGCCGCACGCTACGAATCGTTCCGCCGCACGCATTCGCTCCGCCTGCAGGTGGCCGCTCAAGAGACGCAGGTCGGCGTCGATCCGTTCTACGTGCTGCAGGTGGAACCGAACCGCGTCCGGCTCACCGCGACGCTGAAATACAAAGTCCGCGGCCGCGCGGCGTCCAGCGTGAGCGTCCAACTGCCCAATTGGCGCGTGGAGCAAGTCGGGCCCGATTCCGTCGTCGATGCCGACGCCCTGGACCGCGAGCGGCGGGAACCGCTGCAGATTCCCTTGAAGACCTCCGCCCTGCCGGAGAGCGGCGAGTTCACGCTGCAGTTGGACGCCATCCAGGAGATCAGCGAGGGAGCCGAGACGCTGTCGGTGACGCTGCCACGGCCGGAAGCCAAAGCCTCGACGCGGGCCATGGTGGCCGTCCTGCCCGCCGACAACGTGGAATTGACGATCGCGGACAGCGACCTGCAGGGACTGGAGAAGGAGCCGTTTCCGCCGCAGGTGGAATTGCCCCGGCGGCAGCAATCGCCGCTCTTCTTCCGCGAGCGGAGCGACGCCAGGTCGGCCGTGCTGGGCGCCGCGTTGCGGCTGCGCGAACGGGCCGTCTCGGTGGCTTCGCACGCCAAGCTCAGTGTCGACGGGGCCAAGCTCGGGGTCCAGCAGCACCTTGACTACCGCGTCGCCTACGAACCCTTGCGGACCTTGGAGTTGCTGGTGCCCCGCGCCGCGTTCGACTCCGGCTTGAAGATCCTCGAAGGGTCCCAGGCGCTGCCGTTCAGTGAAGCGGCTTCGGACGGCGCCGGGGAGGCCGCCGCAAGCCCGCCGCCGAAAGCGGATCGGGCCGGCCAGCCGGCCCGCGTGCAAGTCGATCTGCTGGCCGAACGGATCGGTCAGATCGACGTCCTCCTGCAATACGACTTGCCGACTCCCGCGCCGGGACTGACGGGAACGAGCCTGATGCAGGCGCCGTTTGCCGTGCCCGCGGCCAGTGCCGATACCGTGCTGACCACCAGCCGCCTGGAGATCGACCCCGGGCAGGACGCGCAAGTCCAGCTGCAAAGCGGAGGCTGGGAGAAGGAGGAAGCGTCCGGGCAAGCCGGCACCCGAGAGACATACCTCTCGCGGGCCTTTCCGCCGGATGTCGAATTGCTGCTGACGCGTCTGGATCGGAGGCAGCGGTCCTCGACGAGCGTGCTGCAGGCTTGGTTTCAGACCTGGCTGGACTCCTCCCGACGGCGCGACCGCGCCGTGTTTCGCGTCTTGACGGACGAAGAACGCCTCCTGCTGCAGCCCGTGGAGGGTGCCCAAGTCGAAGCCGTGATGCTCGACGGGCGGCTGATCCAAGCGAGCAAGAGTGAAGCCGGCCTGCTGGCCGTCGCCCTGCGGCGGACCGCCGCGCCGCAGGAGCACGTGGTCGAAATCTGGCAGTCGTTCACCCGGCGGCAACCAGCCTGGGGGCGCCTGGTGTTCGTAGCGCCGGCGATCCGCGGCGCGGGCGTGACGCAGCGCGTTTACTGGCAACTGGCGCTGCCCCCGAACCAGCGGCTGGTGGCGGCGCAGGCCGCGATGAATCTGGAAATGCACTGGCAGCGTCGCGGGCTGTTCCTGGAACGCTTCAGCAGCCTGGACCAGGGGGAGTTGGAGCGTTGGATCGGCGGCAGCCGCCAGGAGCCGCTGCCCGCTGCGGTTCCCTGCTACTTGTTCAGCGGCTTGGGAGAGGTCGCGGCCGTCGAGGTCACCGTTGCGCCGCGTTGGGCGATCGTGTTGGTCTTGTCCGGAGTCGCTCTGGTCTGCGGCTTGCTGTTGATGTACGTCCCGCGTCTGCGGCATCCGGCGATGCTGTTCGCCCTGGGTGTGGCGGCCTTGGCAGTGATGGCGGCGGCTCCGGATTTGGCCGCGCAGGTCGCTCAGGCATCCCTGCTCGGCCTGCTGCTGGTGCTCCTCGCCCTGGCGTTAAAGGGCATCGTCGATTGGCGGCAGGCCCGGGAAACCGTGGTCCGGGGAACTCGCCGCCCCAGTTCCGATTCGAAGACCGCCCGAGCGGGCCTGTCGGCCTCCCAGCCCGAGGGCGTCGCGCTGCCGTCGACGACCGCCGCCGTGCCAGTCGAGCTTCCGCTGGGGGAGCCGGCGCCATGAACCCGAAGCGTTGGCTCCGCCGCCGTCATGCTCGCTCGCCGCTTCCCAGGCGGCGTTTGGTGCGCGCCGTTCTCGCCCTGCTCCCCTGGCTGGTTCTGGCGTGCGCCGGCGCGGCAGGGGAGCCGCCGCCCGAGCCAACCCCGTCCGGGCCCACCCCGTCCGCGGCGCTCCGCTACCGCAAAGTCTTTCTCCCCAGCGAGGCGATCCGCAGCCTGGAGTCCGGCGCGCTTCAGGACGAAGCCTTCGTGCCGCTGCGGCGAGAGGAATTCGATCAATTGTTGGGCACCGTCGGCGCCAAGCTCTCCGCGCCGGAGGCGGCGACCGGCCCGCAGGTCGTGCAGGCGGCCTACACGGCCCGCCTGGACGGAGAACAACTGCGGGGCACCGCTCGGCTGACCGTCGTGCAGCGGGCCGATCCCTCGGCGGTCTTGGTGCTGGAACCCTGCAATCTCGTGATCTCGGAGCCGCGTTGGCAGCCGGACCGGAAGGCCGCCGCCGCGCCGGGCGCCGTGAATCCACCCGCCGCCGCGAGTCCGTCCGCACCGCCCGACGGCAGTCCCGCGGCCGTACCCTCAGCCGCCGGTGCGGCGGACGAGAGCGGGCAAGCCGCCGAGTTGGGATGCGACGACAGCGGCCGGATCGTAGCCCTGGTCAACACGTCCGGTGTGCTGCATTTCGGCTGGTCGCGGCGCGGCGTCAAAAGTGCGGCGGGCGATTTGGGATTCGATCTCCGTCTGCCGAACGCAGCCGTCAACCACCTGCAGCTGACGTTGCCCTCCGCCCTCCAGCCCGTGGCGGATGCCGCCATCGTCTCGCCGTTGCCGGAGAGCCCCGGCGGCGAGCGGTCCTGGCTGATCGATCTGCGGGGCGACGCGAACCTGACCGTTCGGCTGGCGTCCGCGTCGAGGGCGCCGGCTGCGGAGCCGTTGACCTTGCTGCGGCAGGAGCATCGCTATCTCTGCGGACTGGACGCCGTCGAAGTCGCCGTCCGCTTGCGTTTGGACGTCCACCAGACGCCGCTGTCCGAATTGGCGCTGACGCTGGACGAGCCGCTGCAGTTGTATCGCGTCTACTACCGGGACTCGCCGTTGGACTGGGCCGAGGCGAAGTCGGGCGCGCAGCGGCAGGTGACGCTGGCCTTGCCGGAGCCACTCCTGGGCGACGGTCACGAAATCCGGCTGCAGGCGATCGCGTCTGCCGACGTCGGCGCGGCCTGGAACTTGCCTCGCGTGGCCGTCCCCGGCGTGTTCTGGCTGGAAGGCGTCAGTCGCTTGGAGGTCCCGGAACCGTTGTGGGTCTCGCATCTGGAGACGGTCGGGTGCCGCCAACTGCAGGCCGCGCCCTTGCTGGCCCCGCTCTGCGGGCAGTCCTTGGAGATCCGCGACTTTCAGCCCCGGCCGAAGATCTTCGCGGTGCTGCAGCGGCGCGCCGGCGAAGTCGTCGCCCGGACGGTCACAAGGGTCATGCTGGGCACGGCGGCGGCCAATCTCGTCTGCCATGCCGAACTGACCGCTTCCGGACCGCCGCGGTACGACGTCGCCTGGGACGTGCTGCCGGGGTGGACGGTCGATCTCGTCGAGACTCAGCCGCCCGATGTGCTGGAGGACTGGCAGCTCGCGTTCCGCAGCCCGCAGAACCGCAGCCTGGAGATCCGCTTCCGCCAGCCGTTGCCCGCCGACCGGCCGCTGCGGCTGACGGTACACGCCCACCGCCGCGGCCTCCGCCTGGGTGAGTATTTGCGCGGCCGAGAACTCCGGCTGGGGGCCTTGCGCGAAGTGACGGCCGCGCGAAGCGTGATCGCGGTGACGACCGACGCCGCCCATCAGGTGGCGTTGTCGGGCGACGCCGGGCTGAGCAGGCTGGCAGCCGGGGACCTGTCGAGTTGGGAACAGGAGTGCTTGCAGTCGGCGGCCGGGGCAGTCACGTTTCTGGACGGCGAGACGGCGGAGGAAGTCAGCCTGGGCCTGCTCGGCGAAACACCGAGCTACTCGGCCGAGGTCCACGTCGATTCGACGTACAGCGAGAAGTGGGTCGAGCAGGTATTTCGTCTCCGCTGCCAGCCGATTGCCTCCCTGGTCGACCGGCTGGTCGTCCACTTTTCCGAACCACTTACGACCGCTCCGCGCTGGAGCTTCAGCGGCGCGGAGGAATCGGTGCTCGCCAGGGCGCTGGACGGCGTCGCCGGCGAGGCCGAGCAGGCGTCGGGCGGGAGCCACTCCTGGGAAATCGTCCTGCCGCGGCCGCGCGGTGATTCGTTCGAACTGCTGGCGACGCGTTCGGACGAGTTTTCCGGCTCGGCCATCGTCCCCTTGGTGTCCCTGCCGGCGGCGGCCTCCCAGGTGGGCTACGCGACCCTCCGTTCGGCCACGCTGCCGTTGACCATCGAGTCGCGCAACGTCCGTCCTGTTCCCGCCGAGCCTCCGCCGCCGGGCCGGTACTCGACGACGCGGGGCGCATTCCGCTACGATCCGTCTCTGGACTGCAGGCTCTCGGTCCGGATCGCCGAGGGGCTGTCGGGCTCGGCCTGGGTGCGGACTTGCGAACTGCAGACGAGGGTGCTGGGGGACGGACGCGCGCTGCACACGGTCACCTGCCAAGTCGAGAACCGCGGCCGGCCGCAAGTGCTCATCGTTCTGCCGGCCGCCGCCGAACTGCTGGGGCTGTTGGTCGACGGACGGCCCGTCTTCCGGCCCCGCCAAGCCGCCACGCAGGCGGGCGTCACGGTGAACCTGCCCAGCGGCGAGCGATTTCCAACCTTGGTCGTTTGCTATGCGACGGCTTGCCCGCGCAGCCGCCCGTGGGCGACGGTCGCCGCCCCCTGGCCGAATCTGGGGATGCCGATCTTCCAGCGGAATTGGATCCTCCAGCTGCCGCCCGGCTGGGAGGCCGAATCGGCCGGCGCGGCCGTCTCGGCGGACTGGAAGGCACGCCTTTTCGGACCCGTGCTTCGCAGCCCGCCCCAACAGCGATTCGACCCGCTGGCGACGCGCGATTGGGCCGCGCTGGTGGCCCTCAAGGAGCCAGCGGGCGTTGCGGCCGGGGGCGGGAACGCTCCCGCCCACGTGCTGGCAAGCTCGCCAGCGGCTACTGCCGCTGGCGCCGCGGACGGCCTGCCGAACGTCGGCTGGACGGCGACGCGAGTCCCGATCGCGACCGGCTCGGAGCCGGCGCCCTCGGCTTTTCGCGAAACACATGTCCGCATCGTCCAGCGCGACTTCTTCCGCGCTGCCGGATGGGCGGCATTTTTGGCGACGGCGGGATTGATGGTCTGGGGCACCCGCCGCCGGCCGGTGTGCTGTCTGCCCTTGACGGCGTTCTGGGGATGCCTGGCGCTGATCTGCCCCACGATGTGGGTTCCCCTTGCCAGCAGCTGCTTTCTGGGCAGTCTGCTGGCGGTGGGCCTCGTCTGGCTGCTTCCATCCGCACAGCGGCGGCCCAACCCGGAATCCGCAGGATCGTCGAGTTCGTCTCGCTTCGTTCGCGCGTCGACCGCGACGGCCACCGTCACGCTGCTGCTGGTGCTGCTGGCGGCCACCGCCGGGGCCCAGGGGCCGCCGGTCCAGCCGCCGCCGCCAACTCAGCCGCCGCCAGCTCAGCCGCCGTCGGTTCAGCCGGCCCCTGTTCCGTCAACGCCCGCTCAGGCAACGCCCGCTCAGGCAGCGCCGGCTCAGGCTGCGTCCGGTCAAGGAGCGTCCGTTCCACCCGCGGCCGCGCTGCTTCCGTCCGCGGCCGAAGCGGACAAGATTTACCGCGTTCTGTTTCCGGTCGATGACGAGCAGCAGCCGGCCGAGCCCTACGTCTATGTGCCCCGCGATTTCTGCAATCGCTTGCGGCGGGAGGCGGCCGGTAGCGGCCTCGCCGCTCAGCAGTGGCTGATCGCCGGCGCGGAATACCGCGTCGTTTTCGATCGGGACGCGGCCGACCCGGTGCCGCTGGCCCGTGAGTTGGTGGCCCTGTACCGCGTGCGGACGAGTCGCGCCGGGGTGCGGCTGGTCTTGCCGATCAGGCAAGATCAGGTCTACTTGCTGCCCAATCGGGCGCGGTTGGCCGGCCAGCCGGCCTCCGTGGCCTGGGAGGCCGACGGGACGCGGCTGGTCGTGGAGATTCCCGAGGCAGGAGAAGCCGACTTGGAGTTGGCGTTCCGGCCTCAGCTCGAGCGCCGCGACGGGATGGTGCGGTGCGAAGTGCTGATTCCCCGCGTGCCCAATTCCGGGCTTCGGCTGCAATTGCCCAAACAAGCGTCCGAGGTCGATTGCCCCACGGCGCTGGGTGCCGCCACGACGGACGCGGCCGGCGAGCGCATCCTCGCCTTGGGCCCGGCGGATCGGCTGGTGCTGCAATGGCCGTCCGAGCCGGCGAGCGGCGGCGGTGTGCCGGTCGTGGAAAGCGAGCAATTGCTGTGGCTCCGGGTCCGTCCGGGCGCGGTGCTGCTGCAAGCCAAACTGCGATTCAAGAGCGTGGGCGGCCGCCTGCCGGAGGTCGCGCTGCTGGCCTCCCCGCAGCTTCGCCTGCTGCCGCACGAGCAGGCGGAATTGGTTCCGGTCGTTTCCCCGCCCGCCGACGGCCAGCAGCAAATCCGCTGGCGGCTCACGCCCCCCCTGAAACAGGAAGTGAACCTGGACCTGGAATTCGTGCTGGCCGGCGCCGCGGGGATCGGCGAAGTGAGAATCCCCCGGCTCGAGGCCGTCGCCAGCCGCACCACGAAGCGCTGGCTGGGTGTCTCCGTGGACGAGACCCTGAGTTATGAAGTGCCTGCCCAAGGCCGCGGCGAAGCCGTGGACCCGGCTGCCTTTGCCGCGGCCTGGGAAGTGGGAACCGTGCCGCCTCAACTGGCGATGGTGGTTCCGGACGGCGAGCCGGCGTGGAGCCTGTCTGTGCGGCCGGGCGAGGTCAAGCTGAAAGCCGCCCAGCAACTGGAGGTGGCTTGGAGTGCCGAACGCGCGGATCTGCAATGGGAAGCGCAGTTGGAGACCGCGGGGGGCGGCGTGTTCGAGTATCGGCTGGAGGTGCCCGAGGGGCTGGAGATCGGCGGCGTATCGGTGCGTCAGCACGAGGATGTGCGGGCGGCGGGGTGGTCGCGCCGGGACAAGAAGACGCTGGTCGTGCGCGTGGACCAGCCCATCTCTGGAACGCATCAACTGGAATTGCGGGCCACGCTGCCGGCTCCCCGCGGCGGCGAACTGACGCTGGGGAAGATCGGCCTGGCCGCGGCGGAGGTCCTGTCCGATGCCGTGACGGTGTACCGCCGGCCGTCGGTTCGCGTGAACGTCCTCGACCGGGCCGGACTGAGCGACGTGCCGGCAGCACCCTTGGGTCAGTATCGAGCGGGCTGGGGCCGCTTGGTGGCGGCCTTGCAGGCGGCGCCCAGCCAGCCCCGTACCCAGCCCCTCCGTTTCAGCGTCACGCCCAACCGTCCCCGCACGCAAGGTACGCAGGTGACCGTCTTGGATCGCGTGCAGGATGCCTGGCGGGTCCAGGTCCAGTACGACATGCAGCTCACCTCCGGCGTGGTCGATGTCGTGCGTTGGGAGGTTCCCGCCGATTGGTCCGGCCCGTTCGAGTGCGATTGTCCCGGCGGCTTGGAACTGGTCGCGGTGCCCGATCAGAAGCGGCGGCACCTGGTTCTCTGGCCGGAGCAGCCGATTGACGCTGCGCGCCGGTTGTGCGTCCGGGGCCCACTCGCCACGCCGCAGGGCGGAGCCGTCCAAGCGCCGGACATCATTCCTTTGGACGTCGGCGCCGCGGACCGCTACTTGTGCGCGCCCACGCAGATTAACCAGCAAGGGATCGCCTGGAAGACGAGCGGCCTGCGAGAGATCGCCCCGCTGCCCGCCGGTTTTGAGCCGCCCGCGGAGCCGCACAAAACGTACCTCGCCACGCAACCCCGGTACCAGGCCACGATTGAAGACGTGCAGCCCAGTTCCGGCCGGCCGCGCGCCGTGCTGGCCGATCTGGACGTGCTCTGCACCGCTGGCGGCGATCTGGCGGCGACGGCCACATTCGACTTGCAGCCCTCCGGCGCCGCCAGTTGCGAGCTGGAACTGCCCGAGGGGGCCCAACTGGTCAGCGTGGCGGTCGCCGAATTGCCAGCCATGCTCGAATCGCTCGGCTCCCAACGGTGGCGCGTGACGCTCGGACCGCGGCAGTTGGCCCAGCAGATCGAAGTCGTCTATCAGGGTCGCGGGGAGGGCTCTCCGTCCCCGGCCGGTGCCTGGACACTGCGTCCGCCAAGATTGGCGGGCATCCCTGTCGAACGGACGATCTGGACGATCCGCCCGGTCCACGGCGCTGGGTTTGATGTCCTTCTCCCGCAAGACCGCGTCGCTCCTCTGTCTCTGGAATCCATCCGCTTCGCGACCCGCGCGGCGCTGATCGAGAATGCTTCCGAAGCGTTGGCCGCCAGCGACCCCGGTCTGGCTGCCCGCTGGTATTCCGCGTGGCGCCGGCGTTTGGCTGCGTCGCGGCGAGCCATCTTGCAGGAGGCGGCGCCCAGTCCGGAGGCCCGCAGCCGGCACGCCCAGGAGCTGAAGGAGGTCGAGCGTCGCCAAGCCGAATTGGATGAGAAGTTCAAGCACTTGGTGCAACTGATCCCCGTCGCGGAGGATCCCTCCTCGTCCACGGAGCCGTTGTGGCAGCAAGCGGCCAGCGGCGACACGGCCAGCGGCGCTTTCGCTGCCCTGGTCACAGGCGACGGCGCGATTCAGGTCGGTTTCCGCGCCAGACCAGACTCCGTCGAGCAGCAGCGAGGGGCTGCGGCGGCCGTCCTGCTGGCCTTGGCAGCCATCGCCTGGGTGCTGCTGCCGCACCCGGTCCTGCACCGCTGGGGGCATGTCCTCTGGCCCGCGCTCGGCGTCGCTCTGGGCGGCGTCTGGTGGGCCTGGTGTACGCCCAGCGCGCTGGGATTGGCCATCGGTCTGGCGAGCTTGCTGGCGGGACTGCGGCAGTGGCTGCCGCGCCGGCATGCGGTGCCCGCCGGGAACGTGTGAACGCGCATGGATCCAGAGTGGATACGTCGGCGTGGCTCAGCAGCGGCTGGATCAGGAGAGAGAGGAGCCCACCCGTCGCGGGTTCTTGCAGTTGGCGGGACAGACCGTCTGGGCCGGCGGTGCGGTGGCCGTGCTGGGGACCGTCCACCAGCCATTGGCCTGGCTGGAAGGCCGGCTTGGCTCTGGGCGGGCTTGGCCACGGTGCTAGGCGTCGGTCAGTTTGCGGACTTCGTCGAGTTGCGCTTCGGGTGGGGTGATGTTCTGTGGCCGGCCCTGGCCGCGATAGGAGAGGACCGTGCTGGCGTGCAGCTCTCCGCGGGCACAGTGGCAGGAGGGTTTTCCACAACGGCGGCGAAGCGTGTAGAGCGAGCCGGGCAGGAGCGGTTCGCGGGCGAGAAAGGTCTCGAGGAGTTCCTGGAGCTGCGGGGGAACGGCGAGGAGTTGGGAGCGGAGGGTACTGAGGTCGCGAGTCATGGCTGTCTCCAGGGCGGGTGAGGTGTTATATGTAGCTTATTACTGGAATTAACCTACAGACGTCAAGGGTGAAGAAAGGAATTCTTGAAAAACCGGAAAAAAGGCAGAATCGCGAGTCAGCGAGCCGCGGGTTTGTGCCCCTCTCGCGTCACCGACGCGAGAATGCCCACGCCGGCGCCCGTAGCGGCAGAACGGGACTTTCCTCGTCCGGGGCTGTCCGCACGCGTCTGACGCCGTCCTACGCAGCCAGCGCCGCAGGGCCGCTAACGTCTGAATTGCAGGGGACCTGTCCCCATTTCACTCGTCAAAGCCGTGACATCGTGAAGGTCGGGGGAAACCGGCAAGAACCTGTTTGGTGCAAGCAACTGCCCCCGGCGATGGCCGAGTCCGCCGCGCTGGCGTTGGCAGCCGATTGTTGCTGCCCCTGGCTTGCGTTATGCTTGCTTGCACACGAGTCTTCCGTGAACACGCCGCGGGCCGTGTTGGATCGTTCCCAATCCGCCCTGGCGTTTCCCTGGCAGGAGAAATCTGAAATGCTCACCTTGCGTCGGCTTTGTTTCGTGTTTGCCGTCTCGTTGGCCTGGGCGGTCTGCTGGTGGGCGGCCCCTGCGCATGCCGCCTCGCAGCCGCTGGAAGTGTTTGCCACGAGCGACGCCGTTCGCGTGTTCGAAGACGGGGTCGGAAACGCCGACACGCGGCTGGCGGAGATGCGCGTCTTCGCTCTGCGCAACGAGATCGTCTCGGCGCAGTGCGTCGTGCAGGCACACGATGCGCTGAGCGGCGTCACGGTGTCGGTCGGCCCGCTGAAGCAGGCGGATTCGGCGGCGACGATTCCGGCGGAGAACGTGCGGTGGAACTTCGTCGAGAGCATCTTCATCGAGAAAAACACGCCGAAGGTCAACCCGAACGATCTGGTCCGCGCCGCGCCGGCCCGGTTTCCCGATTGTCTGGGCGAGGCGCGTGAATGCTCGCTGGCCAAAGGCGCTCTGAAGGCCGTCTACTGGACCATCGCGGTTCCGCGCGACGCGGCGCCCGGCGAGTACCACGCCACGGTCACCGTGACGAGCGGCCCGGCGCAAGTTTCGTTGCCGCTGGTCCTCACCGTCTATCCGCTCACGCTCCCGGACGAGCGGCACTTGATGGTCACCGAGTGGTTTTCCACCAACCAGTTCAGGCAGCATCACGGCATTGAGTCCATCGAGTCGGAGCGGTTCTTTCCCATGCTGCGGCTGTATGCACAGAACATGGCCGAACACCGGCAGAACGTGTTTCGGGTGAGCCTGAGTCTGGTCCGTGCCACGCGCGCCGCCGACGGCAAACTCGACTTCGACTTCACCGAGTTTGACCGCTGGGCGCAGGTCTTCTGGGACACCGGGCGCATGAGTTTGTTGGAAACGGGGTTCGTCGCCCAGCACGGGGAAGGCGGTTGGTCGAGCCGGGAGATTCGCCTCTCGAGTTTCCCTGTGAAAGCCGAAGCGACCGGCAAGAGCCAGAAGCTGTCCGGCGAGGAATACCTGCCCCAGTTCCTGCCGGCCTTCGTCGAGCACCTGCGTCAGAAGGAGTGGCTCGACAAGACAATCTTCCACATCTGCGACGAGCCGGCCGATCACAACGTCATGGTCTGGCGCGAGGCTTCCGATTTCGTCCACCGGCACGCGCCGGAGTTGCGGCGGGCGGATGCGATTGAGACGCCGCATTGCCTGGACCGGCTGGAAATCTGGGTGCCCAAGCTCGACCATCTGGCCACCTGGCAAGCCGCGTACGAGGAAGCCCAACGCCTGGGCAACGAAATGTGGCTGTACACCGTGGGCATCTTCCAAGCCGGCTCGTTGCCCAACAAGACGGCAGACGTGCCGTTGATCGACTCGCGACTGCTGCACTGGCTGAACTACCGCTACGGCCTGAAAGGCTATTTGCACTGGGGGTTCAACGCCTGGACGAAAGACCCCTTCAACGCGCCCGGCGAACACCGTGGCGACGGCTGGCACGTGTATCCAAAGCAAGATGGCCTGCTCGATTCGCTGCGCTGGGAGCAGATGCGCAACGGCATCCAGGACTACGAATGCCTCTGGCTGCTGGAAAGCAAGACGGCGGAGATCAAGGCGACCCTGCCTCCGCGCGTGGCCGACTTGATCCAGCCGTCGCGGCGCGGAGTCGAGATTGCGTCGCAGGTGGTGCGGACCTACACCGACTTCGACCGCAATCCCGATGTGCTGTATGCCGCCCGGCGTCAGGCGATCGAAGAGATCATCGGCCTGGACACCTCGCCGCGCATGATCATCCAGACCAACCCGCCGGAGCACTCGCTCGTCGCGAACAATTGCAGCATCGACGTCCACGGCTGGGTTGAGCCAGGCGCCAAACTCAAGATCAATGGCCGCGAGGTCCCCGTCGCGGCCGACGGCCTGGTGGTCCAAGAGACGCCGCCCTCGCGGGAGGGCACCGTGACGGTCGAAGTCGAGAACAGCCAGGGCCGCCAGACCACCGTCCGCAAGTTCCGGCTGCAGTTCGAGCCGCCCGCGAAGAAATCGTGAGTACGGTTCGAGAAACAGATGAGCGGACGGGCGCTAGTCCCCGGTTCCCGTTCGGCCGCAAAACAGGCGGCTAGCGCCGTACCGCTCACGTGTCGTCGGACAGGGGACCGCCGCGATCCCCAACCGCAGCCCGTAAAAGCCCGATCCGTCGTGGAGAGAACCGTGGTGATCCGCACCCGCTCCTCCCACGGGCTGTCTGAGTACAAGGAGCGACATTTCACGGCAGCAGTTCGAACAACGCCGTATCGGGAGTCTGGAACGTGTACGAGAAACGCCGCTGCTGGACTGGGATCGCTTGACCGGTGAAGAGTTCCCGCACCTGACGGCAGTCAGCAGGCAGCGTGATTTCCTTCTCGCCGCCCTGCGCCACGTGGATCGCCACCAGACGATCGTTGGCGTAAACCGGTACCGGGTCCTGACAGATGATCGTCACGCCGGCGTCCAGCGCGGCCTGTCGCAGCACTTGCGGCGTGAGGTCCTCGTAGCCTGGCACGTAGACCGCTTTCCAGCCGTCCCGTTGTACCGTACTGACGCCGGGCCTCTTGAACGCGGCACCGGTCAGGGCTTGCACACGCTCCGCGTCCAGATTCTGGCCGTCGCAGATGCCGGGCGCAAAGGCGAAGAGCACCGTGCGGTCGTGGCGGAACACATACTTCTCGAGCACCTCCATCTTCTCCGGCGTGACGACGAACAGCCCCGGGAACACCAACAACCGGTACGGCTGCAGATCAACCTGCGGCAGGTCGTTGAACGAAAAAACCTCGAACGGCGCGCCGAGACGATTCAGTTTGTTCCGCGTGCCCTGATAGATCTGCGGGATGGCGGCGTGCTGATCGTTCAGATATCGCGCGCTGTACGGATCTACCACCAGCGCTACTTCCGCGCGGCTCTTTGCGGGCGTGGCGGCATACTGGTCCCACAGCTTCTTGGCCTGGGCAACCAGCTTCATCGTTTCCGGGGTCTGAAACACCCCGCCCCACATGTCGAAGCACCACAACGAGGCTTGGTTGACGATCGCCAGGGCGAACTCGCGTTTCAGTCCGGCCGTGGTCTCCGCTTGGTCTTTCCAGGGCACCATCCAGCCGATCGACACGAACTCGTCCAGCTTGACGTTGTAGGTCGGCGTGCGGTGGTCGATCTCGTGCAGAAAGCCCTTGTGGTTCAGGCGGCGAGTCCCGTTGGGCACCATGAAGCCGCTGCCGCCGCCCATCGGTCGGTCGCCATAGGTGCCGGGGCTGACGAAGAAGTCGATGTCGGGCGAACGGTACAGCCGCTCGTACTCCAGGTGCCCCGCCCAGACCATGCGCGAGTGGGTCAACTCGAGCAGATACCCGAAGAACATGCCGATCTGACGCTGCTTCGGGATCAGGGCTCGGGTCTTGGCGGCGAACTCCAGCACCGTGTCCGCAATCACGTCGCCGGTGAACTGTGCGTAGTCCACCACATCCTGCTCCGTGGCGGGATCGCGGATCAGGTTGTCGAACGAGGCGCGGTCGAGACGTTCCAAGGCGGGCACCGGTACTTCCGGTTTGCCATGCGCCTGCAGCCAGGTCTTCCACGCCTGCGTCTTCGTGCGCCCGGCGACGCCGCGGCTGTAGTCCATCCACTCGTCGGTCTGGCCGCAGGCCAGCAGATAGGCTCGAATGCGGTCGCCGTACCGCGCCTCCATGTGTTTGACGACCGCCTCCAAGTACTCGCCCGTCGCCTTGCGCCAGGCCGGATTGGCGCAGGCGCAGCTCAGCATCGTGAAGCTCTCGCACTCCGCGCTGTGTCCCCGCAGGGCCAGTTGCCGCTGGAGCCAGATCGGCGTGTTTAGATCGATCATGCAGATGAAGTCCGCGTTCGGGTTCACCGCCAGCACGTCGTCGTACTGTTTGTTCAGCGACTCGAAATCGTACTTGCCAAACCAGCGCCAGACCGGCGGGTACTTGGAATACGGCTGCCCCAGCGATTTGTCGGTGTTGGCGGCAAAGATGCAGACGGTGTCGACGCCCGCATCCTTGAATTGTTTCATCGCCCCGAACTCGGGCCAGAACGAGCGATAGGCAAAGAAAGGCTGCTTCGTCTCCTCGGCGGCCCACGATCCGGACATCCCCGTCAGGCCCAGGGTGGCAGCAGCCAGGACGGCAAGCCGGAGCAAACGTGTCATCCGTAGCGGATTCGAGTGAACAAACATGACGGCTCCTGTGGTTAAAAGAGAAATTACGGGGTCCGGGAGAATTCCGAGCATCCCACGTGGCCAGGACGCAACCGCGACCGGCCGCCGGATTCGCCCGCGCCCAAATCGTACAGGACGCTCACGTCCGCTGCCACAGGGTGACATGTTTGAGGCGATAGACGTGGTCCAGGTCCACAGAACGCGGCTGGGACGCCAGCCGTCGATGGCCCCGCCAATCGCCAGCAAAATCTTCGCGGTTTCAGCCTTCCGTCGTTGCGGCCTTTCGTCGCCGATAGCACCGAAGATGGCGACGCGACCGTCCGATCCGGGTGACTATCCTGGCGATCACGACACAATTCCAGCCGCATCGGCTTGGAATCTTCCGGGTCCGGTCCTTGGATTGGCCAAGGACGGCCCTGCTGTGCCCCGGCACGACGCTGCGGGCGGAATTCTGCTCAATCATGGCACCTGAGTACTCGAAATGGCCGAGCGCGGTCGACCGCAACTGCGGCAGAGGCGAAGCAGAGGTTGAACAGCCTCAAGAAATGGGCGGCTGAGCAGTTGCATCAAAAGCGCCGGAGGATCACAATTCGTATTAGTATTCCAGTGGCTGCCCGACTTCCATTTTGGGATTTTGGGATCGGGCGCGACCAAAACGACCAGCTTTGGACGTGACGATGTCATCGAGCAACGAGATCAAGAGCGAGAAGATCCTTGTCAAGGATGTCTTCGAGAAGTGGTTCAACATCCCCGGCTATCAGCGGCCATTTGTCTGGGGCTATGAGGAAATCCACGACCTACTCGACGACGTCTCATTCGCAGCGAAAAACAAGCCAGACAACGAGTATTTCCTTGGGTCATTTGTCTACCAGATCAAGCCACCGAGTCCCGAGAAGGGACAGCCGTTTGAAGAGAATGACCTTCTTGACGGCCAACAACGGATGACAACCCTGCTTTTGCTGATGGCTGTGCTGCGTGATCTGTCTGACAACCAGGAACTCAGGACCACATGCCAGGAATGCCTTTACCAGCAGGCCAGAATGTTCAGGAACATCCCCGAGCGAGTTCGGCTGCGGTTTGAGATCCGCGAGGAGGCCAAAGCGTTCATCGACGAGTTCATTATCACTGAAGGCGGAACGGAACGAGGAAAGGATCTGTTGGAATTAGGCGACGAGGCTCGGGATCTAACGGTCCGGAACATGGCAGCGGCAGTCAGGACGCTCCGTGCGTTCTTTGAGTCCGACGATTGCCCCATCGAGATTGAGGAGTTCTTTTCATTTCTGCTGAACAAGGTGCTGCTGATCTACGTTGCGACGGAGGACCTCGAAGACGCTTTTCGTTTGTTCACGATTCTCAATGCTCGTGGAATCCCGCTGCGGAACAGCGACATTCTGAAGTCGCAGAACCTCGGCGCCCTTGAGAGTGAAATCGACAAGGCTCGCTACGCCCGTCTCTGGGAAGAAGCCGAAGGTGAACTTGGCGATGAATTCGACCGTTTTCTTGGGCACGTTCGCACAATCCTGGTTAAGGACAAGGCACGACTCAGCCTGCTGCAGGAATTTGAGGACAAGATCTACTACCCTAAAGAACGCGACAAGGCTACCGGCAAAGTCAAGCCCGTGCTGCTGAAGAAAGGGAAAGATACGTTCGTGCTGATCGAGCGATATCTGAAGCACTACAAACAGCTGTTGAACGGCCAAAACTTCGACGACACGGGCAGTTGGGAATTCGATAACTTGGTTCGCCTCGTGACCATCGGGCTGCCCGCAACTGACTGGGTCCCGCCTCTACTGCGGTACTACGATCGCTTCAAGGCAAACCGGCTGACCGAATTCTTAAGAAGGTTGGACAACAAGTTCTCGGCTGACTGGCTCGCTGGCCAGACTCCCACCGATCGCATCGGTGCGATGAATGCGATCATCCAGGCCATCGACGCTGCGGCCTCGCCAGACGAAGTACTCTCAAGCAGCGGCTTCGCCTTCGACACGAGCGCATTCTTTCGTACATTGGACGGGCCGGTGTACGGCAGGCGATTTGCCAAGTACGTGGTCTTAAAACTGGATTACCTGTACCAAAACCACGCCCAGCGAATGCACTTTGAGACCGTCTCGATAGAGCACATTCTTCCCCAAGACCCCGCTGATGACAGCCAGTGGGTGAAAGACTTTGCGGCTGACCAGCGCGAAGAGTGGACAAACAAGCTGGGCAATCTCGTGGTAATCACGTGCCGTAAGAACTCGTCACAAGGCCGACTGGACTTTGGGAAGAAGGTGCAGAGATACTTCGAGCGGAACATAGACACTTGCCCAAACTCCCTGCGCGTCTTGAATACGTACACGGAATGGACGCCGGACACCCTAGCCCAGAATCATGCGACCGTAATGGACCGGATGAAGCAGCACTACGGAATCTGCGTCGACTGATCCCCGCAGGTGGGGCGTGTTGGAGCGGCTGGGACTTCCTCGATGTAATCAGTCGCGATGCTCAGCCATCGCTGGTCGCCTGTTCGGCGTCAGCTAGCAGTGCCCTGGCGGCGGGCTTTGTCGGTCAGGTTGCGGCGTTCGAGGCGGACGGACGTTTTTGCCTCTAGGTCGCCCCGCTCTTCAACAGGCCGCAAGTGCTGTTGTTGGCCACTTGAAGTGGCGTCTATAATCGGTTGCGCGTGTCAATGGGCATCAACGTTAGCCGGGCTCGATCGTGCGGAGAGTTCCACGGCGGATTGGGCTTCAGGAGGCGAGGGGGCAACCAGTTGGATGCGGAAATACTGCTAGCGTGGATGCAGGCGATCTTCCCTGCTGCTGTCACCGCAGTCATTCTGCCTCTGGCATTCTACGTCGCCAGGTGGTACTGGGACTGCCGAAGGTGGCGAGTTTTCCGGACCTTGATTGAAGCTTGGACAAGGAAGAGAGCAATGGAGAAGTCGGAATTCCAGAATAGGTCGCCCGCGGAGGCGGCTCGCCACTTGAACCTAGCACTTGCCCAACGAATCACACGCTGGAAGCGTTTCCGATTGGCAATGGCGGTCGGGCTGGCCGCGATGGGCGTCGGACTGCTCTTTGTGAACTTCCTTGCGTTCTACTCGATTCCCGTTCTTCTTGCGGCGTTCATCGCCTTTGTGCTCTACCTCGACGCCAGAGATTCGATTCGCGAAGTCAACGCCCGCAAGTGGGACTTCCCATCGCCCAGGATCAGCAGGCTTGCAGATCGAGGACGGCATCAGGCGCAGAGTTCCCCGACGAGTTGAAGTCGTCCGGGCAAGCAGCCCCGATGCCGGAGCCACTCGGAGGTAGCCCAAGAGGCCGGAAGACGACGGCATGAAACGCCGATGATTCGTTTCCTGATTGTCGTCTCCGCGTGGCTCGTGGTCGCCCGTCCTCGGCGTCATGGCCACGCGGCCACTGCCCCACTGCCGGCCTTCTTGCGTCAACCGTCCTTCCTGGATAAACTCAGCCCCGGTGGCGGAAATCCTGTCTTCTATTGGGTGTTCCAATGCGAAATCTATCATCCCTTCTCGTAGTTGCCTTGATGTTGATTCCTCTGATCCAGGGCCGTGGTGCGGATTGGCCCTGCGACCGGGCGGATGCGGCGCGGAGCGGGTATACGGCCGAGCAACTTCCGGCGGCGCTGTCGCTGCGGTGGACGGCGAGCGAGTTGCATCCGCCGGCGCCGGCGTGGGCCAGTATCGAGCGGATGCCGTACGACTGGGCGCACCATGTCGTCGCTGCTGGTGGGCGAGTGTACTACGGCACCTCGGCGGACGACAAAGTGGTCGCGCGGGACGCGGCGACGGGGAAGGTCGTATGGACGGCGTTCACCGACGGTCCGGTGCGGTTTGCCCCGGCGGTGTGGCAGGACCGGGTGTTCGTCGCCAGCGACGACGGCTTGCTGTATTGCCTGGACGCGGCCGACGGCCGCGTGCGGTGGACGTTCCGCGGCGGGCCGCGGAACGAACTGGTCTTGGGCAACGACCGGGCGATCTCGCGCTGGCCGGCGCGGGGCGGCCCGGCGGTCGCGGACGGCATGGTCTACTTCGGCGCCGGGATCTGGCCTTCCGAGGGTATTTTCTTGCACGCCCTGGACGCGGCCACCGGAAAACCTGTGTGGTGCAACGATTCGTCCGGCGGCATGGAGATGGATCAGCCGCACGGAGGCGCCCGTGCCGTGAGTGGGGCCTCGGCGCAAGGAAACCTGGTCGTCGCCGGCGACGCTCTGATCGTGCCCACGGGACGGGCCGTGCCCGCCGTCTTCAACCGGGCTGACGGGACGTTCCGCTATTTCCATCTGCAAGCCAATCGCGGAGCCGGCGGTTCGGAAGCCGCGGCCTTCGATCGGTTCTTTGTCAACGGCGGCACGCTGTTCGCCACGGCCGACGGGACTTTGCAGCAGGTTCTGGGAACGCAGTCGCGGGGACCGAGTCCCCGGATCACGCACAGCTATACGGCAGGCGTGCAGATCGCCGCGCATCCGCAGTGGGTGGTGTGTGCGAAAGACGGCACTCTGTTCGCGCTGGACCGCCAGCGGCTGATCGTCCACAACGAAATCGTCGATCGCAAAGGGGCGAAGAAAACGACCAAGGTCTTGGCGAAGCCGGCCTGGAGCGTGGAGTTGCCCGGCGGATCCGCGACGTCGCTGATCGCGGCGGGCGAGTGGGCGATCGCAGGCGGCCCGGACGTGGTGACGGCGTGGCAGATCTCGACGGGCGAGGCCCGTTGGCAGGCGAGCGTGTCGGGGACGGTCTACGCCTTGGCTGTTGCCGACGGGCGGTTGTTGGTCAGCACCGATCGCGGACGCATCTACTGCTTCGGCAGCGGCGAGACGCCGCCGGTGGAACTCGCGGCCGCGCCGCCTGCCGCGGCGGGCGGCGAATCGGTGTTTGCCAAGGCGGCGGAGGAGATCGTACAGCGGACCGGCGTGACGCAGGGGTACTGCCTGGACTTGGCCTGCGGCGATGGCCGGCTGGCCCTGGAACTCGCGCGGCGGACGAAGCTGCGGATCTGCGCTTTCGATGCGGACCCGGCCCAGGTTGCCGCCGCCCGTCAGATGCTGGACGCCGCCGGAGTGTACGGCGCACGAGTGGCGGTGCATCAGGCCGAACCCGCGGCGCTGCCGTACCCGCAGGGAGTCGCCGATCTGGTCGTATCCGGCCGCAGCGTGCTCGATGGGGCCGAGACGCTGCCGGAAGGAACGCTGGCAGAACTCGCGCGTCCGCACGGCGGAGTCGTCTGCCTCGGACGCCCCGGCGCTCTGCGGCAATCCGCGCGCGGACCTTTGGCCGGTGCCGGCAGTTGGACGCACCAGTACGCCGGACCGGCCAATACCGTCTGCTCGGACGACGCCCGCCTGAAAGGCCCCTTGCAGATGCGCTGGTTCCGCGATACGGACCTGCTCATGCCCAGCCGGCACGGCCGAGGCCCGGCGCCGCTGGTGGGCGACGGACGGATGTTCGTGGCGGGGCTCGACGCACTCCGCGCCGTGAACGTCTACAACGGGGCCGTCCTTTGGCAAGTTCCGCTGCCGAAGATGCTGGCGGCGTATCACCAGGACCATTTGACCGGCGTGGCCGCCACCGGCAGCAATCTGTGCCTGGGCGGCGACCGTTTGTTTGTGCACACGGGCGACCGGTGCTTGAGCCTGGACGTGAAGACGGGCAGCCAGGTGGCGGAACTCCCGGCTCCGGCCGCGCCCGACGGCCAGCCCGGCCGCTGGGGATACATCGCCTGGCAGGACGGCGTCCTGTTCGGCTCCGTGGCGGACCAGCGGCACGTGGTCACGGAGTCCTGGAGCGCGTATCGCGGCAAGCTGGACATGACCAGTCTGCTGAGCGAATCGGTGCTGCTGTTTGCTCTCGATGCCCGCACCGGCCGGCAGCTGTGGAGCTTCAAGCCTCAGCATTCCATCCGCCACAACGCGATCGCGTTGACGCCGGGCCGCGTGTACCTGATCGACCGGCCGCTGGCGGAAGGCGACCGGCCGGTGAGCGATGCGGCAAAGGCGAGCACCGCGCATCCCACGGGCCGGCTGGTCTGCCTGGACGCGCAAACCGGCCAAATCTTGTGGGAGGACGGGCGCGACATCTTCGGCACGCTGCTGGCGGTCAGCGAGCCACACGGCGTGCTCCTGATGTCCTACCAGGCGACCCGGTTCAGCCTGGCCTCGGAACGAGGCGGGCGTCTGGCCGGCTTCCGCACGTCGGACGGCGCGCGGTTGTGGGACGCGGAGGGCAAGTACCGTGCGCGGCCGGTCTTGATCGGCGGCGCGATCTATGCCGAGCCGGAGAAGTTCGATCTGCTGACGGGCAAGCCGCTGCCGTTCGAGTTCGCCCGGTCCTACGGCTGCGGGATCCTGGCGGGATCGCAGCGTTTGCTGGTCTATCGTTCCGCGACGCTCGGCTACTACGATCTGGAAGGCACACAGAAGACGGAGAACTACGGCGGCATCCGGCCGGGATGTTGGATCAACGCCATCCCGGCGGGCGGTCTGGTGCTGCTGGCCGACGCGGCCAGCTGGTGTACGTGCAGCTACCTGAACCAGGCGACGATCGCGCTCGAACCCGCCCCGGCAACGGGCGCCAGCGCCGTCACTTCACCTGGGGCCACAAGGCCATGATCGGTTAAAGAACGGCGGACCTGCAAGATCCGCTTGGTGAAGAGCCTCTTCGACCGAGGATTGACGGCCGAGGCAATTCGGCAACCGTTTCGGGTCATCGACTGGTTGCTGGAGTTGCCCCGTGAATTGGAGCAGCAGTTCCAGGAAGAAATCCATCGCTTTGAGGAGGAACGCAAAATGCCCTACGTGACCGCTATCGAACGCATGGCGCGGGAAGAAGGCTTCGAAGAAGGCCATCGGCAGGGCCGCGAGCAAGGCCGCGAGCAGGGCCGGGCGCAAGGCCGGGAGCAAGGCCGCGAGGCGGGAAGCCTGTTGGCCGTGAGGAGAGGCTTTCTGAGACAGGTCTTCATCCCGCTCGACTTCGAGCACCTGTCCGGGAACAACTTCGTAGGTTGGACATTCCTGTCCGACGCCATCTGACGGGCAGGAATGCCCATCCTACTCGCCAACCCGCGGACTTGTTCTTGGACAGGTGCCAAGCGTCGCGTGACGAACATCCGTGCCGGCATCACTTGACCTGCGCCATCCGTTGCCCCAGGTACGCCGACAGCACGGCGTCCAGGGGCTGGTCGGTGCGGACCAGTTGGTAATCCATGCCTTGACTGCGGCAGCCGCGCTGCAGGTCTTGTTGGTACGTCGCCAGCTCCCGCAGGTAGGCTTTGCGCAGCGAGCGCGGATCCGCCACCACCTGCGGCATGTGCTCCAGACCCTTGAACAACGTCGGGCTGCGGAAGGGAAAGTCCAGCTCGGCCGCATCCAAGACGTGGAACAGGATCACGTCGTGGCGGCGATGCCGGAAGTGTTTCAATCCGGCCATCATCGCCGGCACGTCGTCGAACAGGTCGCTGAGGACGAACACCACGCCCCGCTTGTGAAAGCGTTCGGCCAAATCGTGAAAGATGGGGCCAGCCGCGGTCTTGGCCCGCACCTCGGCGGACTCCATCACTTGCAGCAATTGCCGCAGATGCGCGGCGCTGCTGGACGGGCTGACGTTGGCCCGGATTTCGTCGTCGAAGGTGACCAGACCCACGGCGTCCTGCTGCTGGAGCACCAGCCAGGCCATGGCGGCGGCGATGCACTGCGCGTACTCGAACTTCGACAACGGGCTCTCGGGGCCTCGGTAACGCATGCTTTCGCTGACGTCCAGCACCAGGTAACAGATCAGGTTCGTCTCGTCCTCGTACTGCTTCAGATAGTACTTGTCCGTGCGTCCGAAGACTTTCCAGTCCAGGTAGCGCAAGTCGTCGCCCGGCGCGTACTCCCGGTGCTCGGCAAACTCGATGGAGAAGCCGTGGTAAGGACTGCGGTGCAGCCCGGAGACATAGCCTTCGACGATGTGCCGGGCCCGCAGGGTCAGGCCCTTAAGCTTGGCCAGCGTCTGCGGGTCTAAAGACGTCGGGGCCTGGTTCCCGGCGGCGGGCGGTTCGGTCATGCGGCGGCTCTTCGATGACTCGGGGGACGAACTCGATCAAGCGGCGGACGAGGTCGTCGGTCGACACGCCCTCCGCGTCGGCGTTGAAGTTGGTCTTGATGCGGTGCCGGAGCACCGGCAGGGCGACGCAGCGGACGTCCTCCTGACTGACGTAGTAGCGGCCTTGCAGGATCGCGCGGGCCTTGGCGCCCAGCACCAGGTACTGGCTGGCTCGCGGGCCGGCGCCCCACATCACGTACTGGCGGACGAAATCCGGCGCTTCGGGCAGTTGGTGACGCGTCAGCCGCGCCAGCTGCAGTGCGTAGCGGGCGATGTGGTCGGCGATCGGCACGCGGCGGACGATCCGCGTCAATTGCGAGATCTCCTGGGCGTTGAGTGTCGGGGTGACCTTCGCCTCCAGGTCCGCCGTCGTCCGTTTGACGATCTCCAGTTCGTCGTTTTCGTCGGGATAGTCGACCAACACGTTGAACATGAAGCGGTCCAGTTGCGCTTCGGGCAGCGGATAGGTGCCTTCCTGCTCGATGGGGTTCTGCGTGGCCAGCACAAAGAACGGCTGCGGCAGTTTGTGCCGTTGGCCGCCGGCCGTGACCTGGTGCTCCTGCATCGCCTCCAGCAAAGCGGCCTGGGTCTTGGGCGGCGTCCGATTCACTTCGTCCGCCAGCACGATGTTGGCAAACACCGGCCCGGGCACGAACCGCAGTTGCCGCTCGCCCGTGGTTTTGTCCTGCTGGATCACCTCCGTACCCGTGATGTCGGAGGGCATCAAGTCCGGCGTGAATTGGATGCGATTGAACTCCAGCGACAAGGCGTCCGCCACGCTGCGAATCAGCAGCGTTTTGGCCAGGCCCGGCACGCCGACCAGCAGGCAGTGCCCGCGGGCGAACATGGCGATCAGCAGTTGCTCGATGACTTCCCGCTGGCCGACGATCACTTTGTCCAATTCGCGGGTGATCTGGCGATACGCCTCGTGCAGCTTTTCTACGGCCTGTAAGTCGTTGTCAGACATGCGGCATTCCGTCCCCGGCTGGTTGACATTGGGCTCAGTCATCAGTCGCCTTAAACCAGACTTTACCTTGACCGCAGGCGCCGTGTCTACGGCTGATCGGGTCGCTGGGTAACTTGGGCCCCGGACACGTGGAGCGCCGACAGGCGATCGGCGGCTGCGATCAGCAACGTGTCACGGGCGATCAGCAGGTTTCCGCCGGTCAGACCCAGCGGCGCCAAATCGATGGGTTGCCGCGTCTGCCGGGGGCCGCCCTGGTCGAAGACGTAGATGCGGTCGCGCGTCGGCCAGTAGACCTGTCCGCCGGCCAGGATGCCCCGGCCGTGCCCGCTCAGGGCCTGGTCCACGCCGGCGGGAAAACGGGCGGCGATCGTCCCGGTTTCCGCGTCGATCCAGTACAGGCGCCGGCCGCTGGCGATCAAGTTTCCGCCGCCCACGCCGAGCAAATACCGGACGTCGCTGGCCGCTTCGGGCTCGGTTTCCCAGAGCAGCAAGCCGGTAGCGGCGTCGAGCGCGAACACGCGGTCGCTGTCCGACGGAGCGGCCAGCACCAGCCCCTGGTGGATCAGGCAGGGCGTCGGATCGCCGGCGCGTGACGGCGGCGCGCCGTCGGCCGGCGACTCGTCCGCCCGGATTTGCGGGTAGCGCGTGATCCACTGTACTTGACCGTCACGGGCGCGCACCGCGGCCACGACACCGAGGTTCGTGTTGTGGTACAGGATGCCCTCGTCCAACGCCAGCAAGTTGTGGGTGTGCTCGACCGACTGGCCCCCGCCGAGGGTTTCGGCAGCTGCGACGAACCGCTGCCAGACGAGTTCGCCGCGTTTGGCGTCAAAGGCCGCCATGTGCGTCTGGGTGCGGACGCTGTCCCGTTGCCGCAGGGCGACGTACAACCGGCCGTCGGCGGCCAGCGGCACGCCTTCGATCGCCCAACCGGCTCCCCACGGAGACCGATCCAAGTGGATCTCGAAGAGCCGCTTTTTTTCCGCCTGCAGGTCCAACGCGGCCAAATAGCCCAACGGCCTTGCCTCGCGGCGATCGGACATGGGAGCCGCCGTTGCCTGGGGGCCCAGCTTGACGTACAGCCGATCTCCGTCCACGGTCAGCGTGTATTTCGGAATCCCCACATGACCACCGGCTGCGCTGCGCGCTCGGCCGGAACCCTGCGCGGCGGCGACGATCTCCGGCGGCAGCGAAGTCTCCAGCCACAACGGACGGCCGGTGTCGAGGTCGTAGCCGTGTACGTCGTCGATCGTGTCGCCCGTGACGACCAGGACCGACGATCCGCGAACGAGCGGATGGTAGCACAGCGATCCCTCCGGCGAGCCGGGGGCGGATGGCAAGCCGGGGTCGAACTCGCCGCCGGCCGTGCGGCGCGGCAGCGGCACGGACCAGACCTTCTGCAGCGCTGGATCGACGCCGGCGCCGGCTGCTTTGCCACGCGCGGCGTCGCCGCCGAAGGTGGTCCAGTCAACGGTCTGGGGCGGCGAGGGCCACGTTCGACTGGCCGTCAGAAGTTCGGTCAGCAACTCGACGTACCGCCCCGACTTGCCGCCCAGCGATCCCTGGGCGTCCGCGTCCAGTCGGCCGAGCAGCGCCAACTCCCGCTGCGCCCGTTGGGGCGAACCTTCGAGAATCGAGACCAGCGCCAGCCGTGCCCGGACGGCGCCCAGATCCAGATCGGTGTCGGGATACGCCAACCAGGACGGCTGGCCTGCCGGCTCCGTCAGCAGCGGCTGGAGGGCTTCCCAGTGGCGGGCGACTTCCTCATCACGAAGCGACAAGCCCAGCGGGCTTCCGGGAAAGCCGTGCAGAAACGGACTGGGCGCCGCGGGCGTCCGCAGCTGCGGGCTCAATCGCTCCCAGGCGTACCGCGCCTGCGTCAAGTGGCCTTGCTCCAACTCGATTTCGCCCAGTTGCAGCAGGGCCTCGTCGCCGCTGCGGCTCATGAAGAAGCGATCCACGATTTGCCGCAGCCGCTCCGGATCGCGTTCGGCGACGGCCTGCTTGAGCCAGGCCGCGGCCAATGGATCGACACGTTGCCGGTACAGTTCCAGAGTCTGCGGCGCCTCGCTGGCCAGGGCCGCCAAGCGCCACTGGCAGTACTGGCGGAACGGGACGAAGCGGACGAAGAGGCCGCCACCGTCGGCCGTCGCGGCCGGCAGCGCGATCAGCCGCTCGCCGCCGGCGTCCATTAAATTGCGCAACGCCTCGACGGCCTCGCCTCCCTGTCCATCGGCCAGATACCGCTGGAATCGTTCCAGATGGGCACGCGCTGCGTTATCCACTTCGTCCAATTTGACTGCCGGCGCCGTCGGACCGCCGCCCGCCGCCGGATCCTGTGCCGGCATCGAGGGTGCTCCCAGAAGCCAAACCAGGAAGGCCAGCAACGCTCGGCCGACCCAAGCGACGGGCCATCGCGATGGACGAGTCGATTGGAAAAAACCGAACATGCGGTTGCTCCCTCAACGGTACGGGAGAAGTCAGGCTGTCGCCTTTCGCTCCGCGAAAGGACGTTCTTTCGCGAATGGAAAGACGACACTGTTTTCTCGAACGAGGCTCACCAGTCTTCCAGCATTTCCATCGCGTCCGGCTGCTCGGCCTGCAGGTGCTCGGCGCGAGATCGCAACTGCGCCACGGCTTGTCGATCTTCGGCCTTGAGCTGGGACTCGTTCAACTTCTCCAGCACGGCCAGCGCTTGCCCAGGCCGTTTCTCCACCTGCACCAGGATTTTCGCCAGCAGCACGCGGATCTGCGGCTCCTTCGCCTGGAAATTCTGTAGGTACTTTACCATGGCCGGCATCGACGCGGACCAGAGTTTCTGCTTCTGAAACAGCGAGATGATCTTCAGCAGCTCGGCCTCCGGCAGATCTGTGGCGAAGGGATCGTCGGCCAATTGTTCGAACAGACCGTACGCCGTCTGCGGATCGCCGGCGGCAATCGCTTCCCGCATCTTGGCCAGCGTCTGGCCGCGATCGACCGGCTCCGTCAGCGATGCGGTGGTCTGAAAAAGGTCGTCCGCGCTTAAGAGACTCTCGTGGGCCGCGACCTTCTTGTCTTCGGCACCCACCAACTGGTCCAACACCTTCTGCTGTGCCGCGCTGACGATTTTTCTCGCCGCCTCCATTTCTTCCTCGCGGGCCTTGTTCTGCGTTCCCGTCCAGACGCTGAACAGGTCCCAGCCTTCGCAGTCCACCCAGCCCCTTTTCAGCATCAGCACGCCAACGCCAAAACCCAATCCGCCTCCCATCAGGTGCAACACCTGGCTGCCCATGGACATTCCCGCCAGGAAGCCTGTGAACAGCTCGATGAGCAGCGCTCCGATGCCCAGCGTGTACAGCTTGATCTCGCACACGATCGGCCGGAAGCCGAGAATCAGGAAGCAGTTCATTTCGTTCTCGGGCGCCCAGACGACGCACATCGCCAACAATCCGTAGATGATCGCGGAGGCCCCCAGCGATCCGCCTTCGTCGGCAAACAGCATCAGCGTCTGCTCCACGCCGCTCTGTGCAATCCCGATCCCGAAGAACACCAGCAGAAAGCGCCACCAGCCGATCTTGCCCTCGACCACGATGCCAAAGCCCCACAGGCAGAACATGTTTCCCAGCAGGTGCATAATCCCGCCATGCATGAAATTCGACGTAACCCACTGCCACGGTTTCCATGTGCCGTATTGGAGGATCAGCTGGTTGACGATGAACTCGAACTGCTCCTCGTCCATCTGACGCCCGAGCGCCGCGATGCCAACAAAGGCGAGGATGTTCAGCAAGATCATGACCCCGGTCATGATCGGGATGTGGTACAACGGAGCGTCGCTGCCATAGGGAAACAACATCGTTTGCCCCTTTCGCTACGAGCGTTCGTATCAGACAGCCGCTTTGCCGCTCGTCTAAGTCTAGCAGAGCGGCGGTATGCTGGTAGCGGTTGACACGAATCGGGTATCAACTTACCATGCTTGGTTTTCCGAAACAGCCGAGCCGGATTACGGGAAAACAGGACTTAGTGGTCCAGATCGCGTGATCGGCGGCGCGATGGGCTCACACGGCCTTGCTGTGGCGGTAAAACTTTTGCGGGCAATCCTTTACGTTCCCTGCAGGCGGTCAAATCGCCCGCTCAGCAGGCCGAATGCCAGCCAACCTTTGTGATTCTGTTGGATTGAGTTTATGGCAGTACCCAAGAGAAGGCAATCGAATTCGCGGACGGGCAAGCGTCGTTCGCACCACCACAAGAAGGCGAAGCAGCTGACTTTCTGTCCGAAGTGCAGCGCGGCCGTTCCGACCCATGTCGTGTGCCCCAACTGCGGCTACTATATGGGGCGCGTTGTCGTCGAGGCGACTGAGGAATAGACGAGGGTCGGACTTTGACAAAGATCGCCTTTCTGTTTCCTGGACAGGGCGCGCAGACCGTGGGCATGGGCGCGCAGCTGGCCGAGACGCTGCCAGCGGCTCGACGGCTGTTCGATCGTGCGGCCGAGGTGCTCGGCTACGATTTGGCGGAGATCTGCTTCCATGGCCCGGACGAGGACTTGGATTCCACGGTTTACAGCCAGCCGGCGCTCTTTGTGACCAGCTTGGCGGCTTTGGAGTTGCTGCGCCAGGAATCACCCCAGAAAGTCGACGCTTGTGCGGCGGCAGCCGGCCTTAGTTTGGGCGAGTACACGGCTATCGTTTTTGCCGGCGCGATGGAATTCGAAGACGGGCTGCGGGTGGTCCAGCAGCGCGGGCAAGCCATGCAAGAGGCTTCCGACCGCACGCCCAGCGGCATGGTGAGCATTCTGGGATTGGATCCCGCCCAGGTCCAGCGGTTGTGCGACGAAGTCCGGCGGGAAGGAGAGGTCCTACAGTGCGCCAATTTTCTTTGTCCGGCCAACGTCGCCGTGTCCGGTCACAATGCGGCTTGTGAGCGGATCGCCGAGGCGGCCACTCAGGCCGGCGCGATGAAAGTCGTCCCGCTCGCGGTGGCTGGTGCGTTCCATACACCGATCATGGGTTCTGCCGTCGAGCGTTTGGCGGCCGCGCTGGCCGATGTGCCGATGCGCACGCCGCGGATTCCGGTCGTCTCGAATGTCGACGCGCGGCCGCACGAGGACCCGGAGGAACTGCGGCAACTGCTGATCCGGCAGGTTGTCTCGCCGGTGCTTTGGGAAGACTCGATGCGCTACTTGTTGGGCGAGGGCTTCGATCAGTTCTACGAAATCGGGGCGGGACGCGTTCTGCGAGGGCTGTTGAAGCGGATCGACCGCAAGGCCAATTGCGAGAACGTTTCCTGCTGATCGGCCCCGGCGGCGGGAGCGGCCAGCGCAGGACCGGCTCTCGCCTAATCGGTTCGGAGTACGCCAGTTAGCGGCGTCGGACCGGTTTTCAAGTGACGCTGACGGTTGTCGGCAAGATGGCAAGGAAGGAGTGGGAGAGGGATGGCGGATCAGTCAACCTTGGGCCTGTCGGCGAATCTGGCGGGCCAGGTCGCGATCGTAACCGGCGCTTCGCGGGGCCTGGGCAAGGCCAGCGCGATCGTGCTGGCTCGCAACGGCGCCAAGGTCGCCTGCATCGCCCGCGACACGGAGAAACTGGCCGAAACGGTGGCCGAGGCCACGGAGATAGGAGGCCAAGTGGAGGCGTTCGCCTGCGACGTCCAGGACCGCAAGTCCGTGGACGCCCTGGTCGATCGCATCGCCACGCAATGGAAACGTCTGGATATCCTGGTCAACAACGCGGGCGTCACGCGCGACACGCTGTTGCCGCGGATGTCGGACGAGCAGTGGGACGAAGTGATTGCGACGAATCTGACCGGTTCCTTCCTGTTCGCGCGGGCGGCCTCGCGTCACATGATGATGGCCAAGTACGGGCGGATCATCAACATGGCCAGCGTCACCGGGATCATCGGGAACGCTGGTCAGACGAACTATGCCGCGACGAAAGCCGGCTTGATCGGGCTGACCCGCAGTTTGAGCCGCGAATTGGCGGGGCGCCGGGTCACTGTCAATGCTATCGCGCCGGGGTTCATCGAAAGTGACATGACGCGGGTCCTGGGGCCCACGCTTCTGGAGGACGCCAAGAAGCGGATTCCGGCCAAGCGGCTGGGGAAGCCGGAGGACATTGCGGCGGTCGTGTTGTTTTTGGCCAGTCCGGCGGCCTCCTACATCACCGGTCAGGTGTTGGTGGTCGACGGGGGCATGACGAGCTGAAAGGCATGCTATCACGCCGACCCGCTCTTGACCTAGATTCACAGAATCCTTTAACTTCTTGGGGTTTACGTCCCGAAGAAGACTTGATTAGATTTCGGTTCAGGCTTAAATCCACGCGGGGTGCGGCCCCGCGGTTCTAGCTACCAAGTGGGAGGAATGCAGAAGTGTCTTCAGTTGCCGAACGAGTGATTGACATTGTGGCCGATCAGCTGGGAGTCGACAAAGAGAAAGTGAAGCCGGAAACGCACTTCATCAACGACCTCGGCGCCGATTCGCTGGATACGGTGGAGCTGGTCATGGAGTTGGAAGAGGAGTTTGACATCAACATCCCGGACGACGCGGCCGAGAAGATCGAGACGGTCGGGCAGGCGATCAAGTTCATCGAAGAAGCGCAGTCCTCCTGAGAGAGTGTGAGTCACCCGCATGAAAAGACGCGTTGTCGTCACCGGCCTGGGGGTCGTCACGTCGCTGAGTCTGAAGGTCGATGACCTGTTCGAACGCTTGTGTCGCGGCGAGAGCGGAATCCACGCGATCCGCCATTTCGACACGACGGAGTTCAAGGTCAAGTTCGGCGGCGATGTCTACGACTGGGATCCCGGCGATTATATCGACAAGAAAGAGGTCAAGCGGGTCGACCGCTTCACCCAATTCGCGATGGTGGCCGGAATCGACGCCGTGCGGGACTCGGGCTTGGATTTCGCCCGCGAAGATTCGTTCCGCTGTGGGGTCGTTCTGGGATCCGGCATCGGCGGGCTGAACGAGATCGAAGCCCAGATGGAACGGTTGCTGAGCAAAGGACCGGACCGCGTTTCGGCGCTGACGATCCCCAAGCTGATGCTCAATGCCGCCGGCGGCAATCTCTCCATCCACTACGGCGTGCGGGGGCCGAACTACACCGTGGCGACGGCTTGCGCCAGCGCCACCAACGCGATCGGCGACGCGCTGAAGACGATCCAATACGACGACGCCGATGTCATGATCACCGGCGGCACCGAGGCCGCCGTGACGCCGATGGGACTGAGCGGCTTTCAAAACATGAAGGCCCTGTCCTTGCGGAACGACGACCCGTCGCGTGCCAGCCGGCCCTTTGACGCCGAACGCGACGGATTCGTGTTGGCCGAGGGCGCGGGACTGGTGGTGCTGGAAGAACTCGAACACGCCAAGGCCCGCGGAGCGCGGATCTATGCCGAAATGCTGGGCTTTGGCGCCAGCGGCGATGGGGGGCACATCACGCAGCCCGACGAGCAGGGCGAGGGCGCCGCCAAGGCCATGACCAGTGCGCTCCGCGACGCCCGCCTGGACCCGGCCGAGATGGTCTATATCAACGCCCACGGCACCAGCACGTGGCTGAACGACCGGGCGGAAACGTACGCCATGAAACGCGTCTTCGGCGAGCACGCCCGCAAGTTGAGCGTCTCCAGCACCAAGAGCAATCTGGGGCACACGCTGGGCGCCAGCGGCGGCATCGAGTTGGTGGTGACGGTCAAAGCCATCCAGCGCGGCGTCGTACCGCCCACCATCAACCTGCTGACGCCCGATCCGGAATGCGATCTGGACTACACGCCTAACGAGCCGCGCGAGCGTGACATCCGGGTCGCCATGAGCAACAGCTTCGGCTTCGGCGGCCACAACGCCTCGATCGTCCTCGGCCAACTGCGCAACGGGACGCCGTAACTGCACGCGGTTGCCCTGGGCTCGTTTACCCCGGAGCCGGCGGCGGCGCCCATGAACTACTTCGCCCACGCTCGGCCGTTCCTCGACAATCCGTACTTCGCAGCCGGAACCGCCGTGCCGGATTGGCTGTCCGTGCTGGACCGCAGGATGCGAGTCAGCACCAAAGCGGCGCAGACGCTGGTGTCGCACCCCGACCAGCGGATCGCGGATTTGGCTGGCGGCATCGTCCAGCACCACCACGACGACGGCTGGTTCCACCAGACGCGGGCCTTTGTCGAATTGAGCATCCAGCTGACGGCCGCGGTCCGCAAAGTCCTGCCCCAGGACGATGGCTTTCGCCCCAGCTTTCTGGGCCATATCCTCGTCGAAATCCTGCTGGACGCGGCCCTGATCGCCGCCGCGCCCGAGCAACTGGACGCCTACCACGAGGTGCTCCACGCGATCGACCCCAACTTGGTCGGCGATGCGATCAATCAAGTGGCCACCCGGCCGTCCGACCTGTGGCCGGTGTTTATCCCGCGTTTTTGTGACGAGCGGTTCTTGTACGACTATCAAGAGGATGCGAAACTGCTGGCACGGCTGAACCTCGTGATGCGGCGCGTCCAGATGCAGCCGCTGCCGGACGAGTTCCTGATCGTCCTGCCGGCCGCCCGACACGCCGTCGCCCGCCGCCGTGAAGAACTCCTGACCGCCCCCTGAACCGCCAGGTGGCAGACCCGACCACTGACCACTGATCACCGACCACTGACCACTGACAATTGACCACTGACCACTGACAATTGACCACTGACAATTGACAATTGACCACTGACCCCAACCCCAAGGAGACCACCCATGAAATTCGGCTTGAACATGCTGCTCTGGACCGGTGAGTTGCACGACGGCCTGTTGCCGGTTTTGGAATCGCTCAAGAAGATGGGCTACGACGGCGTCGAACTGCCGCTGTTCAACACCAGTCTGGACTACGCTGCCTGGGGCAAGCGGCTGGACGACCTCGGTTTGGGGCGAACCAGTGTCACCATCCGCGGCGAGGACGACAATCCAATCAGTCCCGATCCGGCGGTGCGGGCCAAGGGCATCGAGAACACCAAGCGGGCGATCGACTGTGCCCAAGCGGCCGGCGCCTCGGCGTTGGTCGGACCGTTCCATTCGGCCCTCGGCTACTTCTCCGGCGCCGGTCCCACGGCGGACGAATGGAAGTGGGGCGTGGAGAGCATGCGCCCGGTGGCGGAGCACGCCGCCCAGGCTGGCGTCGTCCTGGGTCTGGAGGCCGTGAACCGTTTTGAATGCTACTTCGTGAACACGATGGCGGACCTGACGCGGTTCGTGCGCGACGTCGATCATCCCAACTGCCGCGCCATGTACGACACCTTCCATACGCACATCGAGGAGAAGAACATTCCGGACGCGATCCGCGCGGTGGCTCCCGTGCTGTGCCACGTCCACATCTCGGAAAACGACCGCAGCACGCCCGGCACGGGCAACGTCCGCTGGAAGGAGAACTTCGACACGCTGCGGGAGGTCGGCTACGACGGCTGGCTGATGATCGAAGCCTTCGGCTTGGCGCTGCCCGAACTGGTCGCCGCGACCAAGATCTGGCGGCGGATGTACCAGAGCGAAGAGCAACTGGCCCGCGACGGCCTGGCGTTCATGAAAGGCCAGTACTCCCAACGCTGGTGATCTTTCTTGGAGTGCGGCGACTCGTCGCCGCTTTCTTTCTTTGGGAATTTCTGACATGAGCGCGGTCGCGCGACGTCGGCGGATCGGGTTTTTCGCCGTTTGGCTGTCGGCGGGACTCGGCGGCGTCTGCCGTGCGGCTGACGCCGACTTGGGGCGTCAGGATCTCGCGGAGGCGGGTCAGCGGTACCTGTCGGCGGCCTGTAACGCTGCTGAGGATTGGGTTCAGGAGACAGCGTCACGAATCGGAACACAACGGGCGGATCTTTGCGTCGCCATCAAGCCAAAGCGGCGACAAGGCGCCGCACTGCAAAATGAAAGGAGAATCCCATGCGACTGATCCTCTTGCTTGCGGTCCTGCTGTGCCTGCAAACTGATCCGGCGCTGGCGGCATCCAAGGACCTTGGTCAAGGTTTCACGGACCACGGTGTGGCCACGCCCAGCAGTTGCCATCGGGGGGCGGCGGCCACGGCCGATGGCGAAGGCCGCCCTGTCTTCCTGGCGTGGCTGATGGATCACCGCGGGTCCTACGCGCTGCTGTCGGTCGACGTCGAGGCGGGCCAGGCCGAAGTACACCCGGTCAGTTTTCCCTTGGGGGACAGCCCGTTTGCCTCAATCCTGTCCAGCCGCGGGAAGTTCTACAGCCACTTCGGCAGCCACTTCGTGGAGTTCGATCCGGCCAAGCGGGCCTTCACGGTCTGCCGCAAGACGGCCCCGCAGATGGCCATGAGCATGACGGAGGACCAGCAGGGCGTGATCTGGTCGGCCACGTATCCGCAGAGCGGGCTGGCGAGCTTCGATCCGCAGACGGGAGAGGTGACCGACTACGGGCACCTGTACAAGCAGAACTGGGCCCAGTATCCACGGTCCGTCGCCGCCGACGACGCCGGCTGGGTTTACCTCGGCGTGGGCAGCACCGCCTGCCAGATCATCGCCTTCGACCCCGAGTCGCGGAAAGCCGTCCCGCTCGTCCCGGAGAGCGAACGCGGGCACGGCTCCGGCACCGTCTTCGCCGGCACGGACGGCAAGGTTTACGGGCAACCCAATTCCTCGAAACCCGACAACTGGCTCGTGCTGCACCAGGGCCAGGCCACGCCGGTCGGCCCGCGGCCGAAGTTCACCGAGCGACGCCTGATCGCCGGCAGCCAGGGCCTGTTCCACACAGTGTTTCCCGACGGCCGCCGCGTGCGGAACTTCGACTTGCTTGAAGGGAGCCTCGTGGTCGAGGATCCCAAGGCCAAGAGCCAGAAGACGATCCAGTTCGACTGCCAGAGCGAAGGCGCGCACGTGATGGGCGTGGCCGCCGCCCCCAACGACACGATCTGCGGCGGCAGTGCGTTCCCGATGCGATTTTTCAGCTATGATCCGGGCCGCGACGAGTGGGTGCGGCACTCGGCCTTCGGGCAATGGAACACGGTCGGGCGCCAAGGCGACCACTTCTTCGTGGGTGCGTATTCCGGTGGCCATCTCTTGGAATGGGATCCGGCCGCACCGTGGGTCGACACCGTGGAAGGCCGCCAGGACTGCAATCCCCGCATGCTCACCAAGTGCTCGCCCACGATCATCCGGCCGGCCAAACTCCTGGCGCACCCTGACGGCCGGACGATCGTCGTGGGCGGCACGCCCGCCTATGGCATGACCGGCGGCGGGCTGCTGTTCTGGGATCGGTCCGGCGGCGAGCGCGTGCTGCTGACGCACGAGCAGATCCTCCCGCAGCACTCGACGATGAGCCTCGTCGCGCTGCCCGGCGGCAAGCTGCTGGGCGGCACGACGACCAGCCCCGGCACGGGCGGCGAGCGCAAGGCCCAGCAGGCCGAACTCTACCTGCTGGACGAGACGACCAAGCAGGTCGAGTGGCACGAGCCCGTGTTTCCGGGCGTCCAGGGCTACACGGACCTGTGCCTCGGACCCGACAAGCTGGTCTGGGGTTTTGCCGATCGGACCATCTTCTTCGTCTTCGATCCAGCCAGCCGCAAGGTGGTCCACCAGCAGTCGGTCGCCGCCGATTTCGGAGGGACTGTCTCGCACCAGGGTCCGCGCGTGTTCGTGCATGGCCCGAACCAGGAAGTCTACGCCCTGTTCACACGCTCGATCGCCCGCATCGAGCCGGAGAAATGGAGTATCAAGCTGCTGGCGAAATCGCCCATCCCGCTGGGCGCCGGCGGCGACTATCTCGATGGCCGCGTCTGGTTCTCCAGCGGCTCGCACTTGTGCAGTTACCGGCTACCGTAACCCAACGCGGCCTTCGGCCGCAACCGCACGAGTCCAGATCATTGAACAGGAGGAAACAGAGAGAACGGAGTGCCGGCTGGTTCTCTGTTACCTCCGTTTCCTCCTGTTCAGAAGTTTGCAGTACCTGCTCCCTAAGTTCACAACCCAGGAGTCTTACGATGACGACACGACGCAGTTTTCTGAAATCGTCGACAACGGCCGCGGGAATTGCCACCTTCGCCATGCCCGCCGTGGCCATGAACGTCCGCGGTGCGAACGATCGGATCCGCGTAGGTCTGGTCGGCCTGGGCGGCCGCATGCGGTCGCACATCGGCAGCCTGACGGTCCTCAGAGAATCGGAAAACGTCGAGATCGCCGCGATCTGCGATTGCGATCAGAACAAGCTCGACGCAGCCGCGAAGACCTATCCCGATCTCGAAGGCTTGAAGCTCAAGAAGTACACGGAGCAGCGCAAGCTGTTCGAGGATCCGGACATCGACGCCGTGAGCTTCTCGACGCAAGACCACTGGCACGCCCTGCAGACGATCTGGGCCTGCCAGGCGGGCAAGGACGTGTATGTCGAGAAACCGCCGACATGGTGCATCTGGGAAGGCCGGCAGATGGTCAAGGCCGCGCGCAAGTACGGCCGCATGGTCCAAGTCGGCACCCAGAACCGCTCGATCCGAACATCCGGGAGGGCATGCAGCAGCTCAAGGACGGGCTGATCGGCGACCTGTACATGGCCCGCGGCATGACGTACAAGATGCGCGGCAACCTGGGCAAGCACAATCCGCAGCCGGTGCCCGCTGGGTTGGACTGGGACGCCTGGGTCGGCCCGGCGAAAATGGTCGAGTACAGCAACTTCCACCATCGCCGCTGGTACTGGATCTCGAACTTCGCCAGCGGCGACGTCGCCAACCAGACCGTCCACGACATCGACAAGATCCGCTGGGGCCTGGGCCTGGATACCCTTCCCACG
>CAYUFW010000023.1:44571-44799 GCA_964443915.1 uncultured Pirellulaceae bacterium
TGGGCGACCGCTTCCCGCCCGGGGACGCCGACGACGCCGACACGCCGAACACCCAGGCGTTCCTCTGCCAGTGGGCCGGTCGCAAGGTGCTGGTCACGTTCGAGTTTCGCCACTGGTACACGAACTCGGAGGCCGAGATGCGCGACAAGTACCCGTTCGTAGCCGAGAACCAGTGCGTCGGCGAGATCTTCTTCGGCACGAAGGGCTATATGATCTTCCCGGATTATT
>CAYUFW010000023.1:44809-46590 GCA_964443915.1 uncultured Pirellulaceae bacterium
AGCTACTACTCGTTCCTCGGTCCGAAGAACGAGCCGGGCCCGTTCAAGACCGCCGGCCAGACGCGCGACAAAGTGGCCACCGGCCAATTGACCGACTGGCGTGCCGAAAGCGCCCCGCACTTTAAGAACTGGCTCGACGCGATGCGCAGCCGAAAGCACGAGGACCTGAACGCCGACGTCGAGCAGGGCCACCTGTCGAACACCGTCTGCCACCTGGCCAAGATCTCCTGCAAGCTCGGCCGCAGCGTGCATTTCGATCCCCAGACGGAACGCTTCGTCAACGATGCCGAAGCCGATGGCTTCCTGCGTCGCGAGTACCGTGCGCCGTATGTCATTCCCGACGAGGTTTGAGACCTTCATTTCGTCCGGGCCCCGGCTTTGCCGTCCGTGCGAGTCCAATCGCAGCAGCATGGTGGAAGGCCCGCGGAGGTCGCAGGAACCCATGTTGTCCCAACGCAGACGCTCGCTCGTTGCATCGTTGTTTGGCTTCGCCGTCCTGTCCGTGGCGGTCGTTTCCTGCTCGCTGCCCGCCCACGGCCAGGATCGGGCGAAGGTCCCGGATTGCGTCGCTTTCCCTGACGAGCAGTGGGTCAAGATCACGCCGGAGCAGGCGGGGCTGGACGCGCGGCGGCTGGACGAAATCCTGTCGGCCGCCAACATCCACGGCGGCGGCACGCTGGGCGTCCAGTTCCGGGAGGGACAGTGGGGCGCCGTGCTCACCCGTGGCGGCTACCTGGTCCGCAGTTGGGGCGACCCGAGCTACAAGGTCCAGTCGGCGTCGCTGGGCAAGTGCATCCTGCGGGCCCTGTTCGGGCTGAGTGTGGAAGCCGGCCTGCTGAAACCCGACGAGCCGATCTGCCAAACCTGGACGGGGCGCGGGGAGCTGTCCCACCCGCACAAGTACTTGGACGAAGGACTCCACCGTCAGCTCACGTGGCGGCAGTTGCTGGAGCACCAGGGTGGGTTTGTTCTCGAGAGCGGCTACAGCTGGCGGACGAAAACGGTGTTCCATGCGGCCATCCCCGACGGGGTGAAGTGGACCGGCGATCCGCTGTTCGATAACTACGCGCATACCCGGCCCGGCAGCATCACCCGCTATTCCAGCGGCGGCTATTGGCGGCTGGGCCAGGCCCTCACCGCGTTGTGGAACCGGGACCTCAAGGAGGTGCTCGACGAGCGGCTGTTCCGGCACATCGGCATTCCCGCCGAACGCTGGGAGTGGACCGCGGGCAAGCACGTCCACGACACCAAAGACTTCTGGCCGGATCTGCCCAACTACGGCGAGTACATCGACCCGCCGTACGAGATCAACGGCCACGTCGTCCGCGGAGCCCCGGGCTGGATGGTCATCAGCTCGGAAGACCTCGCCCGCTTCGGCTTGCTGATCGCGACCGGCGGCGTGTGGAAGGGCAAACGATTGATCGGCGGCGAGTGGCTCCGCGGACACGCCGGCTTGGACGTCCACGTGGTGGCGGGCGATCCGGAGACGATGGTCAGCATCGCCAAGATCAACACCAAGAACTTCCCGTTCGGCCGCGAAGTCGGCACGCAAGGCCGTTTCGCGTTTCCCAAGGAATTGATCGCGGGGCCTCTGCAGCGCGCTGTGCGCGGGTCTCCCGACCCCGCACACGCCTCGACCGGTAGGTCTCAGCAATGACTCAAAGGAGCAATCCATGTCCTCAACAATCCACGACCGTGCGTCCGCCGGACGCCCCAGGCTCCCGCGCCGGCGATTTCTGGCGGCAACCGGTGCCGCGTTGGGCACCAGTCTGGCAATCCCC
>CAYUFW010000024.1:0-23269 GCA_964443915.1 uncultured Pirellulaceae bacterium
CGGGGGCCCAGTGCCGTTCGGCGTGCCGTCACCACGCGGCCCCTTCTGACCGGTTTAATAGTGTCGGCTTCCGCGTGATGAAGGTGATCAAGTAGTCGTGGAGCGGGCGGAGGCGGCGAATTCCAGGTGCGCCTGGCACCGGGGGCAGCCGGGGTCTTGGTTTTCCGATTCGATCTCGGCCCGGCCCACGTCGCGGTCGCCGTCTTCCTCCTGTTTGCGATCGTCAGGCTCTTGGGGATCGGCAGGAAACTGCCAAACCGCCTGGCGCACGTGATAGGCAATCGCGTGCGCCCCGACGAAATCCGGGCATTCCTCGAATTTCTCCAGGGCTTCGGGGCTCGGACACATCGCCCCGGTTTCGTCCAAGAGTTCACGGAGCAAGTCCAGGGTTTGCGGATCCAGCTTCGGGGACCTGCCTCGGCCGCGGCGTCCGTTCCCGCGCAAGGCGAATATGGCTGTCCCAAACAACGAGCCTTCCGCGTCGGCGGCCCCGATGATCCGCCGAATCGCCTCCCTGGCATCGTGCAGAAGGTCAAACGCACGCTGCGCATCGAGTCTCATCTGTCCCGCGATGTCCGCATTCTTCTGCCCGCGCAGACTGCGCTCGAACACTTCGCGTTCTTCCCATCGCTTGGTCTGGTGTTTCGGCCGCGCATCCTCTTCGCACTGCCGGCAGTACTCCTGCAAGACCTCGCTCAGCGAGCGTACGCGGCGTTCCGGCTTCGCGATCGCCGACAAGATCTGGCTCGGTGTCGCTGCGGAATCCATCGGCTCAAAGTCAAGCGGCTGGAACGAGGGCCGGCGCTTCTGGGCTCGAATGAAATTGATCGTCTCGTGGTTAGCGATGCAGACCAGCCAGGCATGCCAGTCACGCGGGGGCGAGAAATCGACGTCTTCCTGCAGTCGTTCGACGACTTCTTTCTGAAGCACGAAACGAATGATGTCGTTCCGGTCTTCCCGCCGTAGCGAGGGGAATTTCTGGTCGAGGTAATGGACCAAGAGCTGGCCATACGCCCGATCCAGACCGTCCTGAAGTGCGGTGTTGACGAACCATTTCGGCCAGCCGCCCTGGGGTGCGAATTCCGCGTCTCTCGCCGCTTGCTCCTGCGCTAACGTTCTCGCCGCGCGGACCACATCCTCCATCTCTGCGGGGGCAAGTGCTGGACAGGCGTGGCGAAGGGCTTCCAGCATGGCGCTCTGACAGGCCGACGCAGCGTCATCGATCCGCGTGCTTTTCACGTCATGGCTCCTTGTCGAGGCGGTTCGGGTCCCAGATCCGCAGCCGCAGACGGCCGGCCTGCGACCTGTCGACCAAGTCCATTCCGCACATGTCGGCGTAAATCCCCAAGTCGCACGGCATCAGCAACGGTTCCGATTCGGCATCCAGCGTGCCGTCTCCTGACTTCACGAACAAGTTTCCGCCCGCCTCTTCCCATTCCGCATTCACGGTGAGGCATTCGCTCTTCCACTCGAAATGCACGCTTCGCGCCGGCAATTCCGGTTCTTCCAGATGCACCTCGCAAGCGCGTGCTGATTCCGGCGGCGCGATGACCAGGCGATCCGCCAACAGAACGACCATGCTGAACTCGGTGCCGTCGCGCGAGCAGACGCAGCCCGAGGAACGGATGGCTCGCTCAAGGATCGCCGTACCTGAATCGGGCACGGGTTGGCGGAACGTCCATCGGCAATGCTCGTTGCCGAATTGGACCGTGTCGCCGTCAGCCAGCACGGCGGAATCGCCGGCCGGGACACCGCGCACCGACACGTCACAGCCCGCGCAGGGTACCACTCGATACCGCGGCCGGTGTTGTGCCGGATCGGGCTCGCGGAGGATCAGGGCATGCTGCCGATGAAGCGGGGCGACCATCGCCAACTGGACCCAGTCGGCCCCCTTGGTGCCGACCAGGACCGCCGGTTGGGAAACGACCAGGATATGGCCGAGGCTCAAGCCGCTCAAGCCGAACGACTTGCCGCGGTCGTCAAGGGGGGCAGAAATGCCGGCCGAGAGAGGGCGGGCGGCCATCCCGCTCGACGCCGCTGTCGGAACCAGGCCGTCTGTGTCTGCTCGGAATTGAGCCAGTGCCCGTTCCATGCAGATCACCTGCGGGTGGGCCTGCCCCAGTTGCCTCGCCTTCCGCAGTACCGCTTCCGCTGCGGACGGCTCGTTCCGGTCCAAATACTCCTGGAACTCCCCCACATAGCGCTGCAAACGGTCCAGCCTTTCCTGCCAATCCAGTATGCGCCGCACCGCTTCCGGATCGTCTTCCAAGGGACCCATCAGGACGATGGCGGAAAAAAGACGCCCTTCTTCCGCCCATACCGTGGCTTGGCGAATCCTCGCTTCGCGCCATTGGCGGTCCTTGGTCGCCTCCTCAACCTGCCGGCGGATTTGGTCTCGAAGCGCCTCATGGTCTGGTGCGAGAGGAACGCATTGCGAAGCGCATTCGATCAGTTGCTGAGCCACGGCCGCTTCACTGTCTGCGAGGGCCTGCCGGGACTGCTCTGCCAGCCTCGGCCCGATTTCCAGAAGCAGGCTTCGAACGCAGCGATGCGTCCGATCCTTCGAGGCCAGGAGAATCCTCGCCGCTTCCAGCGCATTCCCCTTTCGCAGACAGTCTTGGGCAACCTCGCAGTCAATTGGGTTGAGAAAACGCATGGCGGTGCCCTTGTCTTGCCATCCCACCGTCTCGTTCGCGGAGCCCGGCGACGCTCTCAGCCGCGTTTCAGCGCTGATCTGCGCCGCGAAAGCCGCGACGCATTCTACAAGAAGAGGCGAACGCGAGGCAGGGATTTGACGCTTGGCCCTCCAGATAGGCGGATTTTTTTCATGGTGACAGCAGATGCTGGCAGGAAAATGCGGGGCTCGGTTCGCCCGTCACAAGTCATGCGTCCCATGGCATCCGTACCGCCATCGCTGCACACGGCATCTTCCCCATGTGCTCACGCAACTCCGTCTGTTTCTTTGCGAGCCTGCTCCAATAGCCCGTCGAACTCGGCGACGTAATCCGCATGGACGCCGGCCAGATGTTCTCGAATCGCGTCGATCGGGCAGATCCTGTGGCTCGAACATGCGCTCTCTTCCCGCGTCGAGGTCTTCGGCGCACTGCAACTGTGCGTTCAGGAAGTCTAACGTCAGCAACTCCATAATATCCACTTCGCTGTCGTTCGATGTTCGGCAACGCCAATTCAAGTCACGTCACAGCCGTGCGCTGCCGCTCCATGCGGCTGACGAATTCGGCGTGTTCGGGCGAAGCCAGACCTTGCTGGAGGACCGCGATCACTTGGGCCAAATCGCCGCGAAGCAGCGCCGCCGGGTCGAGCCACAGGCCGGGGAAGATCTCGCTCCGGTACTGTCCTGCGGCATCGGGCGCGAGGCGTTCGTAACGGTCGTCGCGCAGCACGAACCAGTCGATCGCCCGGTCCCACACACGCCAGACCACGTACTCGCGGACTTCGTTGCGTCGGTAGACCCGCAGCTTGTCGTGCAAGTCGTAGCTCACGCTGCTGGCGGCCACCTCGGCGATCAGTTCCGGCGACCCGGCGACGTACTTCCCGCTGTTGTGCGATTGTCCGCCATACTCGGGCAGAATGCGTAGGAACGCATCGGGTTGCGGCTCGTTGTCCAAATCCAGGCGCAACGTCGAGTTGTCGCCGCCTTCGACTCCCGGTGTTCCGGCTCGGTAGACGCCCAGCCAGCCAATCAGGTCGAAGCTTGGTCCACCATGATCTTCTTGCGTTGCGGGCGAGGGGATGTAGACGACTCCTTCAATCAGTTCCGCCTTCTTGACGTGCGGCATGGCAGCATAGCGACGCTCAAACTCCGCTCGCGTCAGGCGGTCCCCGGCGCGCAGCTCGGGCACGTAATCGGTCGCCGGCCCTTCCGTGGCAGGTAACAGAACACTGCTCATGGGACAAATCTCCTCGGGCAGGACTCCTGCCGCCGAACGGGAACGGAAATCGCCTTCGGCCCTACCACCAGCCGTCCGGATGAACGCTTGACCGAAAGGGCCCCCACCCAGTTTTGATTATAGCCATTCAAGTCGTCGGCGAGAACCGCCTGCGGAGGCGATCGGAAGCAAGGGCTAGCGCGGTGGTGTGTCCCCCGCCGCTGCCGGGATGGTGAGCGTCGTCTTGCCGGCTTCGGCCTGCTTGGCGGAGGCGACTAGTTGGTCCATCAGCGGCATGACGATCTGACGGTAGACTTGTTCCAGCAACGGGTTGGCCTTGATCCGCTGCATCAGCTCGTAGAGCGGTTCGCCTTCCTGCGCGCTGACCTCGGTCTGGACCGTGCGCCCTTGGGCGTCCAGCAGGACCGTCACGTAGCGGAATCCGCCGCCGTCCTTCGGCAACCGCAGGATATCATGGAACTGGGCGGTGTCGAAATCGAATGCCCCGCCGGGTGCCACTTTGGCGGGTTCCACGGCGCGCGGCTTGGTTCCCAGCAGCGAGTGCATCACGCCCGTGAGCGCGTCGATTGAACCCTCATCGGTGACTTGGTTCAAGCGTTGCGACAGCGCGTCCAGCCGGGCGAGCTTGTCGGCACGGCTCAAGGCCGCCGACGCGCCAATTTCCTCCTCGACCCGTTGGCGCACCATCTGGGCGGTGATCTCGGCCGGATCACCCACGATCCGCACTTCCGGAGCGGCGTCGGCCGCCGGGGCCTGCGCCATCGTGACCTGGATGGTTCGTTCCCGTCGGGCGTACTCAGCCGCCGCCCACCAGGGCTCGAAGGACCAAGCGAACAGTCCGGCCGCCAACGCCGCGTGGAGGACCAGCGACGCGACCCAGCCGTATCTTCGGTAACGGACGAGCGATCGGCGCATACCAGCGGTAGAATCCATCGGTTCTCGGACACCTGATGCATCCTACCGCATTGCCGGCTCCGACGCCACGAGGAATTCGAGCGAGCCGCACAGCGGAGGCGCTGTCGCCTGCCTCAGGTCTTCCCCGCCATCGCGTTCCAAGGCTCGACCATACGGAGTCTCTTTGCCTCCAGCGCCCGGTAGCAGTCCGGCAAATCGAACCGGGCCAGCACGTTGGGCAGCAGGGTCGACAGCGGCCAGGCGTACTGTTCGGACTCGGCGATGTCCCGGTAGGACGTGAGGGCGTTCTTCAGCGTCACCTGCTTCACGGCGTCGCTCAGGACGGCCGCGAAAGTCCCCGCAATCGCCCCCCAGCCCTTGGCGACCAAATGCACGTCGGTGTGCCCCAAGCTGGCCAGCCAGTCCAGCACGCTCAGTACGTCGTGCGTCTTCTGGCCCGCGTACGGCCGGTCCAGCATCAAGCTGTGGATGGCGTAGAAGTAGTCGCTGCCGTAGGGGCTCAGGAACGAATTCACGCCGCAGGTGTCCGGCCGCGATTCGCCGATCCCCCGCACATCGCACGTAAAGACGGGCACGTCGGGCTCGGCCTGGATCGCCTCGCGGACCAGCGGCTCGTCGCGCAGTTCCGCGTCGCTGGACAAATGCGCCACGTACAGGATCGCCCGCGCTCCGCCCCGCGGCGGACGCGAATACCAGGTTTCCGGAAACAAGCGGTAGACCAGCGCCTGGATGCCCGGCTCCGTCTCCACGGCATACGCCACGGCCTGCCGCAGCGGGTAGCGGCGAGAACCCAGATACCGCAGGATGCGATAGTCCGGCACGCCGGCGCGCGGCGGCAGTTGCAGGACTTCCGTGACGGCGCGCGTCAAGCCGGCGCCGGAGACCTGTCCCCGCGCGGCCGCCAGCGACTGGGACTTGTCGCGCGTGAACTGAAACACCGTGCGGGCGCCTTGTTCGGCCACCTGGCCTTTCGGCGTACACCACAGGACCTCATCTTTCTCGATCGTCAGGGGCGGCTCGGTCGTCGCGTCCGAGATCTTCGTCACGCGGTTGAACCAGCGGTACATGGCCTCCCGGTTCTCTTGCGTGTAGCCGTGCGTGGTCGGGCCGATGAACACGGCGATGTCGTCCTCGGCACCCAGCAAACGGTACAACTGCGTCAGCCGCGCGTGCGCCTCCTCGACGCCGCGGGCGTCGAAGTAGTCTCGCTCTTTGCCCAGAATGATGATCGGCTTGGGAGCCAAGGCCGCCAGGAAGTCGGCGTGGTCCAGGCCCAGCGCCAGGGCCTTCGGCGGGCACTGCTCGGTGTCGGCCGGCAATTCGTTTTCCATGTTCCGGCGGAAGGTCGTGACAAAGCACGACGGCGCCGCCATGGCCCACCGCTGTTCCACGCCGCACAGCCAGGTGGTCATCGTGCCGCCCCCGGAGTTGCCGGTTACGCCGATTTGTTGCGGGTCGACTTCCGGCCGCGTCAGCAGGTAATCCAGCGCGCGGATGCCGTCCCAAGCCCGCCACATGCCCAAGAATTCGCCGACCAGGAACTGCTGGTTGCCCGCGATCAGGTGTTCGGTCACGCCGGCCCCGAAACGCGGTGACAGGTCCTCTTTGACGTACTGCAGCCGCTCGCCCTGGCCGATGGGGTCGTAGATCAGACAAGCATATCCCATCCGGGCCAAGCCTTGGGCAAAGGACTGATACGCCTTCTCCGCCTTGCCGTTGGTCGAATGTCCGCAGGTTCCGACGACGCCGGGCACGGGCTTGGTGCGGCCGTTGGGCAGGTACAGATTGGCCGTGACGGGAAATCCCGGCCGGCTGTCGAAGATGACGTTCTCGATTCGGTACGCGTCGCGCTCGACGATCCGCGTGACGCGCGGATTGAGCGGCGTCCGTTCCGGTTCGGGCCCAAAGGACTCGCGGATCCTCGCACGAACGGTCTGGACGTAGGCCTCGGCGTCGGCCCTTGTCTGCAGGGCCTGCCGGGCGGCGGTGCCTTTCGCCTCCGCCGCGCGGACCTGGCTGACGAAAAACTCCTGGACCATGCGGGGGAAGCGGTTCAAAGCCTCCAGCGGCGGCGGCGGGGCAGCGACGGCGGCTGCGGCCGCTGCGGTCCGGCAAGGCAAGGAGTGAAACAGCGGCAGACCGGCCGCGCTGGCTGCCACGGCCTGCAGAAGTTGACGGCGGGATACGGCCCCATTCGGCCGGGACGGCGAGCGTTGTTTCGATTGTTCGTGCATGATGGTGCCTCCTGATGGCGCCGATTATGCCAGGACGCGAAACGAAAAGGAACCGGGGGAGACCTCAGCAACGAGTGCCGAAGTAACCTCCGGTGGCACTGCTTGGTACTCCAAGCAGTGTGGACTGCAGTCGTCACCTGCTTCCACTGCAAGCGGTGCCACATCCATGCCGAAACAGGCGGGGGCGCTATTCCGGCTGCCGTTACGGCGTACTTGCCGCATCCGGCCGTTGTCGCCATACTGAAGCCAGCCACGGAGCAGGAGAGAGGAGAACGGAACGATGATGGATTTGCGCGAGCAGAAACGGCAGATGCGCCGCCAGGCGTTGGCCGCCCGGGAAGCCCAGGAGGACAAGGACGGCCTGAGCCGCAGGATCATGGACCGGCTGCTGGAACTGCCGGCGTACCAACAGGCCCGCACGGTGATGATGTACGTCGGAGTGCGCAACGAAGTCCGCACGCGGGAATACGTGCCCGCGGTCCTGGCCAGCGGCCGACGAGTCGTGGTGCCGTTCTGCCAAGGAGACGAGTTGGGACTGTTCCTCTTGCGTGATTTGAACGAACTGCAACCCAGCGGGTTCGGCCTGTGGGAGCCGCCGCCGAGCCTGCGGGAGCAAGCGGACCGGCGCGTCTCCGTCCAGGACTTGGACCTGGTCGCCGTGCCGGGCCTGGCCTTCGACCGCCGCGGCGCGCGGTTGGGGCACGGCAAGGCTTATTACGACCGCCTGCTGTGCAACGCCCGCCCGGATACGCCCCTGGTCGGTCTGGCGTTCGAGTGCCAAATGCTTCCCGAAGTGCCCATGGGCGAGCGTGACGTCTTCATGGATCTGGTGATTACCGAAGCCGGTTTGTACCCGTGCGTCGGCCGCCAGGGCAAGTCAAGCCCCGGCGGGCAGTTGGAATCGTCGTCCTCAGAATGAAGCCCCGCGGATCGCATGGCAGCCCGCTGACGATGCGGGCCCGGAAGAGCCGCCACTTGACCGGGCCGCCGTGCAAGCCGCAACCGGGCGCCGTCGTCTTCCACGTCAGCTCGCGCCGGCTGCTTCCTTGGGCTTGATGAAGATCATCTCTGCAGGCGTCACCCAGCTGGACCGGAGGTCCACGCGGAACCAGCCTTCACTGTTCTTGCGGTGGAAGCGGCAGGGGGACCGCCGGCCGAATTCCTTCAGGTCGTACTGGGCCCAGGTCTTCCCCAAGTCCAGCGAGACGATGAATCCCGTGGCCATGGGCGAGGCCGGGGCGCAATGCGATGCCAGGATCACGCCGTCCTGGATGATCATGTTGCCGGATTCGACCTCGGGATTGAACAGCCGCGTATGCTTCTCCGGCCGGGTGATGTCGGCCGGGTCACAGCGGAAGACGCCCCGGTCGTACGGCTGTGGGCCGTTCGAGTCGCTGATCCAGTACACTTGCCCGTCGACGAAGTTCAGGCCGCCGCACTTGTACCGCGAATTCGAGGCGTCCGACACGATGACCTTCCACTGCCACCGGTCCCGGTCCGCGTCGTAAGTCCCGCGCAGCCAGTGGCACTCATGCCCCTCCGGCCGGGTGCCGTCGCCCGTGCAGGCATAGAACGCGTTCTCGGCCGGGTTGTACGCCACGTCGTGAACGTGGCGGCAGATGACCGGGTTGTCCGGGTTGCCCAGCGGCGTGCCGTTCTTGCCCCCGCCCCCGGAGCCGTTGTCCTGGAAATAGGGACTCCGGCCGAAGGAATAGGCGATCTTCACCGTCTGCCCGCTGTCGGTCGAATAGTAGATGTTGACCGGCGACGCGCCGCCGATCACGTTGCAGTAATTCCCCCAGATCAGCATCTCCTTGCCGTTCACGTCCCACGTGTTGACGCCGGTGAGGCTGTGGAAGTACCAGCCGGGATTGGCCGGGTTCTGCGGGGTATGGACCGGGTAATCCGAGCCGTCCGCATTCTTCACCGTGATCTGCCGGTACGTCTTCAGGTTGTCGGTGCTCAGGTACAATTTGGCCAGGGCGCTGAACAGCACGTTCCCGTTCTTCAGAATGCAGCTGAACACGATCTGCCGCGCGTCGGGAAACTCGCAGCTGTGCGGCCACGTGTGGCCGTTGTCCTCGGACAGGAGCACCTTGCCGTCCGTGTAGGCAAACGCCTTGTTGTCGCGCTGCGAGTCCACGAACAGCCCTTCCGGCTGCGGGCGGTACCAGAAGTGGTCCGTCGAAGCGATGCCCGTCGCGGGAGCGACGGCGTCGGCGCCCCGTCCGGCCGCGCCGGTCAGCAGAATCCCGCCGGCAGTTGCCGCCGCAGCACCCAGGAATCGGCGGCGAGTCACTCGTTGTTGTTGTGTCATGATCTCAGTCCTTTCGTGTGGAGGAATCGCTCGACCAGTCCTGCGGTTTGTCCGCATCGAGCAGCGCCCGCTCATGGTACAGGAGTTTCTTGGCGCCGACTACCATCGCGCGGACGAGGTTTCCGTCCTGTGCGAATTCCACGGCGGCGGCTTGACCATCGGTTTCCAGGTCTCCGCCACGCAACGGTCCGTCCGCGCCGGCCTTGCGGGACAGGATCAGATGCGTCCGATCGCCGACGCGGATGCGAACTCCGTGGCCACCGGCCACTTCGATGGGCTCGATCGTCGCTTCGGGTTCGGGCTGCTCGCCCAATCGTTGGATCTGCATGACGGCCAGGAATTCTTCTTCGCCCGATGGCTGGGACGGCGTCACGTACAGATGCCACTCCGGAACGTACTTCTCCGCGGGCACCGGCCGAGTGCTGTAGCCGTCGACCGGTTCGACGGGGAAGCCCGTGGTCACGTCCAGCTTCGCGCCCTGCGGCGCTAGAATCCGACCCCGCAGCGCCGCCTTGGCGCACGCTAGGCGGAACGAGTTGCCGGAATCCTCCGTCTGGATCGGCGCCACCGCGTGCAGCATCCAGTCGTACCGCGCAGCCTTCCCGGCCGACGCCACCAGGTCGTGAACGACGACAAAACCGGGCTTGATGAACAGCACCCGCCGGTCGAAGCGGAAAAGCCGGCCCTCGTAAACCTCTGGGTCCGCGGCGTCGCCGACGGTGTAGCCGTAACTGGGCGAGTCGAAATAGGCGGTGATCCGGCCGTCGGCGCCCGGCTTGCAGGCGGCTTGCCCTGTGCCGTCGACCAGCAACGTATTGTGGGCCAGCGTGGTCATCGAGTAAGCCTTGAAGTGCGGGCTGCCGTACCAGTCGTAGTACCCGCCGTCGATGGCCAGCTTCTCGCCGTAGGCGTGGATCACAAAGCTGTTCTGGTCCGGGTGCTGATGCCCGGCGAAGTAGCGGCCGCTGTGGAACCCCACCGTCGCTCCTTGCGCTCCGTCGACGAGGGAGGTGTTGAAGATCGCCCAGCCGATGTGCCGGTAGTGAATCGAGGGCGTCAAGTCGGCAGGCGGTTTGGGGGCCAGACCGCCGACCGGTTCGCGCTCGCCCGCATACCACAGCGCATACGGGTCGCCGGTCCGCAGCGCCAGCTCGCGGACCCAGCGGGTCTGGTCGGGCCCGCGCACCGCATGGTTCGGCTTGCCCGTGTCCGCGAACGACACGGCCCAGGCGCCGGGCGGGGCACAGTACATGGGAAAGCGGGCCGTCTGCCGCAGCCACGGGTGCTGGTACAGATCGATGCCGCAAACGGCCTGCATCAGGTCGGCATAGCCGATGACGAAGCCCAGCCCGTAGCCCCAGTACGAGATGCCCTCGTTGTTCTCGCCCTGCTGCCCCAGACACGAGAGGAAATAGCCCAGATACAGTTGGCGGACGTACTCGGCCCAGTCGGCGGCTGCCTCGTGCTCGCCCAACAGCACGATTCCCGACTCGGCCAGTCCGAACGCCTGGAGCCAGGCGTGATTGTTGGCTTCGCCGCCGCGGAACGGGTTCAAGCGTTTGTGGAACTGCTCGGCGCGTCGCACGATCACATCCCGCAACCGTTGCTGTTCGTCGGCGGACATCACGTCCCGGCAAGCGTCGTAGCACCAGTTCAGGCCGCGCAGCAGGTGATGCGCCCCGATGTCTCCGCGCTGCATGGCGCTGCCGCCGTCCGGATCCCAGCGGCAGGCCTCCAGCGCCGTCTCCTTGGCCCACTGGGTCACTTGCAGATCGCCCGTCAACATGGCGTATCGGCCCAGTTGCTCCAAACGGCGACCTGTGCCGCCCGTGATCCCGCCAGCTACCTTGCCGTACCAATCGATCCACGTGGGCCAGCGAGGATCGCCGGGCACATGGGGACCGGGATGTTCCGGCACGCCCTGCTTGTACAGTTTCTCCGCGTTCTTGACCAACTGTGCCTGGCGTGCATCCGTCAAGTTCGGCTCGGCCAAACGAGCGACCGGCAACAGACGCGGCCGCGGCCGGCCGGCCAGCGACTCGAGCGGCATCGCCGGCGTCGTAAAGCGGTGGGCTTGCGGCGAGACGTCGACGGCTTCGATGTCGGACCAGCCTTCGACCAAATCGCTGCTGGTCCACACCCGCCAGTACCAGCGGCCCGGCTCCAGGGGCTCGGCCGGCGTGGAGAAATTCCACTTCGCATCCACGGTCACGGTCGTGCCGCCGGAAAAGCCGGGCTCCTTGGAGTACTGCAGCCGTTGCGTCGCCGCCGCTTCGGGGCGGGCCCAGTGGAACAGGGGCGGGTTGGCCGTCGATTCGCGCACGCGCTGCGTCAGGACGGACTGCCGCGGGGAAACAGCGAGCTGGATGTTGTCCAGGTACACCGTCATGCGGGCTTTTGTCTCTTCTTTGACCGGCGTCTTCTCTTGCACGCGGCCGTACAGCTGGATTCCGGAGAAGACCAATCCGGGCTGCACGGCGTTTCCGCGCCACGGCGGCAGGCTGCCCAGCGGCACCTCGGCGTGCCGCCACTCGCCGGAAAACGCGTCGCTGTGCCAGAACGCCTGCTTTCCGTCGACATAGAAGATCATCCCCAGGTACGCTCCGGTGAAACCCGGCTCGATCTCCGCCCGGTGGTCGAACGACAGCACCAGGTTCTTTGTCAACGTCAGCGGGCCCTTCAACCGCACGCCGCACTGCGTCGCTGGCGTGGCGTTGTGAATCCGCAGGCAATGTCCCTCCGCTTCCGCTCCGCTCGGCACCACCGCCGCCGCGACGGACGTCAGGTCCAGAAGTTCGTATTGACCAAGCTCCTGGCCCTGCTCGAAATCGATCCGCAGCGACTCCGCCGCCATCGCCGCCAGCCCAAAGAAAAACTCGATTAACAGGACCACCAGGGTCTCTGTGATGTTCTGCATAGTTTGCGTCCTACTTCGTATTTCCGACTGTCTCACTTCGGCGAACGGTGGGCGTTCGCTCACCGTTTCCGTTGCTGCGAGCGGATCGTAGGCCGGAACAAGTCCGCGCAGTTCCGGCAGGAATTCTCGCGGTCCCCAGGCACCTCGAAGTGCCGGAACTGCGCGGACTTGTTCCGGCCTACCCGGCTGCACCATGGGACAACCGGTGGGCTGACGCCTCACCGTTCGCCAGGCGCGGCGCCGGCTACGTGGCGGCGGCGTTCCATGTCGCGTATTGTTCGAGGAACCGGCACGAGTCCCAGTCGCCCAGCTTGTCCTGGAACAGGCTCTTGATCTCCTCCCAGAGGTCCCGGCAGACCAACTGCGACGGCCGGCGAATCGTCTCGTCGATCAGTTGGGTTTCGGCCAGGAAGTCGTAGAAATGGTACATCGCAATGATCCCTGCCGGCACGTGGAAGCGGTCCAGCGACAGGAAGTCCAGCTTGCGGGCCAGACGCGGCTCAAAGACCGTCCGCTTCAGACCACGCAAGAAATCCGTGACATCTTCGTTCATCGCGTAGAGAATCTCCGCGAGGAGTACCCGGAACTCGTCGGCCACGAGCGGCGGAACGTGGCGAGCCGCACACAGCCAGTGCTCGTAATCCACCAGGAGCCAGTTGACCTTGATCCCGGCGCGCTTCTTGGTGGTGAGCAACTCCTGCCGCGTGTACCGCTTGTTCGCGAGACCGGCCAAGTGCAGACCGAATTTTCGATGGTGCTCGCGCGCTTCCTTCGAGTCCTTCCCGCCCAGGTTTAGGCACTTCTGCCAGAACCGGTCAAAGGCCTCGTCCGTAGCGCCGGCCTGGACGAACTCCTGGTAGGGCTGGAACAGGGCCCACGCGAAGATGTCGTCGACGGCCCAAGGCATGAGGTCCCAGGAGTCCTCCAAGCGGACGGCCGCCTCGGCCAGACGCTGGACCTCGGAAGGGCGGTTCGCCAGGCGAAGGTAAGACACCAGGCTGAAGAAAGGCTCGTCGACCTTCTTCATTTCCTCGGCCATCTGACCGACGGCCCGTTCCAGATCGGTCCAGCGCTGCTCGGCGACGTAGAGGAACGCCATTTGCCAGACGTTCCAGTCGATCTCTTGGGCGAACACACGCGGCCAGCGGTCGCGGATTTCCTCCAGGAACGCGACATAGCGTACCCGGCCCAGCTTCGGCTCGACCTCGCTGATCGCGTCGGGAAAGAAGGCCTCAAACTGCTCGTCATCGGGATCGAGCGATTCGAGTTTCTCGCGGGCCATTTGCAGGCGAGTTTCGCCGTCCGCGTGCCTGTATTCCTGCCACCAACGACTGATCTGCTTCTCTTCCTCCGTTGGTTCCGGTCGAGACCGCGCTGGAGTTTTCGGCGCGGCGAGAGCTTCCTTGGCCCGCTCGGCGACGGCATCCCGCTCCGTCGGGCTGTCTGCCGTCAGCAGAGGTTCCGGCCGAGTTGGGAAATCGACGTGCGGTGGGGGCACGGGACGGACGGGTTCTGCCCACGGCGTAATGCCCGCTGCCTGAGCCCGTTCCGAAATCACCAAGCGTTTCCGATCGCGTTCTTTCCGACGTTTTTCCAGGTCTTTCTTCGTTGGCTTTGCCATCCGTGTTCCTCCGTGCGCAGGTCCTCGTGCTGTGTTTCCAGCACGGCCGTGTCATCATATACGCCCCAGCACGTGACGGGGAAGATGGTTCGGTCCCCGCCGGATCATTCGTCTGCCGCAAGCAGTTGGACCGCATCCACGATGACGTACCCATCGGTGTCGTGGTTGGAGATCTCCACGGAGCACTCCTGGCCCGCTTTGAATGCGTATTGTCCGGCCGCTTGGAACAGCTGGTCGATCGGCGGCGGTTGTTTCTGGTTGAGCTTGACCGTCGTTTCGCCGTCGGCGTGCCGCACGGTGACGGGCACGTTGGTGGCACGGTTGTCGTGGGCGGAATAGGCGATTCGGACTTCGTACTTGCCGTCCTTGTCGATGCGGAGCGGGAAGCGGGCCGATTGCTGGCCTTTTTCCGCATTGCCGTCGTGCCGATAGCCGGAAGCGACGAATGGGCCGATGACAGTCCCCACGCTTGCGAATCCCTGCAACACCGCCTGCTGGTCGTCGATCACCAAGCCCGGCAGCTTGGCCGGGTCCAGGCCGGCAGCGGGGCCGGACCGCTTGGGGCCCGTCCAGACGAGGATCTGCTTGTCCGCCAGCAGGCGTTCGCGGAGCTTGGCGTATTCGATCCGCTGCACCGGCACGTTTTCGTCGATGGCCTGGGCCGCGGCGGTGGCGGCCGATTGGCCCAGGACCATGAAGACCGGCTCCATGCGGATCGAGCCGAACGCGATGTGGGTGGCGGAGACGCAGACCGGCACGAGCAGATTGCCGCACTGCTCGCTCTTGGGCACGATCGCCCGATAGCTGATCAGGTACGGCGAGAAGCCGCCGACCTCGACGTCGCCCTCGTTCTGTACGTGTCCGGCGGCGTTGACGTATCGCTGGACGTGGTGCGAATCCATGCCGTAGGCGGCCAAGCCGACGGCGTCCTCCGCTTCGACCCGGCCCTGGCAGTTGTGCTGCGTCATGACGTAGTCGCTGACCATGCGGCGGGCTTCGCGGACGTAGAGCTGCTCCTGCCAGCCGTTGCCTTCGGTGAACTCGTCCTTGCACATACCCCAGCGGGCGAATTCCTGGCGGATCTTCTCCGGCATCCGCGGATGGTTGGCCAGCGTCCACATCAGGCCCTGCTGGTACAGGCGGTGCTGCGCCCGGATCGCCTCGCGCTGTTCGTACGAGGCCTCGGGGTACTCGTAGTTCTGGCCAATGAAGTCGGTGGAGAAGCCCAGGCGGTTGTTGGTGTCCGTCTTGCGGTTGGGCATGGCGGAATTGATCCACGGCATGCCGCGTTCGCCGCCCTCGTAGTTCCGCAGCAGCAGTTCGTACCACAGTTCGTTGTAGCCCTCCGGCTTGTGAAACGGGATGCGGTTGTCGGGGTGATCGGTCAGGCACATGCGGAAGCAATACGCCTGGACGCGGCGGTCGCCGCTGCCCTCCTCGCCGGGGCCGTTCGGGTCGATGAACGGCAGCAAACCGCTGTGGGGATCGCCTTTGGTGATGTACGGGTCGACGCCCGGCACGAACTGGTGATACTTGGCTTGCTTGGTCTGCACGCCGTTGAGCGTCTCGTCATATTGGGCGTTGGCCTCGCGGCCGACGGCACAGCTGACGTTGGCCGCTGCCATCAGATCGCCTTCGTACGTGGCGTCGATGAACATCCGCCCGGAAAACGTCCGCCCGGATTCCATGCGGATGCTGAGGATCCGCCAGGGAATCGCCCGCGTCATGGCGACGCCCGATTGCCGGTCGAGCCGCTCGCCGTACACGACCTCGATCTGGTTGTCGCGCACCCAGTCGCGGAAGATCTTCAGAGCCACACTGGGCTCGAAGGTCCACATCGCCTCTTCGCTGGCCGCCGTGCGGGTCTGGCCGCTGTCGGCATACTCCTTCGGCGTCTGCCATTTCCACGATGCTGGGTCGTCGTAGTGCTTGCGGACCGCCTGGTAGAACTCGCGGGCGATCCCGCCGATGGCCGCCTTGTTGCCGATGTCCGTCTGGCCCAAGCCGCCGCTGGTCAGGCCGCCCAGCCGCTGCGTGGGCTCGATCAGCACCACGGACTTGCCCATCCGCCGGGCCTGCACCGCCGCCGCCACGCCGCCGGACGTGCCGCCGTAGATCACGATGTCGTACTGCGTTTCCGCCGCCGGGAGGCTGGGGGCACATGCCAAGATCAAGAACAGGGAGTAGCCGATTCGCATGGTTGGTTCTCCTTCAGGGTCAACGGCACGAATTGACAAGGGAATGGGGACAAGGGAATGAAGCGGTGGGGAATCCCTCGATCCGCATTCCCTTGTCCCCATTCCCTTGTCCAGGTCCGCATGATTGTAGCGGCTTCCCGGGCAGGTGGGCTTGCAGCCGCGGCGATTTTGCGGCAGATTTTAGCGATGCCAGCCATTTACGAATACCGACTGACCGTGTCCCCGGACGCCATCGACGGGCAAGGGCACGTGAATAACCTGGAGTACGTGCGGTGGATGCAGGAAGCGGCGATCGCGCATTCCATCGCGCAGGGGTGGACCGCCGCTCGCTATCGCGAGATCGGCGCCGGCTGGGTCGCCCGCTCGCACTGGATCGAGTACCTGCAGCCGGCGTTTGCCGGCGAACCGGTCATCGTGTACACGTGGGTTGCCAACTTCCGCAAGATCCGCTCGTTGCGCAAGTACAAGATGATGCGGACCACGGATCAAGCCGTCTTGGCCGTCGCCGAAACCGACTGGGCCTTCATCGCGTTGGAGCACCGCGTACCGCGGCGGGTTCCGCCCGAAGTGGCCGACGCCTTCATCGTCGTGCCGGCGGATCAGGAGCCGTGACTCGCAGTTGCCCAAATTCTCGGCGACCATGCAATGGGCCAGGCAGTGCGGCCAGAAAGTAAGTTGGGGCGGCGACTGAGTCTGCACGAGGATCCGCCGCCAACCCGAGCGTTCACCCGCCGAACCCGCTGTAGCGTTTCACGCCCCGGTGGTACATCACGCGGGACAGGATGATGAAAAACACGACCCAGGCGGCGCAAATCGACAGCTCGCGGACCAGATCCGGACCGGTGACCTTGCCCAGAAACACGGCGGACGGAAAGTAGGCCAGGTACTTCAGCGGCATCACGTCCACGAGCAGGTTCCACGGCGCGGGCAGCATGTCCAGCGGGAACATGTGTCCCGACAAGAAGTAACTGAGCAGCATGTAGACGAACAGCAGCGACGAGATCTCCAGAAACCAGAACCCGATCAGCCCGATCGACGTTTCCAGGAAGAAGCCCAGCAGGAAACCGAGGATCAGCGACAGTCCGAAGGCGGCCAGCGTGCTCGGCTCCGGCCAGCCGTCGACAAAGTACCCGCGGCACAGGTAAAAGACGATCGCGAAAGGAATCGCGGCCACCGTGTAGTAAGCCGTTTTGTGGGCGATGCGGCTGAGCATCAAGAAGCCGATCATGTCCACCGGCTGAATCAGGAACTTCTTGATCTCCCCGCTGCGGACCTGGCGGGCGATCCCGGAAGCCAGACCCGGCATGCTGGAGAACGCCCGGCTGACCATCGTCAGCAGGTAGTAGGCCACGACGTTCTCGAACCGGTAGCCGACGATCTTCGCCTGCGACTGGACGCCGCCGACCGAATCGAACACGGCCCACCACAGGAAAACCTGCGTGACGATCGGCAGGAACCGCATCAGGGTGGCGAGCGCAAAGTCGCCGCGGTACACCAACCGCTCCTCCAAGCCGATCCGGAAGATCGTCCACCAAGCCAGCGCCCGCGAGACCATGTTGCTCCTTCCGCCAAACCCGTAACCCCACCGTAGCCCGCTCGCCCACCGTAGACCGCTCGCGGAGCGAGCGGCCTACGGTGCCGCGCGCCGCTGATACCGTTCGTCCACCTGCGAGAACAATCGGGCGATGACTTCCTCCAGCGGCGGATCTTCCACCGCTACGTCCACGATCGCGTGCTGGTCCAGAATGGCAGCCAGCGTCCGGGGCACCGCGCTCCGCTCGATCCGCAGCTTGACCTTCGGCGGCTGGACCTCCAGCACCTGCCCGAACCGCTCGAAGCCGTTGGTTGTCTGCTGCTCGTCCAGCAGCAACGTGACGATTTTGTGGCCGCTGAAGCTGTCGATGATCCCGGACAGCGAGCCGTCGTAGCGGATCTGCCCCTGGGCGATGACCACCACGCGCCGGCACAGCGCCCCCACGTCTTTCATGTAGTGGCTGGTCAGCAGGATCGTGATCCGCCGCCGCTGCTGGTAGAACTTGAGGAATTGCTGGATGTTGTGCTGGGCGACCACATCCAGGCCGATCGTCGGTTCGTCCAGGAACAGCACGTCCGGCGAGTGCAGCAGGGCGGCGATCAACTCCATCTTCATCCGCTCGCCCAGCGACAATTCGCGGACCGGCTGTTTCAGCAGCGTGCCCACGTCGAGCAGCCCCGTCAATTCATCCAGCGTCGCCTGGTACGCCGCCGGTTCGATGCGGTAGATCTGCTGGTGCAGCCGAAAGGATTCCTGGGCCGGCAAGTCCCACCACAGCTGGTTCTTCTGGCCCATGACCAGGGCAAAACGGCGGCGGTAGGCGTTTTCCCGCTTCCAGGGCACGAACCCCATCACGCGGGCTTCGCCGGCCGTCGGATTGATGACGCCGGACAGCAGTTTCAGCGTCGTCGTCTTGCCGGCCCCGTTGGGACCCAGAAAAGCAACAAATTCGCCCTGCTCGACGTCCAGATCGATCCCGCGCACCGCCTGGACTTCACGGTGTTCGCGGCGGAACAGCCCGCGCACAGACGCCCGCAGGCCCTCGGCCTTCTGGTAGACCCGATACGACTTGGACAGTGCCCGCAATTCGATAATCGCCATGCCACAGGATTATATCGCCGGAGCCGAGCTGCGATATGCCCTTGACAGGCAAACCGCCCCAGCATGGCTCACCGAACCGTGCCGGACGTCGCGAAAACCGCCTGCCGCTGGGCGGGTCAATGCGTTATGATGAGTGCCGAGGGCGGGTGCCCATTGGCGGCCGTTCGCCGAGGGCCCTTCTCAACCGTAATCGTGACTCGCTTCGAGATGTTCTGTTTTGAGGAGATCAACGTATGCGTACCGTTCTTCCGTTCGCCGTGGCATCGTTCGTCGCCTTGGCTGCCGCCTGCAGCAGCGTGTCGGCCGCCGGGGTGGGCGAGAGCAAGAGCTATCACGGTCCCACCGGTCTGCAGCTGTACAGCCTGCGGGACATGTTCAAGAGCGACGGCGTCAAGCCCACGCTCGACTTGGTCCAGAAATGGGGATTCAAGTACGTGGAAGTGGCCGGCACGTACGGCCTGACGCCGGCCGAGTTCAAGGCCGAACTGGACAAGCGCGGACTGGTGCCGATCGGCAGCCACTTTCCGTACGAACGCCTGCGCGACGATCTGGACGGCGTGATTCGTGACGCCAAGGCGCTGGGACTGGTCTACGTCGGCTGCGCTTGGATCGGCCATAAAGCGCCGTTCGACGAGAAGCAATGCCGGGCGGCGGCCGCGGTGTTCAATCGAGCCGGCAAGGGCTTGGCCGAGCACGGCATGAAGTTCTACTACCACAACCACGGTTACGAGTTCTACCCGCACGGATCGGGAACGCTGTTCGACCTGTTGGTCGCCGAGACCGATCCGCAAACCGTGTACTTTCAAATGGACGTGCTTTGGACCGTCTTCCCCGGCCAGGATCCGGCCAAGCTGTTGCTGAAGTACCCCAACCGATGGCTGCTGCTGCATCTGAAGGACCTGAAGAAAGGCGTGCCCACGGGCGGTCTGGCCGGCCACACCGAGCTGACCAACGACGTCGCGCTCGGCAGCGGCCAGGTCGATTGGCCGGCCTTGATGCAAGCGGCCCAGAAGGTCGGCGTCAAGTACTACTTCATCGAAGACGAATCGCCCACCGTCATGCAGCAAATCCCGCACAGCCTACGGTTCTTGGAACAGCTGGAATTCTGACGCGGCATCGCCTCCGCCAACGTAGGGTGGGTCGAGTCTTCGAGGCCCACCGTCCCGAAGTTGAATGGCCGACCGCTGTCCCGGTGGGCCGCGAAGACTCGACCCACCCTACAACGCGCGTGCCCGAATCGCGCATCGTACGAAACGATGAGAAACTTGTCTTCGCTGGTATTGCTTGTTGGCGTTGCCTGTGCAGCCCTTCTCCTGGGCAAGCTCTACTCGGCCGCGTCCCAAACCCCGGTTGAGACCGCTGCGGATCAGCCGGCGGTTTCCGCGCCGAATGAAACGCCCACGCCGCCTGTTCCGCGGCCGGCCTACACGACCGTGCGCCTGGCGGGCGTGCCGCACATCCAGCAAAAACCGGATTTCTGCGGCGAAGCCTGCGCGGCGATGGTGTTGGCCAAGCTGGGCCATCGCATCAATCAGGACGACGTGTTCGACCAGGCGGGCCTCGATCCGGAACTGGGGCGAGGCTGCTATACGAAGGAATTGGCGCGAGCCTTGACGCGAATTGGGTTCCGGGTGGGGAGCGTTTGGTTCCAAGTCGCCGCGGCTCGGGCCGAAGCGGAACTGGAGAGCCATTTTCGCGCCCTGCACGCGGACCTGGCGGCCGGCGTGCCCTCGATCGTCTGCATGCGTTACGACGACACGCCGGAAGCCTCCGAGCATTTTCGACTGGTCCTCGGTTACGACTACGAGAAAGACGAGGTCCTGTATCACGAGCCGGCCGTGCCCGACGGGGCTTACGCGCGGATGACTCGCCTGCAGTTCCTGAAGCTGTGGCCGCTGAAGTACGACGCCGACCGCTGGACCGTGATCCGACTGCGGCTGGTGCCCGGCGAGATCCGCGACGTCCATTCCACGGCCAGGTTCACCGACGCGGATTACGCCCAGCGCGTGATCGCCGTGAAACGCAAAGCGCCGGAGGGTTTTTCCATTGTCGTCCAGAAACCGTTCGTGGTAGTCGGCGACGAGCCGAACGCCGAGGTCCGCCGCCACGCGACGGGCACCGTGCAATGGGCGGTGGACCATTTGAAACGGGAGTACTTTGCCGAGGATCCGACCACCATCCTGGAAATCTGGCTGTTCAAAGATGAAGCCAGCTACAACAAGCACACGCAGGAGATCTTCGGCGACACGCCGGACACGCCCTTCGGCTACTTCTCGCACGCACACAAAGCCCTGATCATGAACATCGACACGGGCACGGGGACGCTGGTCCACGAGATCGTGCATCCGTTCATCGCCGCCAACTTTCCCGACTGCCCCGCGTGGTTCAACGAAGGCTTGGCTTCCTTGTACGAACAGTGCCAGGAGTACCGCGGCCGCATCTGGGGCCGCACCAACTGGCGTTTGGCGGGCCTGCAGGAAGTGATCCAACCGAAGCCCAAGCCGGACCCGAAGCCGGACCCCGCCCAAGACCCCGCCGCAAAACCGGCCGCAAAACCGGCCGCGAAACCCGCCGCCAAGCCCACACCAGCGAGCGTCGGCGGCCCGGCAGCCAAACCCGTGGAGATGCCGCCGCTGGAAGGCGGCGAGCCGAAGGAGGAACCACCAAAGAAAGAACTGCCGTCCTTCCAGACGCTCTGCAACACTACGACGTATGAGTTCTATTCCCAAGACCCCGGCACGAATTACGCTCAGGCTCGATACCTGTGCTATTACCTCCAGCAGCGCGGGCTGCTGCGGGAGTACTACCGCCAGTTCCGCCGCAACGCGCAGGATGATCCCGGCGGCTACGAAACCTTGAAGTCCGTGTTGGGTATCAAGAGCGAAGCAGAAATGGCCAAGTTCCAGGACGCCTGGAAAGCCTGGGTCATGAAGCTGCAGTACCCTTAGCGGCCGGCTGTGCCACGGTACGAAGTCGATAGACGGCCGGCATCCGCCAAGCGTCGCGACGGATGACGCGCAATCCCTCTCGTGTCATAATTCGCGTTTGATGGGACGCAGGCGGTTCTTGTGTGCCACAAATGAGGAGGATTGATCGCAATGAACGTCACAACCGACGAAGGCAGGCTTTTTTATGATTTGTATGCAGCCCTTCTGTCTTTCGTGAATCGGAAGCTGAAGGTCTCGTCGGAGCAGTTCTCGGATGCGCGGGGGTACACCTCCACGTCGCCCGATGCCAGGGTTGCCATCCGCGATGCTCTTTTCACCCACCGGGAACTGATCGACGAGTTCGTCCAAGAGAACCCGGCCGGTTTTTCGGCTGACGACTTGCAGATCGTCGGCAATTGGAGACGAGCCCTCGTCGGCAAGTTCTACGCCTTCCGCTATCAGGCCAAGTATACGGTCTTTCTGACCAGCGGCGGCTCGCCGAACAGAGCCTACGGCGTCCTCGGTCTGACGGATCCGCTGGAGCGAGTCATCGGCTCTTGCCTGCCCAGACTGATCCAGACGGCCCTCTTGCCCTTCCGGGACAAGATCATCTACGACGGCCTGATCTCCAACTACAACATCACCTTCGGCGGCGTCATCAAGAAAACCCTCAACGATGAGTACAAGCGGGCCAAGGAGGCGTTTGGCATCATCACTTCGCTCGAAGATCGACCAGTCCACGCCGAGGAACCGCCGAGGACATCCAAACAACGGCCTCGGAAGGCGACGGCGGAAGTTGGTGTTCACTCGGCCTCCAGTGCGGCCAAAGCGATTGCCGACGAACTGGTGAAAGTGACGGATGCCTTTTGCCGGGAATTCCTGAATGAAGAGTACGCCGAATTGTGCCGCAAGTTGGCGTCGGCCTTGGCGCGGAAGCGTCCATCCCCGCTACTTCGAGGCAGTCTGGGAGTCTGGGCCGCCGGTGTCGTGCGAACCATCGGGTGGGCCAACTTCCTTCACGATCCGAGCCAGACCCCGCACCTGAAACTCTATGCCATCGACGAAGCTTTCGGCATCGCGGAAAGCACGGGGGCCGCCAAGTTGAAGGAAATCCGCACGATGTTCAGGATTCATCAGCTCGATCCGAAGTGGACGCTGCCCAGCCGGTTGGACGACAACCCAATGGTCTGGATGATGTCGGTCAACGGCTTCCTCATGGACATCCGAGATGCGCCACGGGAAGTTCAGGTGCAGGCGTTCAAGAAGGGGCTGATCCCATACATCCCGGCAGATCGAAGCAGCCATTCAGACGAAGACGAGTGAACCGGAATCAACACGGCAGATAAGGCTTGGGCTGACGTAAACCGCCGTTAGGTGGGACAGCAACTTCATGCGGTTTTCCTTCCGAAAGACAGATGATCTTCCTGGCCTCACCGGCTATTTCGTCCGGATCTTCAGCGCCGTGTCGGTCCTCAGTGGCGGGATTGTGAAGGTCAAGCGGCCGTCGCGGACTTCGAGCCGATCGGTCCGCGTACGTTCCCCTTTCCAGGTCTCCCACCACTCGACGTCGTAGCTACCGTCGGGCAATTCCACGGCC
>CAYUFW010000024.1:23279-41178 GCA_964443915.1 uncultured Pirellulaceae bacterium
CCACCACTCGATTTCACACCAGCCGTCCGGCAGTCCCGCGATGCCAACTTGAAAGGCATCCACCGTCGGCACGGCATCCCGGCCATGGTTGTACCACGAGCTGTCGCGGTTCTGGAGCCAAAGGACGGCCAGCCGTTCGCTTTTCATGCCGGCGACGAGCACGTTCGGCCGGTCCAGCACCTGACAGCCGGTACACCGGTAGCTGCTGACGGTAACCCAATCGCGGCCGAAGTTCTCCACGCGGATGCGGTGCGTGCCGGCTGCGACGTCCACGCCGACGTCCTCATCATAGGTCGTTTCCCAAAGTTTCCACTGCGGCCGGTAGACACTGTTCCTTCCCAGACCCTCGCCACAGGGCAGCTCGCGTTCGAGTTTCAACTCGTCATCGACCCAGACCTTCAGCAGCCCGGAGGCGGACACCCGGCCTACGCGGACGACGAACCGGCCCGGTTTGGGATACGTCACGACGAAGGTCGGCGGGTTCTTGAGGTCGCCGTGCGATTGTCCGTGCAGCAGTTGCTGAGGCACCCGCTGCTCGGCAATTGCGCCGTCGCGGAGGACCACGAACTCGGCATGTTCCGCCTTGCCCCAGCGGCTGATCGGCGTGATCACGACGTCGCGCGTATCGGGCGGTCGGTTGGCGGCGACGAAGGCCGGCGGCGAGGTCGTGAGCTTCGTCCAGCGGGCCGTCCCCAGCGGCAGATCCTGCGTGAAACGCGACAACGACGTGAAATGGAAATACAGGTCCAGCGGGTCGATGTAGTTCTCGTGCCACCACGGCATCGGTCCGCCGGCGGCGAAGCTCGTCAGCCCGGCCCACAGCGAGTTGTGGATCGCCCAGCCCTGGGGATCCTTGTCGGCCGTACTGGCGTGGCTGCGGATGCCGAACTCGCCGAACACGTGCGGCTTGGCGAACCGCTCCCACTGGTGCAGGCAATAACCCCGGACCGCCTCGGCCACATTGCCGTCGTCGTTGGTATAGCAGTGAGTCTGGACGATGTCGATGTTCGGCAGGTGCCAATACTGCTCCGGGCCGGTCTTGCTCCAGAAGCTGGTCGTGATCAGGTGCCCGAACGGGTCGATCGCCCGCAGGTGGTCCGACATCTCCTTGTGCCAGGGAAACTTGACCTCGTCGCTGGCCCCGTCCCAGCCTTCCATTTCGTTGCCGAACTCCCAGCACAGGACGTGGGGACTGTAGCCCCAGCGGGCGACGAGGTACCGCAGACGCTTTTTGTAGTAGCCGCGGGCCGCCTCGTCCGTAAACCAATCGCGCGGCGTCTGGCACGGCCCGCCGTTTCGCGCGTGGAACGGGTTGCGCTCCCAGCCGGTTTCGCGGAAGTCCTGGTGCGTGTCCAGGCACATCATGTAGTACAGTCCCAGCTCGGACGCGAGTTCCAAGCTTTGGTCGATCCGCGCCGCGACGTCCTGCCGATACCAGCCGAGCCGACTGGTCCACTCGATTCCGAATCCGGCGGAACTCATCCACCAGCGGTTGAAGTTCTCGCCTGCCGCGGCGAACTTCCGCATCGCCTCGTCCCCCAGTTGGCCCGTGGTGTGGTAAATCGGCAAGTTGTGGCCGATGGCGAAGAAGCCGTCGCCGTTGTCAAACGCCAGGTAGTGCGGGTCCACTTTGCTCGTGCGGACAAAACCGCGTCCCTTGCCGGGGATGCAGTCCAGCGTGCCCTCCCCGCCGCGGATTTCCCCGCTGCGGTCGCGGAGCCGCAGTTGCCAGCGGTACGTCCCGATTTCCTGCGGAGTGAAACGCACCCGCCAGCCGCTGGCGGGTTGCGGAATCATCAACTCGGCCCCTGGCGAGACTTCCCGCCGGTGCTCGACCATGAAGAAGCCGGGCACGCTCAATGGCCGCCCGGATGGCGAGGTGAACACGGCGTCCAGCCCCACGTCGTCGGGATCGAACGGGTTGTCGTAGGTCGCGCCGGCGTCCACCCGAAGTTCGAGCCGCTCGTACTGGCCCACGCGGGCCGTCTGGGGCGTCACCCCGGCGATCGCCAGAGGCTGTCGAGCCGGCTCGATCTGCCCCGGAAACCGTTCCGGCATTTCGCCGAACGAGATGGCGTATTCGATCACTGCCGTCTTGCCAGGCTCGAAGTCGTCGGGGCAAAGATTGATGCGGAACACGTGAGCGCGACTGCTGCCCTCATTCTCGACGGACCGATATCCGGGGAGTCCCAGGCACAGGCTGCGTCCCTTGTCCAGTTCCAGCAACACGCGATTGGCCGCCGCGGACGGCGTGGCCGCAACGGTACCGTGGGCCGACGGGGCGAACCAGACCCGTTCCGAGCCCTGAAACTTGTCTCGGCTGCCGGACAGGTGCAGCCAGACGCCGCGCGTCAGCTTCAACGCCGCCGTCTTCTGAAGTTCGCAGCGGACGCGAAGCGCCTCGACACTGGGCGTGATGCGGTAGGCATACTTGAGCGGCGGCGAATTGTCGCGCGCCGAGAAGGTGCCCCGCATCGTCACACTGCCATCCGGTTCGAGGGCCGGGTCGGTTTCCACGGTCCCGCCAGGCAGCGTTTCATAAACCCATTGATCGTGCCAGAGGAACTTCTGCCAAGTGAACTCGGCCCGGCCTTCGATCCCCGCGGACCATTTGCCCCGATCGAAGCGGACGTAGCCGTCGCCTTGCCGCCAGACGTAGCCGCGGTCTGTGGCTTCGAGCGACTGCGCCGCGGCCGGGAAAGGAGCGAGAAGGCACGAAAGTGTCAGAAACAGGGATCGCACGATGGCACGTGATCTCATGGCTCAGTCTCGCAGTACGTACTCCCGGATCAGCCGCATGTTCTCCGGCGGCGTCTCCAGCGGTAGGGCGCCCGTGCCCATGACGCACTGGGGACGGCCGCCGACGATCTCCAGCACGCGTTCGATGCCTCGGTAGATCCGCTCTGGTTCGTGGCAGGCGACGACGCCGGGGTCCAGATTCACGCGGATCTTGACGTGCGGATGCGTGCGCGCCACGCGTTCCACAAACGCGGCTTGATCGGTCTCCACGTTGCAGGCCAGGTAATTCGTGCCGGTCGACAGGATGTCGTCGATCACCGGGAACGTGTTCCCGCCCATGATGCACGGGACCGGATGGCCGATGCAATCGGCGGCGAGTTCCAGGATCCGCCGCAGCGCGGGCATCTCGACCTCGTGGAACTGCCGCGGCGAGAGCAGCGGCGGCGCGGCGGCGGATTCGAAGAACGCCACGTCCAGCCCCGCCGCCGCCACGGCCCGGCACAGTACGGCCTGGTTCTCCGCCAGGCGCATCAGCATCCGGCCCGTATCCTCCGGCCGCAGCGCGGCGTCCAAGCACAAGTCGTTAATGCCACGCAGATTGAACGCGATGGAAAACGGCCCGGCCACGGGCAGCCGCACGTCGGCGTCGGGAAACTCGCGTTTCAGCCGCCGGCCCACATCCAGCACCATGGCGATCCGTCCGTCGCGCTGCGGGTCGAACGGCGGCAACTGCAGGCCGTCGTCCAGCGATGCGAGCAGCGGCTGATGGATCGCCGGAATGGCGTCCCCGCCCATGTTCTCGACTTTCGCCCCGTATGCCTCGGCTTCCAAGTTGTAGATGTCGATCCCGACGGCGATCACCTGGTGACGGTACTCCAGATACGCCAGACGATGACCGTGAAACAGCAATTCCGGATCGCGGGACACGTCCCACGGCGACCGCCCGACAAACCGGGCGGCATGTTCGTAAATCACCGGCGTGAAGGAGATTTTCATGAGTTGCCTCGTCTGCCGCGAACGTGGAATGCCGATCAGGTTCCGGTCGGCGCCCGGAACCCACTTAGACCTTGACCTCCGGCACCTCGAACGGCTTGCGGTAGAAGCCCTTGACCAATTCGTTGGCCTGGGCGTTGTCCTTGATGCACTCGTTGGCCGTATCGCATTCCAGCCACGGCCCCAGGGTCGATTCGCCCGGATCGACGTCGTGGGCCTTGAGGTGGACGAGGTAGCGGTCGAGCATTTCTTGGAACACGGGCAGGTCGCCGATCTGGGCGCGGATGTCGGCGGCCGAGGCCCGCTGGCCCAGGCGGTAGGAGATATTGCCCGCGTGGCAGATGTTGGTGGACAGATGGCCTTCCAGCACCTCGGCGTTCAGGTCCTCGCGTTTGCCGCTTCGCAGCGCGCGGATGAAGTTCCCGAAGTGGTCCTCCCCGCCGCTGAATTTCTTGATTTCCTTGCCTTCGTTGTCGAAGACGCGGCCGGCGTGCATCATGACATAGCCGCCTTCGCACTGGACGCACGTGTCCACCCCGTGGCCGCGGAACAGGGCCATGGCCTTGGTGTCCTTGCCGGCCCGCAGGTTGTGGACTTCGTACAGGATCGGGGCCGACGGGTAGTCGTAGTACATGATCTGAGTGTTCGGCACGTCGCCCGCGTCGTTGAACACAAAGCGGCCGCCGACGCTCATCACGCGCCGCGGCAACGTCGTCTCGCCCAGCAGCCAGCGGGCGACGTCCACCTCGTGGACGCCCTGGTTGCACGACTCGCCGTCGCCCATGTTCCAGGTGAAGCTGCAATCGTACTGGATGCGGTCGCGGTAGATCGGTTCCTTGCGGGCCGGGCCGCACCACAGGTCGTAATCCAGGGTTTCCGGAATGGGCAGCGGTTCGCTGCGTTTGCCGATCGGCGTCCGGGCTTTGTTGGCAAAGCAGACGATGTACTGGATCTTGCCCAGTTGTCCCGAGCGGATGAAATCGATCACCTGCCGGTCCGTGCTCCGCGAGCGGGCCTGGGTGCCGACCTGCACCAGGCGGTTGTACTTGCGGGCTGCGTTGACCATCTGCCGTCCTTCCCAGATGAAATGCGCCAGCGGCTTTTCGACGTACACGTGCCGCCCGGTTTCGCAAGCCCAGATGGTGGGCAGCGAGTGCCAGTACTGCATCGTGGCCACCGAGATCACGTCGAAGTCCTTGCGGTCCATGAGTTGCCGGACGTCGACCACCTCGGCGGGCCGGTTGCCGAATTTCGTCTCGATGCCTTTGGCGAAGGACGCCAGCCGCTGACGATCCGGATCGCAGACGGCCGTGATCCGGACGCCCGGCTGGCCGCCGAACGCCGAGACGTGTGCGCCCCCGCGGCCGCCGCAGCCGACGATGGCCATGCGAATCTCCTCGTTGGCTCCAAAAACGCGCGAGCTGGCGACCATCGGCAGCCCGATGGCCGCCGCGGCCGCCGCGGCCGATTGACGAACGAATTGGCGACGTGTGACGGACATGGCAGGTCTCCTGGACGATGAAGGGGTGAGCGTGGGCCTCGCGACGGTTGTGGACCCGGACGGCATCGCGCTCCGTCGCCTCGGCGGCAGATCGCTTGCCGGTACGGAACGCGGCTCATTATAGCGGGGACATCGCACCAGTGCACCACCACGTGACGCGCCGTGCGGGGCCGAGAGTCAATTCGACGCGGCCTTCTTCGTGCGCCGCAGTCCCGCGCCGCACAATCTCAATCCCGCTGCCGCCGTGTTCCCAGAATCGTGCGCGGACGCTACACTTACCCGCAGGTATGGATTGCGTCTTTTGCGCGGAGCGGTGCTCGATGAAATACTTATTGCCCTGTGCGCAGTGCAGCGAAAAACGGACGGTCGATGTGAGCCAAGCCGGCAGACAGCTTGTTTGCCGGTGCGGTGCGACGCTGGAGGTTCCCTCACTGCGCGCGATCCGCGCTCTGGAAACGGTCGCGGATGCCGGCGCCAAGCCGGTGCGGCGGTCCTGGAGTCCGGCCCGCGGCGTCCCGTTCGCCGTGGGCTTGGTGCTCGTCTTGGCGGGCCTGTTCGTGGCCGGCAACGCCGGCCTCCGCTGGGCGACCGCCGAGGTTCCTCCGCCGCCGGCGACCGCCGATCCCCTCTTGCCCGAGCTGGACACGCTCAGTCCCGCGGACACCTGGGATGCCTGGCTGGACCTGCGGAACAACGGCTTGGGCCCGTACGTGCCGACTGCCAAGTTCATGGTGGAGGCCGCCTTACGGTACCTCTTTCGCGTCATGGTGACGGGACTGGTGGTCGCCGCCGCGGGCCTGACGATCGCCGCCGTCGCGATGCTGCTGCCCGCAACGCGGGGCTCCCCGGCGCCGCAGAAGTAAGGAGGCAAACGATCGGCCCCAGAGTTGCGGCGTCAGACGGTCGTTGGCGCCGGTCCTTCGTGCAGGTCCGCAGCGAGTTGCGGACGGACCGGCGAGGGCTCGGCCGTCCTCTCCGGCGCCCAGCGGATCAGGCCCAGATCCTCCACGAACACCACGTACAGCACCGGGACGATCAACTTGGTCACCAGCGTGGCCAGCAGCAGGCCGGTGATCTGCACGTAGCACATCGGCTGCCACAGCGGGCCGCCCTCGATGGCCAGCGGGATCAGGCCGCCGACGGTGGCCAACACCGTGACCAGCACGGGCCGTAGCCGGACCAACGCCGAATCGATCACCGCCCGGTGCAGCGACTCGCCCCGCTCGCAAGCATCTTCGATATAGTCGAACAACACGATGATGTGGCTGACGATCACGCCTGCCAGGGAGGCCACGCCGAGAAAGGCCATGAATCCAAACGGCGCGTCGAAGATCGCCAAACCCGTGACGCCCGCCACCAGCCCGAACGGCACGGAAGCGAAGACGACCAGCGGCTTGGTGACGCTGTTGAATTGCAGCACGAGGGCCAGGTAGATCATCACCAAGGAAACGATCAAGGCCACGGACACGGCGCGGAAACCCTTGACTTGCTCCTCGTGCTCGCCGCCGAACTCGAAGCGATAGCCGGGCGGCCAAGCGGCGGACAACTGGGCCAGACGGCTCTGCACCTGGCGCACCACGCCGCTGGGCAACACGCCGGGGACCGTATCGCACTTGACGGTCACGCACCGCTGATGGTGCCGACGGCAAATCTTGGGGCTGACCAATTGCGGCTCGAAACGGGCAATCTGGCTCAGCGGCACGCGGATGTTGGTCGCCGTGCTCACGGCGTCGATGCTGTCCAGATCCTCCACGCGTGCCCGCTCGTCGCTCCGCAGCCGGAACGTGATCGGAATCAAGCGGTCCTCCTCCCGCAGGTACGTGGGCGCGGTGCCGGACAGCCCGGTCTGCAACAGCAGCGCGACGTCCTCGTGGCTGATCCCGGCCAGACTGGCCTTGTCCGCGTTAATGTGCGCGGCCAATTCCAGCACTTCCGGCTCCCAGTCATCGTGGATGTTGTCCGTGCCGGGCAGCGAACGCAGTTCCCGGCGCGTGTCGGATGCCAAGCGGCGGAGCGTTTCGATCTCGTCGCCGTAGATGCGGATCTGGACGGGAATGCCGACCGGCGGGCCGGTCTCCAGCTGCTCGATCGTCACGCGAGCGGCGGCAATCCGCAACGGCAATTCCCGTTTCAGCCGCCGGACCACCGCCTCCGTCAGTTCGCGATCGACCGTGCGGACCAGAATCTGAGCGTGGTTGTCCGCCCGCTGTTCGGGCACGATCGACAACCAGAACCGCGGTCCGCCTTGGCCGACGAACGTCGAGTAGGAACGGACGTCGGGCCCGGCCAGCGCCTCGATGTGCCCGATCGCCCGCAGCGCTTCGTCCCGCGTTTGCCGGATCGACGAGCCTTCGGGCAGGAACAGGTTGACCGTAAAGGCGCTGTGCAAGTCCTTCGGGAAGAATGCCGTCCCCAGGAAAGGCAGGACGGCCGTGCCGGCAGCCAGCAGCAAGCTGCACACGCCCAAGGTCAGCAGCTTGTGCCGCAAGCACCACTCGGAGAAGCCGTTGTAGTAGCGGGCGAAGGCCGCGCCGCGCCCGCCTTCGGTCAGGCTGGCCTCGAACCCTTTCTGCCCGCGGAGCACGTAGTAGCCCAGCAGCGGCATGAACGTCATGGACACAATGCGGCTGGCCACCAACGAAGCGGTCACGACGACCGGCAACGAGTAAATGAACTCGCCCACCTTGCCTTGGACCAGCAACAGCGGCAGAAAGGCCACGCAGTTGGTGAGCGTCGCGTAGAGGATGGCGCGGGCCAACTTCTGGGGACCGAGCCATGCCGCCACGTCGCGAGGCGTGCCGTGCGCCAGTTCACGGTTGATCGCATCGCCCGCCACCACGGGGTCGTCGACCAGCAGGCCCAGGGCGATGATCATGGCGGCGATGGATACCTGTTGCAGGTCGATGCCGATCAATTGGCAGATCCCCAGCGTCATGGCCACGGTCAATGGAATGGAAAACGCGACCAGCAGGGCGCTTCGCCACTCCATCAGCAACAGCGCCACGACGACCACGATCACGACGGCTTCGATCAAGTTCTGGTCGAACTGGCGGATTTTCTGGCGGACTTCGTGAGGCTCGTCGTGCGTTCGTTCGATCTGCAGATCGGCCGGCAGCACGCCCTGCAGCGACACCAGCGCCGCGTCGAGATCCCGCGCGAACTGCTCGATCTGGGTACCCGGCGCCTGGCGCACGGCCAGCGTCATCGCCCGTGAGGTCTGCAACTCGGCAGCCTGGGGCAGCGGCGCCTCGTCGCTGTCGGGCCCCGGCTGGTCCAACGTCACTTCGCCGGGCAACCTCGCTCGCGGCGGATCTCGGGCGTCGACCTTGATCGAGCGGAAGTTCATCACGCCGGGCGGGTCCTCGTAGCCGCGAACCACGTCCACCAGGTCGCGCAGATAGGTGGGAAAACCGTGTTGGACGTCCAGCACCACCTGGCCGATCTCCTGCTCGCTGCGGAACTCGCCGCTCGGGTGTACGTCCAGGTTCTGGCCGGGGATCTCGAACCGCCCGGCCGGGACGTGGACGTTGCGGCTTTCCAGCCGAGCGGCTACGGTCTGGGGCGACAGGTCGAGCGCCGCGAACCGCCGCCCGCTGTAGTACAGATAGATCGCCTCGTTCTGGCTGCCGATCTCGTCGATCCGGCCCACCGTGGGATAGGACTTCAGCCGATCGCGGACCTGATCGGCAAAACGCCGCAGGTCACGGTAGCTGTAGCGGTCGGGACCCCCGAGCGGATCTCGCGGCCGGCAGCGGAGCTTGCTCTCCAAGGCCGCGAGATCCCGCACCAACACGCCGGGCCAGATGTCAGGGTGCGTCATTCCCGTCCCGGCCGTGTCGCTTTCCCAGCGCAGCGCCTCGCGGATCAAATCCTGGTCCGTCTTGCCGCTGGCGAGTTGGAAATCGAGGCAGCCTGCGCTGGGCGCTTCGACGATCACCGCGTCTTCGATCAAGCCCGTCGCGGTCAGCCGCCGCAGGAGGCTTTGCCCCAGCCACAACACGTACGATCGCGCCACGGACTGCGGGTAAACCAGCACGGCACTGATCCGGTCGCGGCGGTACTGGGGCGGCCGGTTCCCGCGGAACTCGGCCAGCACCGTGCGGATGCTCTCGGCCCGCTGGCGAATCTCGAAATCGGAGACTTTGGGGCTGGACAAGGTCAGCATCACTGCCACCGTCTCGCCGAAATCCTTGTCCAGCTTCGACCGCAGCCGCTCCTTGCGGACGGTGGGCAGATCGCGGATCGAATCCAGCTTGTTCTGCAAGTCCTGCCAGACGAGTTCTGTGTCCCGGACCGTGTCGTGCAGTTCCACAAACACGACCGAGGCGCCGCGGCGGCTGAGTGAACGGACCTTCTCGACCGCCGGGTTTGCGCCGAGTTCTTGCTCGATCTTGCGCGTCACCTCCTGCTCGACCTTCTCCGCCTCGGCGCCCGGGTACACCGTGACCACGGTGCCGATCCGCACCGGAATCCGGGGATCGTGCCGCTGCGGCATCTGGACGTAGGCGAAAGCGCCCCAGACCAAGGTCGCGACCAGCGCAGTCCAAGCCACCGGACGCTTGTACACGAAGAATTGGGCGGTTGTCATCGGGACACCTTGCCATTCAAAGTTGGACGCGGATTTCCTGCTCGCGTCCGGCCAGCACCCGCACCGCCTGTCCGTCCGTGAGCCGCGCTCCACCGGAAACAACCACGGCATCGCCCACTTGCAGTTCGGAAGCGGAATCGGCCTCGACGCGGACCCGATTGTCGTACAGGCCGCCCACTTGCACGCGGCGGCGGCGAGCGACCTGGCGGCCTTGCTCCTGGACGACCGTGTACACGGCATATTCGTCTCGCCCTGCGCCGCGCTGGATGGCCGTGATGGGCAACAGCAGCATCGTCTGCTCGCAGCCAGTGAGGATCGTCACGACCATGCCGGGCTTGAGCCCACGCGGCGGGTCGATGGAGACTTCGACTTCGAACGTTCGCGTCTTGGGGTCCGCCGCCGGGAACACCTTGGCAACCTGCCCCGTGAGACTCTGGCCCGGAAAGGCATCGGCCAGGACTTGTAAAGTCTGGCCCAGCGCAAACTCGCCGATTTTTGTGTCGGGCACACCGAACGCGACTCGCAATCGCGACAGATCCATGATTCGAAAAACCGGCTGGGCTGCCTGGACCCTCTCGGTAGGTTCGATCAGTTTGCGCGCGATGGTGGCCTGGCGCAGCGGCACGTTCAGGACACAGTTCCGCAGATCATCCTCCGCCTGCTGCAGGGCCACGTTGGCGGCGGCGACTTCCCGGCGCGTTCCCTCCAATTCGGCCTGCAGCGCGTCCCGCCGCGCCCGCGCGTCGTCCTGCTTCTGGTCGGCGATCGCCTTCAGTTCCCACACTGCCTTGATGCGGCGGTACTCGCTTTCGGCGCCCGTCAACGTGGCGGCCACCGCTTGCTCCTTGGCTTGAGCTTGGGCCAGCCGTTCGGCCGCCGCCGACCGCTGCCGCTGGTAGTCGGCGTCATCCAGTTGGGCCAACGGTTGCCCAGGATCACCGCTCACCACGTCACCCTCTTGGACGTCGCGCAAGGTGCCGTCGGCAGCGCGGACCTGCAACAACTGCTTGACCGTTCCCGGCACCTTGAACGACAAATCGACGGACTGCTGTTCGCGGACGGTCGCACTGAACTGCGTCCGGCACGTGACCTTTTCGCTCGCCAGAGTCACCACCTGAACCGCCGTCGGCAGCGGTGCAGGCACGTCCTGGCGGCTGCACCCAAACACGAGGAGCAGCGGGAGGGACAGGGCCGCAAGTCTTCTGCTCACGTTCATCATCGCTCACCCTTCGGCTTGTCTTCCAGAATTCCGTGTCGAAAGAACATCGTGACCGTGGCCACGACGTCTGCGGGAGGAACATTCGCGGAGATCCACGATGGCGTCTCGATCAGCCTCACCACACCGGACACGAAAACCGCATGAACCACTTCCAGGTTCAGCCCCTTGCGCAAGACCCCGTCGCGTTTGGCCGCCGCCAGCGCCTGCTGAAAAACGGTGTCGATCGCCGTCTCGCGTGCGGCCCGGAATTCTTCGTACACCTCGGGGTACAGCCGGTGGACTTCGTCGAGCAAGGCGAACTGGTTCCCGGGCCCCAGTTCACTCAACTCACGGCCCAGCCGATTCAGACAGACTTCGATCTCGTCGATCGACCGGCCGCGGCTGTCTTCGGCCGCCCCCTGGAAAACGGTCGCGATCCGACGGCAAACGGCGCGGACCAGCCCTTTCTTGTCGGTAAAGTGGCGGTAGACCGTGACCCGCGTGACGCCAGCCTGGAAAGCCACTTCCTCGGCGCTCGTCTTCCGGACGCTTCGCTCCAGAAACAACCGGAGCGCGGCCAAGAGAATCCGCTCGGGAGACGTTGATTCATTGCTCATGATACAAATGTATCATCGGCTGTATCATGCGTCAATGTGAGTGGGAAGTTCTTTTTTCGCCCCGCGCGGCATGCGTCCCTCGCGGTGTTTACAGCCGCCGGAAGGCTTCGCCACAGGCCAGGTAATTGGCCTCCGACATCCCCATGCAGCCGTACTCCTCGACGTAACCGATGAAGCCGCCCTCCGGCGTGGCCAGCAGATCGTACAGCCGCTGGGCCTCCGCCAGGATCTCCTCCCGCGTGCCTTGGATTGAGACCGTTTGGTAGCTGATCGGCATCATGAAACACTGGCGGCCGCGGAGCTGCCGGCCGACCTCCGCCACGTCGACCACGTTCGGCTGCGAGATGTTCAGCACGTCCACACGAATCTCGTGGAAGTCGGCGGCCAAGCCCGTCAGGTTGCCGCAGCAGTGGTACCAGACGTGCAGCCCCAATTCGTGCGCCAGCGCGAACTGCCGCTGGAAGCGCGGCTTGAAGACGCGCCGCCACAGCGCGGGCGAGACCATCAACCCCGTTTGCGTCCCCCAGTCGTCGGCAAAGTGGATGCCGTGAAATCCGTGCCGCGCGGCCATCCGCATCAGGTCGCACTCGAAACCCAGGATCAGATCCAGCAGCGCGGCGAAATCGTCGGGCTCACTCACCAGATCCCGCATGCTGTTCTCGAAGCCGCGGAGCAGCGTGTAGACCGTAAAGCCGCTCAAGTCCAAGCTGGCCAGCCGGTACCGCGCGCCGCAACCCGCGACGAAGGGGGCCACCGCTGCCATCCGCTCCGCCTCGCGCAACGGAGGCGTCTGCACCCGGCCCGGCGCAGGCAGCTCGGGAAAATACGGCTCGACCGGGTGCCCCATCGTGTCGTCGCCCAGCGATTCCAGCTTGTACCCCCACTCGTTCACCGACCAATCCCAAGCGTTCACCGCCGGATCGGCCCGCGCGTCCCGTCCCAGCGACAGGTGGTACAACAGCACGTCGCCCTCCGTCTGGTCGCGGTTCCAGAACACGACCGGCACCCGCTCCGGCCCGCCGAAGGCAATCGCCCGATCCACCAGCTCTTTGCGAGACACCATCAGCACGCCTCCCGACGCAACCGGAACAGGATGCCCCGGCCTTTGAGAATGACCGTGACCCGAGCTACTTGAGGCCGTGCTTGGCCAATTTGTCGCGGAACGTGGAGGCCTTCATGCCCAGGGATGTAGCGGCGGCGGTCTTGTTGCCGCCGCTGGCTTCCAAGGCGTTGATCAACAGTTGCTTTTCGGCATAATCCATCGCCGCTTTGAATCCGCCCGCCGCCGGCGGAGGCTGGCCGTTCCGGGACGCCGGCTCGGTTTCGGAGGGCAGCCCGCCGATCTCAGCCTCCAGCAAGTCCGCCGTGATCTGGCCGCCGCCGACCAACAGGGCCCGTTCGAGGGTGTGATACAACTCGCGGACGTTGCCCGGCCAGGCGTGTTGCGCCAGGATCGGCACGGCTTGGCGGTCCAACTCGTAGCCGCTGTTTCCCGCCAAGCGGCGCAGCAAGTGCTCCGTCAGCGCGGGGATGTCCTCGCGGCGTTCGCGGAGCGGCGGGACGCGGATCCGCAACACGTCCAGGCGGTAGTACAGATCCTGGCGAAAGGTGCCGGCGGCGACCTTGTCGAGGAGGTTCAGCTTGGTGGAAGCCACAATCCGCACGTTGGCCTTGATCGGTCGGTTGCCGCCGACCCGCTCGAAGACTTTTTCCTCGATCACCCGCAACAGCTTGGCTTGCTGCTCCAGCGGGATGTCGTCGACGTCGTCCAGGTAGATCGTGCCGCCCTCGGCCAACTCGAAACGGCCTTTGCGGGCCTGCTCGGCGCCGGTGAACGAGCCTTCCTCGTGGCCGTACAGTTCGCTTTCGATCAGCGTGGCGGGCAGCAGCGTACAGCCGACCTTGACCAGCGGCCCGCGGCTGCGGTGCGACAGGCGATGGATGACCCCGGCCAGCAGGTCCTTGCCCGTGCCCGTCTCGCCGCAGAGCAGCACGTTGGCGTCCGTGCGGGCGCTGATGCGGATCATCCGCTTGACGCGCTGCATCGCCTCGGAACCCCCGATGACTTCCCGGTCGATTTCATCCTCCGCCGGCCCCTCGGCCGTCACGGGCGCGGACTCGTCGCCGGCTTCGCGCCGCTCCTGGGCGATCCGCTGGATGATCGGGAACAGATCTTCGTTGCGGAACGGCTTGGTGACGAAATCCGCCGCCCCCAGCTTCATCGCCTCGACGGCCACGGGAATGCTGCCGTAGGCCGTCATGAGGATGAATTCAACGTCCGACGACGCGCCCGCTTTGACGCGTTTGAGCAATTCCAGACCGTCGATCTTGGGCATCTTGATGTCCGTGACGACGACGTCGAACAGTTCGCGGTCCAGCAACTCCAAGGCCTGCTGCCCGTCGGCGGCGGTCACGACCTCGTGGCCTTGGCCGGACAGGTCGTCGGCCAGGGTGACGCGTTTGATCTTCTCGTCGTCGGCAACCAGGATTCTCATCGTCGCGGTGGTGCTCCGGGAGGGCGTCGATCCGTGAGCCGTCATTTTAACACGACCTGCGGCCGCAACCAAACGGGGGCGGGCGCGGTTTTCCGGGCAGGCGGGATTGTGGATCGTCGCGAAGGTCTGCGGTATCATGTTGGCTTGTCGGAGAAATTTTTCCGTTTCCAAACGTTCGCTCCAGGGGAGGATTCGTTCCATGTCATCCGAGATTACGCGCCGCACGTTCGTGGGCAGCGCCGCCGCAGCCGGCGTCTTTAGCATCGTTCCCCGGCATGTGTTGGGGGGCAGCGGGCAGGTCGCCCCCAGCGACAAGATCACGCTGGCCCACATCGGCATGGGCACGCAGGGATTCCGCGAGATCGGCGGGCTGTTGGCCGATCCGCAGATTCAGATCGTGGCCGTGTGCGACCCGAATACAGACAGCAGCGACTACGTGGAGTGGGGCAAGGGGGGCATCCGAAATCAGATCCGCGGGTACCTGGGGAACGCGTCCTGGAGAGAGAACGACAACGGCTGTCCCGGCGGCCGAGAAGTGGGCCGGGAAGCGGTCGATGCGTACTACGCCAGGCAGCGGGGCGCGGACAAGTTCAAAGCCTGCGCGGCCTATGCCGACTTTCGCGAGCTGTTGGAGAAAGAGCAGGATCTGGACGCGGTCAAGGTCATGACGCCGGATCACCTGCACGCAGCCGTCGCGATCGCAGCCATGAAGAAGGGCAAGCACGTGGTGATGCACAAGCCGATCGCCAACCGCCTACGCGAGGGCCGACTGGTTTTGGAGACGGCCCGCCAGGCAAAGGTGGCCACGCACCTGCTGGCCTACGGCGCCGCACCCGGTAACGGGCTGATCGCCGAAGGGATCAAGCAGGGCGTGATCGGGCCGCTGCGCGAGATCCACAACTGGACGAACCGCCCGGTGTGGCCGCAGTACACGGAGATTCCCCGGGACAAGCCACCGGTGCCGAAAGGACTCGATTGGGACCTGTGGCTGGGGCCCGCTGTCGACCGGCCTTACCACCCGCACTACACGCACACGGTGTTCCGCGGCTGGTACGATTTCGGCGGCGGCTCGATGGCCGATATGGGCATCTACAGCCTGTGGCCCGTGTTCACGGCGCTCGACTTGGGCGTGCCGGTCAGCGCCGAAGCCTGGAAGACCCACACCTGCACGATCGAGGACGGCGTCAGCCGCACCGTGGCGAACGATTTCGCCTACCCCACGGGCTGCACGATCCGTCTCAAGTTCGCCGCACGGGGCAACGCGCCGGCCCTGGACCTGTTCTGGTACGACGGAGGCATGAAACCGCGTCTGCCGGAGGAAGTCGAAACGCACAACGTCGAAATGGGCCGGGAGGGCATCCTGTTTGTCGGCGAGAAAGGAGCGATCATGGCCGGCTTCCACGGACAGGACCCGCAGTTGTTCGCCCAAGGCAAGAAGGAGCCGCTGTGGAAAGACGGCACGCCGGCGCCCGCAGCGGACCGCGGCAGGCGGCACCGTTCATGGATCGAGGCCGCACGAGGCGGTGGGCAGTCGGCCGGAAGCTTCCTGAACGCCGGTTCGATCACCGACGCCGTCAACCTGGGAACCGTCGCCTTGCGGGCGGGCAAGAAAGTCGTGTTCGACAGCGAGAACGTGCGGATCACCAACGCGCCGGACGCAAACAAGTACCTGACTCGCGAATACCGGAAGGGCTGGGAACTGTGAGCGGACAAGAAGACTGAAGAACCCGCACGGATGACAGAGTCAGAGCACGGGTGGAAGAGAAAACACGGAAGAAAGAGAACCCGCACGGATGGCAGGGCCAGGGCACGGATGGGCAGCCAGATACATGGCAGACCCCGACGATGATCGATTCTTCATCCGTGCTCTGGCCCTGCCATCCGTGCGGGGTCTCTCCCATCCGTGCGACCGGACACTTGCCCGCCTTTCATCTTTCTGTTACTCCATCTTTCTGTCCGCCTGTCCTCACTTTCTTTGTATCGGTAGGAGACATCGTCATGTTCTCGCGGCGATCATTTCTGACGGCGGCCGCCGGGGCCTGTGTGGCGGGCGCCGTACGCGGCGCGGCCGAGTCACGCAAGAGAATCGCGTTCCTGGGCACCGTCGTACACCAGCATTCGCATGCCCAGCATTTCCTGGATCGGCACACGCTCGGCTACACGTGGCGCGGAGCTTGGCAAGCGCCGCGGTTCGACGTGGCCTCGGTGTATATCGATCAATTCCCCGAAAAGGATCTCGCCCGCGAGCGGATCCGCCGGCACGGTCTGCGGCAATTTCCGACCATCGCCGAAGCGTTGACGCTGGGCGGCTCGAAGCTGGCCGTGGACGGGGTCGTGATCATCGCCGAGCACGGGGATTACCCGGCCAGTGAGCAAGGACAGCGGCTGTATCCGCGCTACGAGTGGTTCAAGCAAGTCGTCCAGGTATTTGAGGCCAGCGGCCGCGCCGTGCCGGTGTTCAACGACAAGCACCTGTCGACGACGTGGGCGCGATGTGCCGAGATGGTCGCCGACTCGAAGCGACTGGGGTTTCCGTTTCTGGCGGGCTCGTCGCTGCCCGTCACCTGGCGTCTGCCGTCGCTGGACATGCCCTACGACGTACCGCTGGCGGAAAGCGTGTGCGTCGGCTACGGCGGCCCGGACAGCTACGACTTCCACGGGCTGGAGACCGCGCAGTGCATGTCCGAGCGGCGGCGGGGCGGCGAGGTCGGGATCGCCAGCGTCCACGCGTTGCGCGGGGCGAAGATGTGGGAAACGCTGGCGGCACCGGATCGCGAGGTGACCCGCCGGCTGCTGGTGGCTGCGCTCTGCCGCAGCCACAACTTGCCCGTCCAGGGCGGCTATCCCACGGATCGCGTCACCTTCGAGTGGGCTCGGCAAACGCTGCCCGACACGCTGGCCTACTTCATCGAGCACCGCGACGGATTCCGGACCACGCTGTTCCTGGCGGCGATCCGGGACTTCAACTACGCCGGGCTGCGCCGCGATACGGGCGAGATCGTGTCCTGCCAGATGTACCTGCCCATGCCGGGTCAGAGCGCGACGACGGCCGACTTCTTCAATCCGCTTGCGCGGCACATCGAAACGCTGGTGCTGGAACGCCGCGCGCCGTATCCCGTCGAACGCACCCTGCTGACGTCCGGCATGGTGATCGGCGGCGTCGAGTCCCTGCACCGCGGCCAGGTGCTGGTGCCTACGCCGGAGATGGAGGTGCGCTATCAAGGGCCGCCCGAATCGCTCTTCCGCTGCGATTGAGAAGAGGTGGCAGGACTCGTTTCTCGGGCCCGAGAAACGAGTCCCGGCCCTTTTTCTCCGTCACGACGCGAGCATTTTCTCGCGGAGGGCCGCGAGGGCTCGGACCCACAGCATCCGCACGGCGCCGACCGAGCGGTTCATGCGGGCGGCGATTTCGTCGTGAGACAGACCTTCCAGGTTGCGGAACACGATCACCTGCCGGTAATCGTCGGGCAGTTGCTCCAACACCTGGGCCAACTGCAACGGCTGCTGCTGAGCAACAGCCTGAGCGCTGGGCGTCGATTGGTCGGCGGCCAGCAGCTGATCCAGCCGCAGCGACGACTGGGCCAGGGACGCTTCCAGCGGGATCTCGCGAGCCATGTCGCGCTTCTGCGTCCCGGCGAAATGGCGGACGGGCTTGGCCAATTGGTGTGCCAGGATCTGCCGCAGCCAGACGCGCCGCTGGGCTTCGTCCCGGCCACGGAACCGGTCCCAGTTCTGCCAGGCTTCCAACAACGTCTGCTGGACCGCATC
>CAYUFW010000024.1:41188-45087 GCA_964443915.1 uncultured Pirellulaceae bacterium
GGGCGTCTTCTGGAACGCCGCAGATGTAGACGCGCGCAGAGCCGGTGGCAATCTGGCGACGATCGCATCGGAGGCCGAGAACTTGCCCTGAAGCCGGCTGTCGATTTCCAGCATGGCCAGCAGCCGCAGCCACGGTTCGTAGCGGCGCAGGCGTTCTCCCCAGGAGTCGCCCGGAGCGGGACTGGCCGACGAGGTTGCAGGCGTATCTGTCAAGGGCTCGATCCTCCCGGCCGTCGCCGCCAACGCCATGCCCAGCCGGCCATCGCTCGACACTCGCAACTGATAGTCGCCCGCCGGCACCTCGATCCGGCTTTGCGTCGGCACCGTCATGGGCGGCGTCACGAGCTGATCTCCGGTCCGCAATTCTGCCACCAGCGGCGGGCGATCGGTCTTCAGCAGCAGATAAGCCAATCGGCTCCGCTGCCAGAAGTAACTCCCCACCGCCGCCAGGACCACCATCAACAGCGTAGCGGCCATGGCGGCGGAGAGGGCCACGCTGCGTTTCTGGCGTTTCAACCAGCGAGCGGCCCGTTCGACAACGTGGGCTCGCCGCGCGGAAATCGGACGGCCTTCCTCGAAAGCCCGCAAGTCGTTGGCCCCAGGACCCGCTCCGGCGACCGCTCCGGACCGGAGCCGGTCTCATGAATGAAATCGATGCCCGCCAGACAGGCTTCCAGCTCGCCAGCCAATTCCGGGTGGTCGGCCACCAACCGCGTCCGATCCGGTGCCTTCCCGGCCTGGAGATCTGCCAGGTACTGGTCGAGGATTTCAGCCAGGCGCATGGCCTGTTCGTCGCTTGGCCCGCATTCCTGCGTCGCTGCATATCGCCAGTCACCCGCCCCCGGCAGGTCGGCTCCCGTCCGCCGCGAATGATCCAATCCTGCATTCGCCATCCCACCAACCTCCGCCAACGCCCGTGTCACCCCTGGTCCGTAAAGATTCGGCCACGAATCCTTCGTACCCAAGCGATGCACCAACGTCACGCGGAAAAAAGAGGTCCTAGAAGAGAGTCCTGCCTCCTTTTTCTTCTTTTGAGGTGCGTCCCCACAGCAGGCACAGGGCCAGGAACGCCACGGCCGGGGCCAGTCCGGCCCAGAAGATGCCGGCGGCGTACGACTGGGTCCGGTCCACGTGCTGACCGACCAGCGGCTGCATCTCGGCGGTTGCCACCCAGCAGACGAATCCAAAGAACCCGGTCAAGATGCCTTGATGCCGGGGCGAGATCTCCTGGGTCAGGGAATAGTAGTTCGGGAACAGCCCCAGCGAACCGAAGCCGATCAACAGCAGCAGGCCGAGCAAGAGCGGCCCGGGTCCGAGTCCCGAAACGACGGTGCTCAAGGCGGTGAGCACCGAACACGCGAGGAAGATGGACAGCCGGGCGGCATGGACGCTCATCCGCCGGGCCGTCAGCAGCTTGACCGCGAAACCGGCCGTAAGGCAACCCAGATCGGTCGCGATGTAGTAAGCCACAATGAAATAGCGCACGCTGGCGGCCCGGTAACCGTGGTACTCTTCCAGCAGTTTGGGAAGCCATGCCCGGAAGAAGTGCCAGGTCAAGTTGATCGCCACCACGACGACCATCAACGCCAAGACGCGGCGGATGGGCAGCCACCCGCCCCCGGCGAAAAACGTCCGCAACCGAGATGGAGCGTCAACGAGAAGCCTGACCATCGCATTCGGCCACCGCGTCAGGCCGCCCTCTGGACTCGCTCCGCTGCCATCGGCCGCCGCACCCCGCGGCACGGGCTCCAGCCGGACACCGGCGACGATCCGCAGCCAGAGCGGAATCCAGAGCACGCCCATCGATCCGATGACGACGAACGGACCGCGCCAGCTGCCCGGCTGGTCGCTGACCAGGGCCTGGACCACGAGCGGCGTCAGAATCGCGCCCACCGACGCGCCGCTCTGCAGCAGGCCGTTGCCAAACGGACGGTCGGCCGGTTCCAACAGCCGCTGGGTCGTGATCAGCGCGCAGGGCCACTGCCCGGCTTCAAAGAAACCCAGGGCTGTGCGGCATACGAGGAATCCCAGAAATCCACAGCTGCCGGGGCTGGCCGGATCGACGGAGCCGGGCCACCAGGCCGCGGCCAGCGGTGCCAGCGCTTGCCCGATCCGGTCCGCATGGCCCGTGGCCAGGCCGGCGCTCGACCAGGCGAGCACGATCAGCGGATACAGCCAGCGCACGCTGACCCGGTCCGCCAGCCAACCGGCCAGCAGTCCGCCGATGGCGAAGGCGTAGCCAAAGCCTTTCTCCAGCATCCCGTACTGGGTGTTGGAAAGCTTCAGTTCCTTGCTGATCGGCACGATCGTCAGCGACAGCGTCTGACGGTCCATGTAGTTCAGCATGAGCGCCATCAGCAGCAGGCCGCAGACCCACCACTTGCCGATGCTGCGGGCGGACGGAGAGGTCTGATTCATGGCCTCATTATGCCCGCCGCCGGCGCGAATCACAAGCCAGAGAAGCCTGCAAACACCTCCCGCACATATTGGGCGCTGCGGCGGTGTACCGCGGCCACCTCCAGCGTCTGCGGCGTCTCGCCTTCGGGCCCCTGCTCCAGCACGAGCAGCGGACGGACGTTGGCCTCCAGGAGCTTTCCGGCCAAGGCCCGGTAGTCGATGTCCCCGTCGCCGAACGCCTCGCTCCAGACGTTGCCGGTCGACTGCCGCAGGTGCAGTTCGGCGACGCGGGAACCGTACAGCTTCAGCACGTCGAACAGGGCCACCTGGGAGTGCCCCGCGCCGCGGTACACCCAGTGAGCGTCCAGGCACAACGACAGCGCGGCGGGATCGGTCCCGACCATCATGTGGTGGAACTCGCGGGCGGCGTACTGCAGCTCGACGTCATGGTTGTGATACGCCAGGGTGACGCCCAGTTCCGCCAAGGCGTGGCCCAGCTTGTTGAGGGCCGCGGCCTGCGTCCGCAGTTGCTCGTCGCTCTTGCCCTGGCGGTTCGGCAGCGGCCGGGGATTGGTCACGACGATCTTCGTGCCGGCCTCCTTGGCGCGCTTGGCCAGTGCGATGATCCGGTCCAATTCCTTGTCGACATTGGCCGGGTCGTCCACGGCGCTGCCGGTATAGATCGACCGCAGCTGGAGCCCGTGTTTGGCGAGCTGCGCGGCCAGCGCGTCGACCTGGTCGGCCGAGCCAAGACCCGGTTCGAGGCCGTCGATGTCGGCAGCAGCCAGCCCCGCCAGTTCGTCGTCGAACGCGATCTTCGCATTCTGCTTGTCCCGTCTCCGGACGCTGCCGACCGACCACTGGTTGATCGACACGTGCAGCCGGTCAGCCGGCTCCGCAGCAGCTTGCGCCGCTATTCCGCTGCAGAGCACGGCCGCAGCGGCAAGCCCGGTATCGGCCAGGAATTCGCGGCGATTGCGAAGTGGTTTCATCATGGGGTGTTTCTCCAGGAAAGGTTCGTTGGATGTCTCGATCGGTAGGAGTTGGAGCCTGCGGGACGATCACCGCAGACTCTTGAGCAATTCGACCGCCGCGTCGCGCATCGCTGCCTCGGCGCCCCGGGCACACCGCGACCATCGTCCGGGACCGGTCTCGTAGCCGCGGTTGTCGAAGGCGCGGTCGGTGGGAATGTACCCGATGTACTCCTCGGCGTACCCGGCCACCGCGGTGAAGGGAAACGGCGACGCGGCGCTGACCGCCAAGCCGATCTCCACGAACGGCTCGCCGGGCAGCAGCACCAGCGAGGCGTCGCCCAGACGCACGGCCCCCAATGTCGCTCGCAGCAGCTCAGCTTGTGGTTCGCCTTTCCGATCCCGCGCCGGCAGGTTGACCTGGCGCCAACGCAACTCCAGCTCGCTCCCCGGCATCGGCTCCAAGTTCGCGAACACGCGGTCCACCACAGCGGCCAACCTCTCGGCGTGCCGGATCTCGTCACCCGCGCC
>CAYUFW010000025.1:0-18968 GCA_964443915.1 uncultured Pirellulaceae bacterium
AAGTATCTCGGCACCCGCCAGATCGCGACCGAGGATTACGAGGACATCGAGGTCAACCTGGATCACGCGGCGGACAACTTCTCCGCCCTGGACCGCTTCGGCCGCGTGGTGGATCAGGCGTGGACCGACTACGGCGCCAACCCGGACGCGGTGCTCGACGAGCACACCTACGAGTACGACCGCGCGGGCAACCGCACGGCCAAGACCAACGAGTTGAACCACGATTTTGACGAAACCTACGCGTACGACTCGATCGACCGCCTGGTCTCCGCCGAGCGCGACAACGGCTTCGACCAATCGTGGACGCTCGATGGTCTGGGCAACTTCTCTGGGTTCGACGACGATGGTTCCTCCCAGACCCGCACGGCCAACGCCGTCAACGAGATCACGGGCATCACCGGCGGCTGGATTTCGCCCCAGTACGATGCCGCAGGAAACATGATCTCCGGCCCCAAGCCGGGTAACGGGACCTCGCGAGTCCATTACCTCTACGATGCCTGGAACCGGCTGGTGATCGTGAAGGCCGACGACTCCGGTAACCCCGGCGACACGTTGGCCGAGTACCAGTACGACGGAACCAACCGGCGCATCCAGAAGGTGGTCACGGAAGACGGCGGCGGGCCCTCCGAGGCACACTACTTCTACAACCAGAGCTGGCAGCTTCTCGAAGAGCGATTCGTCGATGGCCAGGGAGCCACGGTCGCCTCCAACCAGTACGTCTGGTCGCCGCGCTACATCGATGCGCTGATCGTCCGCTTCCACGACGGCAACGGCGATGGCGACTACCTGGACGCCGGCGACAACGTCCGCTACTACACGGGCGACGCCAACTTCAACGTCACGGCCACCATCGACGCCGGCACGGGCGATGTGGCCGAGCGATATGTCTACACGGCCTATGGCACGGCCACCGTCTACTCAGCGGGCTGGACCAACCCGACCTCTCCCGCCGCCGATGGCCCGCTCTACGGCGGCTACTTTTTCGATGCCGAGACTTCGCTTTACCAAGTCCGAAATCGGTGCTACAATTCGAGCCTGTCTGCATTCATCAGTAGAGATCCGATGGGTTATGCAGCACAGGACGCAAACCTGAGTCGATACATCCACAACAATGCGACGAACGACACAGACCCGTACGGTTTGATGTGGGGTCTTTTGGACATACCGGCGTCGACTTGGAAGTGTGGGATCGTGACCGTGGCCCTTTCGGCAGCGTCGGGGGTAGACACCAGCCTGCTCAACCACTGGATGTACGGTAAGGGTTCGCCTTTGTCTTGGAACTCATTAGGTATGGGTGAATTCGATTCCGGCGCGAAGAGACGAACGCAGGTCTTGGAGGATATCAGCAGACTTGCGGGACCGTTTGGCACAGGGCTTGCGTGCGGGCAAAGCGCGACGCGGCTTTTTCAACAAGCCCAACAGGCCGTACCGAACGCTGGAAGCAGCAGCGCGATGATCAGCAACTACTGGTTCTGGTATGAGTGCAAATACACGGTGACAAAAGCGTGTAACCCTAACAAATGCTGTACCAGCATTCGAGTGTCTGCCAAGTGCAAGTTTCATGCCTACGACTTCATTGACTTTCTAAAGGGCGCGCCTGTATGGAACGCCTCAGAGAAACAATGGGATAACGTTTTCGGCAAGGCTGGATTTTACATTGCGGATCGACTAGTCAGAGAGTGCTTCCCACACGGGCAGGGGTTTTCGATAACGTGTGACCAATCATACAAAAAGTCGTGGAGTGTCCCATGCGCGATAAGACCAGCCAGTTAGGAAAGGCGTCGGGTAGCAGCAGTCGATTTCGGCGGCGTCTGGAGACTGCAGTGTTGCTTGCCCTTTTTTCTGGCTGCGAAGCATCGCCGATCACTGAAGTTGAGAGACTCGGTGGTGATGTGACAGTCGATAAGTTCAGAACAGGCGAGGTCGTCGAAGTGAACTTGGATGACACCGACGTAAGCGATGTCAATTTAAGATGCCTTGAATGCCTCCCCCACCTTCACCGCGTATCCTTATCCGGCACGAGGATAACTGACAGTGGACTCAAACACCTGAAGGTGCTCAGGAGGCTCCAGTCGCTGGACGTTAGCTTCACCCAGGTGACCGACCGCGGATTGGAGCACTTAAGATGCCTAGCGGAACTTCGGTCCTTGGCATTGCAACATACTCAAGTGAGCGACGCAGGGGTGAAGCACCTCGGCGCCCTTAGGAAACTGGAATCTCTGTATTTGACTGGTACTGAAGTCACCGACATCGGCATGGCGCCTCTCGATGGCTTGACCAATCTAAAAGACCTTGATCTAGATGACACCTCGGTGACAGATGAGGGCGTGAGGCACATTGAGAAATTGAGGAGCCTCGAATCCCTACAACTGGCTGGAACCAAGGTGACTGACGTAGGCCTGCAGTATTTGAAAGGTCTTGAGCGACTCAACACGCTCGACATCTCCGGATGCAAGGTGACTGACGCCGGCTTGGCACACTTGGCGGGGATGGTCGGCCTTGAAACGTTGAATCTGGAACGTACCGCGATAACGGATGCGGGCCTGGATCAAATCAATGACTTGCCACGCCTTCGCTGGGTGAACTGTGAGCAAACCAGGGTGACCGATGCCGCTCTGAAGCGTGTGATGGGCGTTCGTCACTAGGGCAGTTGATGCGCCCCGAATCTTTTGAGACGGAAAATGCCGGATTGTGTGAGATGGTCGCGGGCTGAGTGGGGGCCGAGTGGTCGGAACTTCCTGGGAGAGATGGACCGGAAGAAGGGAGCGGAAAAAATCGGAAAAAGGGTCGGGTGCCTTTTTCATTTGGGGCTGTCAACGTAACAGTTTAGTTTCTGAACCCGAACGTCAAGACGGGGACGCGGCGAGTTGTGATGTGATGAGTCAATCTCTGGTAGCCTTCCGCGATGGCAAGACGAGCGCACGTGTCGCCCGGTGGGCTCGCGTACAACGTGACGCCACGGCCGAGCAGTGGGTCGGGGACGACACCAACTACTTCCGCTACTACACGGGCACGAACACGGCTCACCAACTCAATCGGGTTGTCTTGCCCAACGCTTACGCGGCCTTCGTCGCCGCTTACGGCGATCCCGACGTCCCCTACAATTCCAACGCGGGGGACGGCCCCTCCGACCCGCTCGCCAACTACACCTGCTTCTACTACGAGTACGATGCGGACGGCCGGGTCACCAAGAGGCTGGTCTTCGGCAAGAGCAACGAAACGGAAGATGCCGTCACGCTCAGCACCCACAGCCGCGGCGTCAACAGCTGGTACCGGAAGACGGTCGAGACCCGCCTGGACGGCAGCACCAACACGGTCTATGCCAACTTCCGCGGGCAGGCGATCCTCACTGACCTGGCCGACTCGGCGGAAAACCACTGGATCACGTACCACCGCTACGATGCCGACGGACGACAGGTGCTGACCGCGGAGCCTTCGGTGTTTGTCGCCCAGAGCGGGCTGTACTACGACGAAGACCTGCCGGATCTGATCGACTACGCCGACGGCGACTCACCGTACCTGAGCAACACGGCCGGCCTGTTCCGCGAGACCGTCTACTATGCCAGCGACGGCGGCGGGGCGGCCAAGGGCTTCGTCTATCAAACGGCCGTGGCCCACGGCGAGACGGCGGCCCGGCTGACGCCCGGCTCGACAGGCGGGCCGATCGTGCTGGCCAGCTACGAGTACGCGGCGCGCACGGTCGGCGATGTCACGATCCATCCCGTCGCCGAGCAGACCGTCTACACGAACGAGGACGGGACCGGCGGGGTGACCACGGCCTACGCCTACACCTGGTATTCGGGCACCTTCCAGGTCCAGGAACAAACGACCACGCTGCCCGAAGTCGAGACCAATCAAAACGGCTCCGGGACCAGCGCCATCAGCAAGCAATGGTTCGATGACCGCGGCAATCTTGCCTGGACGATGGACGAACTGGGGCGCGTCACCTACCGCCAGTACGATTCGCTGACCGGCCGCCTCAAACAGACCATCGAGGACCTGGACGACGCCACGGCGGATGCCCACCAGTTGACGATTCCCACGGGCTGGACCCTGCCCGCCTCGGGCGGTGCGAACCAGACGACGGATTACCAGTACGACGCCTTCGGCCGGGTGACCCAGAGCCTCGGCCCGGCCCACACCGCCGACCTCGACGGCACACCGACCAGCGTCCGCACGGCCAGTTGGACGGTCTACAACGACGCCGCTCACGAGACCCGCGCGGCGCAGGGCTACGCCGTGGAGAGTGCGCCGGAAACCTGGGATGACTTTACGATCGTCGGTCCCGTCTCGATCACCAAGACCGACCGCGACGGCCGCGTGACTGGCCAGATGCAGGCCGCGTATTCCGGAACCATCTCCGGCTTGGCCGCCGCGACGATCTCGCAATCCAACTACACGGCTTGGACCGCCTACAAGTATGAAAACACCCGGCTGGCGGTCGTGGCCGTCTATGACGACATTCCCAGCGGCACGTCGGACCCGGATGCGGACGGCTTCGTCGGCACCGCGGGCGTCAACTACGAGAAGACCGGCTACGGCTACGAGAACTTCGGCTCCAGCAACAAGGGGCGGCGGAACACGACCGTGACGCCGGACGGCACGATCACGCGCGTGGTCTTCGACGCCCGCGGAAACGTTCTCGAGACCTGGCTCGGCACCAACGACACCGACGCGACGGACAGCGACCCGACCGGCAACCAGGCCACCGGCAACAACATGGTCCAGGTCGCCGGTTCGATCTTCGATGCCGATGGCAATCTGACGCAGTCCCGCAGCTACTTCGGCTCCGGCACCAACGATTACTACACGACGCTCTACCAGTACGATTGGCGGGACCGCGCGACCGACGTGCTCTCGCCAGCCGGCGTGGTGACGCACTACGAACTGGACAACCTCGGGCAGAGGACCTGGACCAAGACCTACGCCAGCGCCGACTTCACGCTCTCGACAGGCGAACTGCGAGGCCAAGCGAATAACCTCTATGACCCTCTGGGACGCGTTTACGAGTCGCGGGTTTACGAGGTCGATCCGGACGACGGGACCGTGGGCGATTACCTGCCCAGCAGGAACTGGTACGATGCTCGGGGGCAGGTCGTCAAGACCGCCATGGCCAATGGCCTGTTCCAGAAATATGCGTACGATGGCCTGGGACGCATCGTGGCCTCGTGTACCAGCTACGACACGGACGAAACGGCCTATGCGGAGGCCGATGACGTGAGCGGCGACACGGTGATCCAGCAGGGCCTGACCTGGTACGATCAGGCCGGCCAGGCCATCGCTACCGCCACGTACGAGCGGCTGCCCGACGACACCAGCACCAGCGGCGCGCTGTCGGCGGCCAACAGCTACGCCATCGCAACCGTTCTGTGGTACGACGGGCTGGGCCGCACCGTCGCCACGGCGGATTTCGGACGCGAGGACGTGGACTCGGGACTCACGCATTACGTCTTTGATGGAACCAGCGGGGATCTCATCGACCAGGACGAAAACGCCCTACCGGACATGACGGAGGGTGCGCCGCCGGAACCGTATCCTCAGGACCCGAATTCGCCGGCCGGGATCGACTTCCAGTTGCAGCTGACCGAATACGACGCCGCTGGCCGGGCCTACCGCACGATCGACAACCTCGGCCGGATCAACGAGACGCAATACGACGCCACCGGGCGCACCGTCCGCAGCATACAGAACTATGATGACGGCGATGTGGACGAGACGGATACCGACCAGGATGCGACCGTCGACTACGAGTACGACGCGGGTGGCCGGCTGGTGTCGATGACCGCCTACAACCCCAAGGGGTCGGACAATGGCGTTCAGGAGCAGGCGACGAAGTACATGCACACCTCCGAAGTCAACGCTTCGTGGCAGACGGCCGCAGTCTATCCGGACTCCGCCGACGTCCTCTCGCAGAACTCGACGACCAAGGTCTGGTCCATCACCACCGACAACGAAGACCACGTTTCGACCGAGTTCGACCGGCTGGGCCGCGTGACCAGTACGACCGACCAGCGTAGAGTGGTCCACGACTACACCTTCGACGCGGCCGGGCGCCTGACCGCGGACACGGTGACGGACCTGGGCGAATCCGGCATTGTCGACGACGCCGTACTCCGCATCGGCAGAATGTACGACGATATCGGTCGGCTCCAATTCGTCACCAGCTACAGCGACACCTCGGGCACGACGGCTGTCAACCAAGTGAAATACGAGTACGACGGCTGGGGAAACGTGGTTCGAGAATACCAGGAACACGAAGGGACGGTAGACGGCAACACGCCATTCGTCCAGTACGACTACGAGGACGGAGCATCCGGTGGTGTGGCCAAGTACGTCCGCCTGGACAGCGTGGTCTATCCCGACGGCAACCGCACGGTCGATTACGATTACGGGACGGTGGACGCGATCGACGATATCATGTCCCGACTGGCGGCCATCGGCGACGGCACCGACACCTACGCGGCCTACAAGTATCTCGGCACCCGCCAGATCGCGACCGAGGATTACGAGGACATCGAGGTCAGACTGGAGTACGCGGCGGACAATTTCGCCGCCCTGGACCGCTTCGGCCGCGTGGTGGATCAGGCGTGGACGGACTATGGCGCCAATCCCGACACGGTGCTCGACGAGTACACCTACGAGTACGACCGCGCGGGCAACCGCACGGCCAAGGCCAACGAGTTGAACCACGATTTTGACGAGACCTACGCCTACGATTCGATCGACCGCTTGGTCTCCGCCGATCGCGACAACGGCTTCGATCAGTCGTGGACGCTCGATGGCCTGGGGAACTTCTCCGGGTTTGACGACGATGGTTCCTCGCAGACCCGCACGGCCAACGCCGTCAACGAGATCACGGGCATCACCGGCGGCTGGGTTTCGCCGCAGTACGATGCCACGGGCAACATGATCTCCGGCCCCAAGCCGGGCAGCGGGCACACGCGTGTCCATTACAGCCTTGACGCCTGGAACCGGCTGGTGGAAGTCCGGACCGATGATTCCGGCGAGCCACGCGACTTGATTGTCGAGTATGAGTACGATGGCACCAACCGCCGGGTCGAGAAGGTTGTCACCGGAACTTCACACGCGCATTACTGCTACAACCAACGGTGGCAAGTCCTGGAAGAGCGCTTCGTCGATGGTCAGGAGGCGACGGTAGCCTCGAACCAATACGTCTGGAGCGCCCGCTATATCGACGCCCCGATCGCACGCTTCCACGACGGCAACGGCGACGGTGACTTGCTGGATCTTGGCGACAACATCCGCTACTACACGGGCGACGCCAACTATAATGTGACCGCCGTCATCGCCGCGACCACCGCCGATGTGATTGAGCGGTTCGTCTACACCGCCTACGGCACTGCGACCGTCTACTCTGCCGCCTGGACTAGCCCGACCGTCACTGCCAACGACGGTCCGTTCTACGGCGGTTACTTCTACGACGTGGAGACCGGTCTCTACCAGGTCCGCAACCGCTACTACGATCCCAGCACCTCCGCCTTCATCAGCAGAGATCTCATAGAAGCTGATCGGAACCTGTATTCCTACGTGAATAACTCGCCTACCAACCGCTTGGACCCGAGCGGCCTAGTGACGGTCGAGTTGAGGCCCCCCGAACTCGCGTCGCATCCGTGGAGCTACGAGGATATGGGCGAGGATTTAGGCATGACCAGGGGCTACTGGTTGGCATCCTGTACGTGTTCGGATCGGCTAAGGTTCACTATCCACTGTTATCCCCATTTCTATTGGGATACCGTCGCAAGGTGCAAGGTGATCATTATCACGGAGATCACGCTCAGCAGGAGAATCCCTAGAGATCGAAAGGAGGGAGTATATGGGCATGAGCAGAGGCACGCCAGTAATCTTCGAAACTACGGAGAACAGCTGGCGCGGCAGCTGACTGACATGGAGAATCAAAGTTTTTGTGGCAAGGAGCACTGCCGGCGAGAGGTAAAGAACGTTACGGACAGACTTTCAGCGGATTTCAATGACTATTTTGAGAGAGAGGCGGTGCATGGCAATCCTGAACCACTACCGCACACGGACTATCCCGTTATAGGTACAATGCCCCCACCTTCGCCACGAAGAGATTTTTAAATGCGTAGAATCGGTGCCGCTGCTGGACTTGGTGGAACTTCCCTCATATTGTCGCTTTTTTTTGCCTGCTCGCGATCGGACACGAATGCCTCAACGCAGTTACAGCTTAATGGGAATCGTGGGGAGATGCTCTCTGCAGAAGAGCATGGGATGTTACAGACGGTAGTGAGCTACGTTTGCTCAAGGTTTCACGTTAGCGATGTGGTGACAAGCGGAAGAACCCTGTCGCGATATGACGTGTCCATCTGCGGAAGCTCGCTGGTGTCTAGATCGCTCAAGGACAACCTCCAGCTCGACCTAGATGAATTCTGCGAGAGCATCCGCGATCGGTCATTCGATGTTCAGCAGTTGGGCGATGGTGGGAAAAGAATAGTATGCGAACCCCGGGCCGCCGTCTTACAGACGAGGTATATCAGGTTCGAGACGAGTGAGCCGATCAGGTCCGTCGACGGGTCTGCGTTCCTGTATGTGACTGTGAAACTTGGACGCGGCGGCGGCGCCGACATGATGCTTCACCTGGTACGAGATCGTGACGAATGGATGGTGCACCGACGAGTAATGCTGGGACTCAGGGACTAGTGAGTGCCCGCCCGGAAACCGGCATTTCTCCGCAAATGAAGGGTCGGATGAACGCCGTAGGGTCAAGAAACTCAGCCGACGGTTTAGGTCTTTGGCAATTTGGACTTAGCGTACCTGAACTTTCGCAGATTTTTCGAAGGATTTTGGCCATGCAAAGAGGGCGGGGTTCCTTGTAGACTTCGCGTCGTTAGAAGCGTCGGAGATGCACGCGAAGGACAAGGAGGTCCCCGTCCATGTTTACGCGTAAAGGGGACGCGTAAAGGGGACAGGTCCAATTTATCCAGCCAGAGCGTGAAAGCCCTGTCCGGAACCTTTGCACAATCGAGGAAGCGTCGAATGGCCGGGCTGACGTACTCCAGCCGCGAGGTGAGCATGGACACCGGCTTCGGTCCCGGTTGGAGCGACGCCGACGAGCGTGGAAAGGTGTCAGGAACCGTTGAATAACCCTGAGGTCGGGAGACGACTCGCGACGCGATGGTGAGAGCCATGTCCTGGACCAGCTACGACACCGAAGAAATGGAGTACGCGCATACTGGCGATGGCAGTGGTGACACAGACGCCGAACAAGGCCGGCGGGCAAAGAACGGCGACGGGTGCCTTTTGTCGGATATGGAATGACGTCATGCGAGTTACCGTCGCGAAGCTGTCGAGGCGTTAATGAGCAGTCACCCAGTTGCACAACGGCCCAGCGGTTTTCCCCGGTCGTTTCACGTCGTGGCCAAGCCCGTGGGGGCGCGCTGCAACCTCGACTGCACCTACTGCTACTATCTGCACAAGGAGGACTTGCTGCCGGGGCGGACGCCGGGCCGGATGGCCGACGACGTCTTGGAGGAGTTCATCCGCCAGCACATCGCGGGTCAGGAGATCGACGAAGTCGTCTTCAACTGGCACGGCGGCGAGCCGGCCTTGGCGGGCTTGGATTTCTATCGCAAGGTCGTCGCCCTGCAGCAGAAGCACGCCGGAACGCTGCGCGTCCGGAACGACTTCCAGACCAACGGCGTGCTGCTGGATGAGGCGTGGTGCGAGTTCTTCCGGGACAACGGCTTCTACGTGGGGCTGAGCGTCGACGGCCCCCGGGAGCTGCACGACCGCTATCGCGTGGGCAAAGGGGGGCTGCCGAGCTTCGAACAGGTCCACCGGGCGGCGAGACTGTTGCGGCAATACCAAGTGCCGTTCAATGCGATGGCCGTGATCCACGCGGGCAACGCGCGCCATCCGGCCGAAGTGTACCGCTTCGTGACGGACGAGTTGGGCTGCTCGCGCATCCAATGGCTGCCGTGCGCCGAACCGAAAGGTTTTCGCACCGTCAGCCCGGCGCAGTGGGACACGTCACAGATGCCCATCCTGGGCACTCCCGCCGCCCGGCCGGGCCATCCCGACTCGGTGGCCACGGATTGGTCGGTCGATCCGGACGACTGGGGCGATTTTCTCTGCCGGACGTTCGATCTGTGGCTCAAGACGGGCCTCGGCAGAGTCTTTGTCAACTGGTTCGAGGCGTTGGTGGGCCTGTGGCTGAACGAGCCTTCACAGATCTGCAGCCTCGCCCCGGTGTGTGGCAGGTCCCTGGTCGCGATCGAGACGGACGGCAGCCTGTATTCGTGCGAACGGTTCGTGTACCCGGAATACCGGCTGGGCAACCTGCTCGATGCGAATTGCCGGCTGGCCGACGTCGTGTACTCGGCCCGGCAGCGCCAGTTCGGCTGCAACAAACGCGATACATTGACCGATTCCTGCCGCCGGTGTCCCTACCGCTTTGCGTGCCACGGCGAGTGTCCCAAGAACCGGTTCGTCAAATCGCCGGACGGCCAACCCGGGCACAACTACCTGTGTTCCGGCCTGCGGCGGTTCTTTGCCTATGCCGATCCCTACCTCCGTCAAATCGCCACCCAAGTCCTTCAGAACAGGGCACGGCTTTCTGGGACGAGCATTCAGACCGTGTTGCGCGAGTGAACCCGGAGCATACCCCGTCTGAAACGGGTTGCACTTCGGTCGAAACGCGATTCTCGTTCGCCGCAGCACAACGTAATGGGCTGCAAGAGGTTGAGTTCTCGTCAAGAGGATCAGCGATTGAGTGGTACGCCACGGCCGCTCGGTGCAGCAGACTCTGCGATCCTCGTGTTCCCGCAAGACGTGATCGGTGATTCGTAATCAGTGGTCGGTGATCGGCGACGCGGGAACGATCCTCGCGCCCGTGACCGCCGAGGCTCCGCCGTCGCTGTCCGTGACGGTCATTCCTCTGCCCAACATCCCCTTGCCCTTCCGGGCGGACGGCGGCGGTGGCGAAGATCTCGACGGGACGCCGGGCAAAGGGGGCTACTCTGCGGTGGCGTGGGCGATGCCTCGTTCCGCGGCGGTGCAGATGCGGTCGAGTTCGTTCAGAGTGATGGCCAACGGCGGCATGATCACGACGACGTTGCCCAAGGGCCTCAGCCAGACGCCTTCGGTGCGGGCGTGGTCGCAGACCCGGTAGCCGCGTTGTTCGGCCCAGGCGTAGGGCTCCTTGGTCTCGCGGTTCCGCACGAGTTCGATCCCGGCCATCAGCCCCCGCTGCCGCACGTCGCCGACGTGCGGGTGGGCGGCGATGCGCGCCAGGTGCTCGGCCAAGCGATCGATCTTCGCCGGCAGGTTGGCCAAGGTCTGCTCCTCGTCGAACACGTCCAGCGTGGCCAAGGCCACTGCAGCGGCCAGCGGATTGCCGGTGTAGGTGTGGCCGTGGTAGAAGGTTCTGCCTTCGGCGTAACGGCCCAGAAACGCCTGCCAAATCTCATTCGTGGCCAGCGTCGCCGCCATCGGCAGGTAGCCGCCGGTCAGGCCTTTGCCCAGGCACAGCAAGTCGGGAGCCACGTTCTCATGCTCGCACGCGAACAGCTTGCCGGTCCGCCCGAAGCCGGTGGCCACTTCGTCGGCGATCAGCAGGACCTCGTATTGCCGTGTGAGTTCCCGCACGCCGCGCAGATAGCCCGCAGGATGCGTGACCATTCCGGCGGCGCATTGGATCAACGGCTCGATGACAACCGCGGCGAGATCCTCGTGGTGCAAGTGCAGCGCACGCTGCAGTTGGTCCAAGTAGTGCCGGCACGCCGCCGCCCGCGTGACACCCGCCGGCAAGCGGTAGCAGTCCGGCGTTGGCAGGCGGATGACCTCGAACAACAAGGGGCGGAACATTTCGTGGAACCGGGCCACGCCGCCGACGCTGACGCTGCCCAAGGTGTCGCCGTGGTAGGCCTCGGTGAACGCCAGGTACTTCGTCTTGCCAGGGCGCGGCTCGGGGCACTGACGCCAGTACTGAAACGCCATCTTCAACGCCACCTCGACGGCCGACGATCCGTCGCTGGAGAAGAACACGTGCTGCAATCCGGGTGGCGCAAGTTCGGTCAGCCGTTTGGCGAGCGTCACCGTGGTGGGATTCGACAAGCCCAGTGAAGTGACGTGAGCGACTTTTTCCAGTTGGCTGCGAATCGCCTCGTCCAGTCGCGGGTGCGTGTGGCCGTGGACGTTGCACCACAGATTGCTCACGCCGTCCAAGAACTCTCGGCCGTCAATATCGACCAGCGTACAGCCGTGAGCCCGCTCGATCAGCAACGGCTCGTACTCGGCCATCTGCGTAAAGGCGTGCCAGACGACCTCGCGGTCCCAGCGTCTTAACTCGTCCCGAGTGGCGTTCATACCCATTCCACGACGACTCGCTGGCCGACGCGAATCCCTAGCATGAGGCTGGCATTTTCGCCGACGATTTCCAACTGCAATGGTCCGGATTCGCCGAGTACCGCCAAGAACGTCATTTCCGGCTCGCCGTGATCGGGCGGAAAAATGCCTTGCGTAAAATGTTCGTCGCAGCGGACCTGCGTCCGCTCGTCCCGCGGCGCATCGCGCAGCTGGTCGGCCATGACGTCCGTCACCAGGCTGCCCCTATCTGTTATGGAAACGACGCTGCCTTGAATTCTTCCGGGCACGAGAGGTCCTCCGTCCAGGTTGAACGAAAATCATAACGTATTCCGGCGCGGTCGCCAACCGGCTCCACGCTGCACATCGGTTCCTTGACGACTTACGATGGGCTCTGCGTCAGCGGTCTTTGCAGGCGGGCGTAGAAGCCCAGGGGCATCCGATCCTGTGGCTACCGTGGCCGGTTCCCTCTATAATTCAGCAGAACTTCCGCAGATCCCGCGGGTCCGAACTACCCATGACACCGGCAACCAATCTCGCCGTAGCGGCGGCTATTCTTGTGACTCTTGTGATTCTGCTGCGCCCTCGTGGCGGGTGGCTGTGGAGATGGCTGCGCGGCCGCCGGGCCACGGAACGGGTGCGGATCGAGGACGCGCTCAAACACCTGTACGACTGCGAGTACGGACGCGGCGCTGCGACGCCGGACAGCTTGGCCGGGGCGCTGGAAATCGGCCGCGACGAGGCGGCCCGTTTAACCGCCCGTCTGGAGACGCTGGGACTGCTGGTGGCCGACCAACGCAACCTCAAGCTGACTCCTGAAGGCTGCAGTTACGCACTCCGCGTAATCCGCATCCACCGGCTGCTGGAAAGCTACCTCGCAGAACGCACGGGGGTCGGCGAGGCGGAATGGCACCAGCGGGCGGATCGATTGGAGCACCGGATGACGGCGGCCGAAGCGGAGGCCCTCTCGGCCCAGCTGGGAAATCCCAGTTTCGATCCGCACGGGGATCCGATCCCTACGGCCGACGGCCTCATGCCCGCCAAGCGCGGTCTGCCGCTGCCGGCGTTGAAGGCCGGCGCGATGGCCCGGATCGTCCACGTGGAAGACGAGCCGGATGAGGTCTACGCCCAGTTGGCCGCGGCCCGGCTGTTGCCGGGAGTGACGGTCCGTGTGTTGGACAGCAAGCCGGACCGGATGCGGATCGAGGCTGAGTTGCAGGAGCACGTCTTGGCGCCGGTGGTCGCCGCCAACCTGACCGTGGAACCGCTCGACGACGTCTCCGAGCGGATCCTGCCCGACAGCCGGCTGTCGTCTCTGGGCGTCGGCCAGGAGGCGACGGTGGTCGACCTGTCTCCGGCGTGCCGTGGACCGGAACGCCGCCGACTGCTGGATTTGGGCGTGGTCCCGGGCACCGTCATCCGCGCCGAATTGGCGAGCGTCGGCGGCGACCCGATCGCCTACCGCATCCGCGGGGCGATGATCGCCCTCCGCAAGGCGCAGGCGGACCTGATCCACGTGAAGGTATAGGTACGAATTACGAAGCCCAAAGAGCCGGAGGCGCGGGTCAAGTACCCGCGCGTAATCGAGAAAGTTGGTCGGAATCCACGCCAGTATGGCGGGTTCTGACATTGGGATTCTGAGATTCGGATTTGGTAGCGGCCACAGGCCGCGTCACGACATGACAGAACTCACGACTGCGTCTCCCGGCGACGCGCCTGCCCACAACCGAGCACAACTGATCCGCATGGGGGTGAATGTCGCGGCTTCCGAGTTCGTCGTAGCGCTCGCCGGCAATCCCAACGTGGGCAAGAGCACGGTTTTCAACAGTCTCACGGGGCTGCGGCAGCACACGGGGAATTGGCCCGGCAAGACGGTCACGCGGGCCGAAGGCGGTTTCGTCCTCGGCGGGCGCAGCTACAAGCTCGTCGACCTGCCGGGCACGTATTCGCTGTTGGCCACCAGTGCCGATGAAGAAGTGGCCCGCGATTTCCTCCTGTTCGGCCGGCCGGACGTGACGGTCGTGGTAGTTGACGCCTGCCGGCTGGAGCGGAACCTGAATCTGGTGTTGCAGGTTCTGGAGATCACCGACCGCGTCGTGGTCTGCCTGAACCTGATGGACGAAGCCCGCCGGCGCGGGCTCCTGGTGGACGCCCTCTCGCTGGCCAGTGAGTTAGGCGTGCCCGTTGCGCCCGCGGCGGCGCGGCAAAACGAAGGCATCGACGGCTTGCTGCGGCGTCTGGATGCCGTGGCCACGGGACAATACGTCTGCCAGCCCCGGCGGGCGGCCGTGCTCAGCCTGCCGCTGAAACACGTGGTGGATGATCTGTGTCAAACCGTCGCGGCGGCGGTTCCCGGCTTGCCCAACCCGCGCTGGGTCGCCCTGCGGCTGCTGGACCATGACGAACGGATCGCGCAGGCCCTCACCAGCGGCGAACTCGGCGATCTTTCTCGCGACAAGGTCGTGGAGGCGGAGCAGGGCGCCCGCGGCCGGCCGGCCGCCCACGCGAGCGATGCGGCCGTCGGCATTTTGGCCAAGGCGGATCGCCTGCGCTGGCAGGCGGGTTCGGATTTCCACCAGTCGTTGGTCGAAGGCATCTACGTCCAGGCCGCGGCGATCGCGGATCGCGTCGTGAAACGCGACGAGACGCGACGGGGCGCCGACTGGGATCACAAGCTGGACTGGCTGCTCACCAACCGCTGGACCGGCTATCCGATCATGATCCTGATGCTGGCCTTCGTGCTGTGGCTCACCGTCTCCGGCGCCAACGTTCCGTCGGCCGTGCTGTTCGACTTCCTGTTGGGCACCGTCCATCCCGCTCTGAAATCCGCCGCCGCGTACGCCGGCTTGCCCTGGTGGCTGGACGGCCTCCTGATTGACGGCGTGTATCTGGCGACGGCCTGGGTGGTCAGCGTGATGCTGCCGCCGATGGCGATTTTCTTTCCGATGTTTACGTTGCTGGAGGATTTCGGCTATTTGCCGCGCGTGGCGTTCAACCTGGACCGCACGTTCCGCCGCTGCGGCGCGCACGGGAAACAAGCTTTGACGATGTGCATGGGGTTCGGCTGCAACGCCGCCGGCGTTGTCGCCACGCGCGTGATCGACAGTCCGCGTGAGCGGCTGATTGCGATCCTGACCAACAATTTTTCGCTCTGCAACGGCCGCTGGCCCACCCAAATCCTGATCGCCACGATCTTCCTGGGTGCGTTGGTGCCGCCGTATCTGTCGGGCGCGGTCGCGGCAGGGGCCGTGGCTGGAATCGCCTTGCTGGGCGTGGCGTGCATGTTCCTGGCTGCCTGGGTCCTGTCCCGGACGGTGCTTCAAGGCGAGCCATCGTCGTTTCATTTGGAGCTGCCGCCCTACCGTCCGCCGCGGTTGATGCAGACGCTGTACACCTCGCTCATCGATCGGACGATCTTCGTGCTCTGGCGGGCGGTGATCTTCGCGCTGCCGGCCGGTGCCGTTATCTGGCTGGTGGCCAACGTCCACATCGGCGGTTGGTCCGTCGCCGAATGGGCCGTCGATTCTCTGGACCCCGTCGGCGTTCTGATTGGCTTGAACGGCGTGATCCTGCTGGCCTACGTCGTAGCCATCCCTGCCAACGAGATCGTGATCCCCACCGTGCTGATGCTCACGGTGCTGACCGCTGGGCTGACGGACGCGGGACGGGGCCGGGGGGTGATGTTCGAGGCCGAGTCGGCATCGGCCACGGCGGCGGTCCTTCAGGCGGGCGGCTGGACCGCGCTGACGGGAGTTAACCTGATGCTGTTCAGCCTGCTGCACAATCCCTGTTCGACAACGATTTACACGATCTGGAAAGAGACTCGTAGCATCAAATGGACGATCTTGGCCACTTTGATGCCGCTGGCGATGGGGGCAGCGGTCTGCTTCGTGGTCGCCCAGACGTGGCACTTGATCCGAGGCTGGTAGGCGCTCGATCGCAAGCGCGCAAGCCGCATTCAGAAAAAGACTTATGGCCTGCTGCTCAGCGGCGGAATCCGTCCGCCTGCTCGCATGTTACCCTGTCCCCGGAACCATTTGCCGAGTGGGCAGCGTCAAAAGCTGCACGGTCTGCCGAGAGTGGCCAAGCCGGGTTGTGCAAGCCATCCCGGGTGCCCCGCATTTGACCGACGAATCTCTGGCTCCAACGCCCGGAAACCGATAGAATTCGGAATTGTTGATTCGTTGGTATTGAATGGACACGCTGGCTGCAACTGCAACCGACCCGATAAGACTCGGGATTGGTTTGTTGAGCGATCCGTGCCTCCTCTAATCCGTTGCCTAGGAGTCGTCCGAAGATGGCTGGCAGTCGTAACCGAAGACGGCGTCGTTCCGGCAAATTGACGTTCGAATCGCTCGAGCCTCGCGTTGTCCTGGATGCTCAGCTTGCCGCAACCCTAGCTGATAGCCTCGTCGCTCCGCCGAACACCGGCAGCGGCCAGTCGCCCACGTCGGAAGTGGCCGGCGCGGAGAGCGAGTTTGTCCGCTTCGCGTCGGCCGACGAACTGCGGCAGTTCCTGGTTCAGGATGCCGACAAGCGGTATGCGGACCTGTTTGGGCGCGAGGCCTGGCGGAGGTGGTATCAAACCGGCTTATCCGTCGCGTGGATCGACTCGGCGGTCGCCGTCAACGACCGTGTTGAAGACAGCGGCGCAGGATTGCAGGACCACTCGACGACAAACGTGCAAGTTGCGGGCGTGGACGAAGGCGACCTGATCAAGACGGACGGCCGCTACCTGTACATCGGCAGTGGGGCGGAAGTCACGATTGTGGACGTCCAATCGGCTGCCGACATGCAGATCGTGTCCCGGCTGAGCGGCGAAGGGGCCACCTCTGCGCTTTATCTGAGCGGTGATCGGCTGACCGTGGTCTCTGAGTACGACACCGCTTGGATCGAGCCGATGCCGATGATCGACGCGGCGGTTTTCCGCGGCAGGCAGAGAGGCGAGCCGAAATTCCATGTGACGGTCTACGACGTGTCGGCGCCCGATGCGCCGCAATTGGTCAGCCGCTTGGATATCGAAGGCAACTTCGTCGACTCGCGGATGATCGGCGGTACGGTCTACCTGGTTTCGAGCCACCCGTTCCATCTGCCTGCCCCGGAGATCGTCCCTGGGGAGCCCGAGTCCGGCCAGCAGGGCGCCGAACCCGCCTCGCGTCTCGCGGTCTCGTCCGACGATCCGGCGTTCGGCATTTTGCCGTGGCGCGGCCCGGAGCCCGGCGGTTCGGGTTGGGCGTACGAGACGCGCGAGCAGTATTGGGAGCGGATTGGCGATCAGGTGCTGGACCTGGCCCTGCCGAATTATTCGCTCAGCGATGCCGCAGGCGACTCGATCGGTGCGGGGTTGTTGACTGCGGCCGAAGCGACGTACGGGCCGCTGGGCGGTCAAGGCGATCAGCTCGTGTCGATTACGGCCTTTGACGTGGGGACCGCCGTGCCGGCCATCGTGGCCACGTCCAGCGCGCCGATCGGCTGGGCCAGCACCGTGTACGTCTCGCCGCAGAGCCTGTACGTGGTGACGGCGGACTGGTCGTCGGGACAGCCATCCAGCGAGATCTACAAGTTCGCCTTGCGCCCGGAGGAAGGTCAGGTTCCGCTGGTGGCGACCGGGCAAGTTCCGGGACGGGTGCTGAACGCTTTCTCGCTGGACGAGCAAGGCAACTATCTCCGAATCGTCACTCAGGACGGCTGGCGGGACGACGCGGAAAGCGCGTTGTACGTCTTGGATCAGGTGGGCGAGAAACTGGTGCCGGTCGGCCAAATCGAGGATCTGGCGCCGGGCGAGCAGTTGTACAGCGTCCGCTTCCTGGGCGACCGGGCGTTCGTCGTGACGTTTGGCCCCGACGGCGGCTGGTGGGTCGACCCGCTGTTCACGATCGACTTGTCGAATCCGCAAGAGCCGCGCGTGGAAGGGGAGTTGGAGATTCCGGGCTTCTCCAACTATCTCCAGATGATCGACGGCCAGTTCCTGATCGGCCTGGGACGCGACGCGGATGAAACCAACGGGCGGCAATTGGGACCTCAGGTCTCGTTGTTCGACGTGTCGGACTTTGCCGACCCGCTGCTGGCGGATCGCGTCTCGTTCGGTGACGCAGCGTCGTGGTCCGAAGCGTTCTTCAATCACCACGCGATCAGCTACTTCCCCGAGCAGAAGATCCTGGCCATCCCCTTGGACACCTGGACGCCGGCTGCGGTGGCTGTGGATGTGGCCGGCAACCCGGTCTTGAACGGCATCTGGGACGGCGATACCTCGCCGCTGCCCAGGTGGCAGTCGCAGTTGTGGGTGTTCCGCATCGACACGGCGGGAGCAGAGCCCCGGATTGGCGTGCTGGGAACGATCGAACACGACGGTTCGATCCTCCGCAGCCTGCGGATCGGAGAGCAGTTGTTCTCGATTTCCGCCGACACGGTCCAGGCTCACGACCTCTTCGATCCGGGCGAGAAGATCGCTCCGTTGCCGTTCCGAGAAAAAAGAGTAGGACGCCATGGAGTCCGCCGAATAGAGCTCGAACAACTCCTGATAGGCACGGCGAATCTCAAGCGGCGTAGCATCCGCGCGCACGCCGAGGACCTCATAAAGACTTTCGGGCTTTTCAGAATTCATATGGCCTCATCAGCGGCGGTATGCG
>CAYUFW010000025.1:18978-29788 GCA_964443915.1 uncultured Pirellulaceae bacterium
ACTTCGGCGCGCGGGCGATGGACGATTGGTTCTCAGTCGACCGCAACAGTCAGGAAAACGTCCTGGACGTGCTGGCCAACGACCGGATCGAATCGGATGCTGGCGGCGCGTGGGTCATTTCGTCCGTGGCTCAACCCGACAACGGCAGCGTGGCCGTCAGCGACGACGGCCGGGCCCTGCTGTACACGCCCGCGACGGGCTTCCTGGGGCAGGAGTCCTTCACGTACACGATCACCGGTTCCGACGGGGCGACCGACGAGGCCAGCGTCACGGTCGAAGTCCGTAGCTGGGGGCACCAGCGGCGGATGATGAAGTTGGCCCTGGAGGATCTGGCCCAGCGACTCTCCGTGCCGGTGGAGGACATTGACGTGCTGTCCGTCGAGGCCGTGGACTGGCCCGATTCGTGTCTCGGCGTCCCTGTCCCGGACCAAGCCTGTTTGCAGGTCATCACGCCCGGGTTCCGCATCTCGTTGTCGCACGCCGCGACCACCTACGTCTATCACACGGATAGCCACGAGACGGTCGTCCTGGCGGAAACCGTCGAAGGCAAGCAGGATCCGCTGGTTACGGGGACTTCGGACTCGCTGGTCCGCGTGCGTTTGGAGGTGACGGATGCCGCCGGGCAGGTGGTCACGACGGTCCAGGCGGGCGAGACGTTCACGCTGAACCTGTACGTCGATGACCTTCGCGATGCAGGCGACGGCGTGTACGCCGCGTACGCCGACATTTTATATCCGGCCCGGCTGGTCACCGTGGAATCGGGATCGGTCACCTACGGCTCAGCCTACGAAAACGGGCAGTCGGGTGATGAAGTGCGCCGTGGCCTGTTGAACGAAGTGGGGGCCTTCGCGGGCATGGAAACGCTGGGCGATGAGGAGCAGTTGTTGGCCAGTGTCTCGTTGGTCGCCCGCCGCGAGGGCACGGCGTCGTTCGTCTTGACGCCAGCGGATGGTTTGGGGCACGAAGTGCTGATCTACGGTTCGGACGTGGCCGTAGCTCCCGGCTTGGTGCAGTGGGAGGGCGTCGAGGTGCAGGTGACCGGCGGCTGGCGGAACTTCGAAACGCCGACCGACGTGAACGACGACGGCTATACCACCGCGCTGGACGCACTGCTTGGCATCAATGCCGTCAACGCTCAGGGCGTGCGGTATTTGGATCGCGCCCAACTGCAGGCCGCCGCGAACGCGGCCGACCACTTTTTCTTCGACGTGGACGGCGACGATTACCTGACGCCGGCCGACATTGTCGCCGTCATCAACCGGGTGAATGCCGGTGACGATCCCGCTGACGCGGCGCCCGGCGACGCCGAGTTGCCCGCCCGGCCGCTGGCCTCCTGGGTGGACTGGAAGACGCTGGACGACGTGTTGCACGAGCAGCGCTGGCAGGAACCGCTGCAGGCGCTGCAACTGAGCCCGGAGCGGACGTTGGACCTGGTTCACGAACTTCTCGTCACCGTGGATGCCAACCGCTTGGATGACGTGCTGCGGAATTCCGGGTCCATCGATGCAGCGAAATGGAGACGGGCGATTACTCCCGTGCTGGAGGCGATCCGGGACCACGTTTCCGTGGATCAACTGCTCGATTTGACGGACCAGTTGCAGGCCAATTTTGACGAACTGGACGTGCGCACCGTGATGCCAGGCCTCGCGCCGCAAATCGACGCGGATTCCGCCGGGGAGGTGTTTCGCGACCGGTTCTTCGCCAAGCTTTCCGATCCGCTGTTCCTGCTGGATCTGCTCGACTCGTGAAGCCGGTTGGCTGTGAACGGATTTCATTCCGTTTCCTGGGGCCTGGGATCCGCAAGGAGTGAAATCCGTACTACCATGAAATGGTGATCATGGAACTTAGCCATCCGCGACTGTGGATATGCCTCCTCGTGCTGGCGGGCGCCGTCCGCGGCGGATGGCTGGCTGCCGACTGCGCTTCCCTGGGGCCGGATCCAGACACGTACCGTCAACTCGCGCAGCACCTGCTCGCGGACGGGACGTTTGCGTATCGGATACCCGACGATGCGACAGGCACCTCGCGGCTGCAGCCGACCGCCTATCGCCCGCCGCTGTACCCGTTGGTCCTGGCTGCCTTCGGCTGGATGGACGACGCGGGCAAGGCGAGCGTCGCGGTCCTGCACGTGCTGGCCGGCGTCGGCACCGTCTTGCTCGTTTACCGGCTGTCACAGGCGTGGCAGTTGGGCAGCTGGGGATTCTGGGGCGCCGTTTTGGTCGCATGTGACCCGATCCTGCTGAACCAGTCTTCCCGCGTCATGACGGAAACGCTGGCTACGCTGTTGGCGGTCTTGGCGTTGCTGGGGCTGACACGGCTGACGTTGGCTCCCACGACCTCGCGGGCGCTGCTGGCGGGGGTGTGGGTCGCCTTGGCCGCCTTGTGCCGGCCGACGTTCCTGGTCTGGGGGGCAATGATCGCCGTTTCGATCCTGCTGACGACGCAGAGCCCGTTTCGCCGACGGCTGTGGCTGGCCGCCGCGTTCGTGCTGGCCCTCGGCGTCGTGGCGGCGCCCTGGGCCGCGCGCAATGCCCTGGTCTTCCAGCGGCCGATCGTGACCACGACGCACGGCGGATACACGTTGTGGCTCGGTAACAACGAGGAGTTCTACCGCTACCTGGGTCAGGCCGACTGGGGCGACGTGTGGGATTCCCGCCGCTTGGACGAACAGTACCTGCAGGTCCGCCGAGAGTTCCAATACGACGAATTGCAGGCGGATCGCTGGGCGTACGAGCAGGGCGTGGCGACGATCCGCCGTCATCCGGCGAGTTTCGTACGGGCCTGCGTCTTCCGGATTGGCAGCCTCTGGGGGCTTGTGCCGCATCGAATTGAAGCAAGCGAGTCGGCGCTGAAGCGACTGGCGCGGTACGCGGTCGGTGCTTGGTACGCGGCGGTTACCGGGCTGGCACTCCTCGGCGCCGGTTCCCTGGGACGCAGGCTGTTCGCTCAGCCCTGGCTGGGGGGCCTCTTGCTGTGCCTGTCGTTCACGCTCATGCACACGGTGTACTGGAGCAATCTGCGGATGCGCGCGCCGTTGATGCCCGTCGTCTGCTTGGCGGCGGCGATCGGGGCGAGGGCGATCCTGTCGCGAACGCGGGGCTCGCGGGCCGTGCCCCCGGAATCGGCGTCCGGCCCCACGTAGGCCGGTCTCTCCGAGACCGGCGGAAAAGTAGGCCGGAACAAGTCCGCGCCGTTCCGGCGAAAACTCCAGCCCGTATGATTGAGGAAACGGCCGCGAACTACGAAACTGCCGCCACTTGTTCGGCGCGTTCCGACCGCTGGAGCGTCTGGATCACAATCACGTGGGCAGGCGAGACACGCATGCCTCCCGCGGCAAGAATTTCGACAATGCGCTGCGGTGATGCACCGGGGTGCTCGGCAACACAAGCCCGAATCGCCTGAGTCTTGGCAACGTACGAATCGTCCTTCGACATGGTTCCATCCCTACAAAGAAGGCGTTGTCCATAACTGCACTGCGTGCGGCGAAAGGGCTAGTTTAGCCAGCGCGGAGTGACTCGTAAACCGGCCCGTGGAGAATCCGAAAACGTCCGGCGCAACTCACTGGGCCGACGCTACTTGCGAACACGGCCGCCCAGTGGCGTAAGCTTCCAGCTTGCGTGCGACCATCGTCGCTGCGCAGACGCAAGTTGCGAACACCGCCATGCCGCCTATTCGGCCACGTTGCTGAGCGAGAACGGCTCGAACAGGCCGTAGCCCAGCGTGTGGTAGGCGCTGCCCGGCGGCGGGCCGCGTTCGGGGCCTTGCTGGAACATGCCGGGCCAGGCGCTGCCGACGACCGCTCCGGCGTGGTGCGGGCCGAGGGTGTTCTTCAGCGTGCCGATCACGAGGACCTCGACGATGTTCTCGCCGCCACGCACGGCAGCGGTCACGTCGACCTCCCACGGCTGCGAGACGAGGTGTCCGCAGAGCCGGCCGTTGACGAGCACCTTGGCCACGCTGCCGTACCAGCGCGGCACGCAGACTCTGTACTGACCCGCGACCTTGTCGACGGCGAACGATTGCCGGTACGCGACGCCGGAGGCGTAGAACGGCATCCCCTGCTGGTTCCAGCCGATGGCGGCTTCGCCCAGTCCGCTGCCATCGACCAGGTGGACGGCCTGGCGGTCGAAGCCGCCGGGGGACACCAGTTCGCTGGAGACCGAGTGGATCGTCACGCCTTCGACGAGCGTGGTCTTTCCGCCTGGGTTCGCGGCATGGAACCGCACTTCGCCCAGGCCGACAAAGGCGTTGCCCTTGCTGCCATCGGCGGTCGGAAACGTCACGCCGTCCTGATTCGAGAGGATCGTGAACTTCACGTAACGGACCGGCCGGCCGGGCATGGGCAGCGTCTGAGCGAAAGCCGTCTTGGCCCCGATCGGCCCGCCGGGGCCGCGCGCCAGTTCGACCGCGCTCAGCTTGGTGGAGCTGTCGCCCGTGAAATCGGGCGTGGTGGAGCCGTGAATCTCCATCTTCTTCACGCCCCGGCCCGGAATCGCGGATTCGTTGTAGTTCCAGACTTCGATGGCGGCCAAGTCGACGGGCCGTCCCAGATCGAAGGCCACCGAGGGCGCGCCGTCGTTGCCCTCTTTGGCCGCCGGGTCGCGCTGGAAGCCGATGCCGGAACTCAGCCAGGCGACGCCTTCGATGTCGGTCGAGTGGGCCACGCCCTTGGCGAGGGACGGGGCGTACGGCGGCACGATCTCGAAGCCGTTGGAGGCGGGCCGCAGCGAAAATTCGCCCAGGACGAACGCCGCGGCGATTTCGTGGTACATCGTGAACGGTTGGGCCTTGAGCGTCACCGCGTTCTCGCCCGTCTTGGCCGCTGCCGTGATGTCGAGCTTGCCGAACGCCTTGTCGAGCCACCAAGAATCCTTGGCCGCGGTGACCGGCGTGCCGTTGCAAGCAATCGCATACAGGTCCGGCCGTTCGATGACGATCCACAGCGGCTGGGGTACGGGGCCGTCGATCGTGAAGCGGTAGGTGACCTCGAAGCCGCTTTCGGGCGGGAACGTCTTGGAAATCAGTTCGTCGTTGTACTGCACGGCGCTGTTCCAGGGGTTCCGCGGCAGGCCGTTCTTCTGCCACGCCAACTGGTTGGCCCGGTTGTCGTACAGGTTCTTTTGCGTCTCGCCGCCAGCGGTGATGTCCACGTAGTCGAGCGTCAGCACGTTGGGCGCGATCCGGGCGATCTGCATCGGCCCGCGGGGCGCGATGGCGCTCGGCGCAGGTCTCCCGACCTCGCCGACACCACCGACCGCAGGTCTCCCGACCTCGCCGACACCGCCGACCGCAGGTCTCCCGGACGCTTGAGACCTACCGGTCGTGACAGGTGCGGGGTCGGGAGACCCGCGCACAACGCCGGGCTCCCTGCCGAAGAACAGCAGCAAGCTGCCGCAGGGCGGAAGATCGAACGAGGCCTTCGCGGCCCCGTTTTCCATCGCGAACGGATGGGCGCCGACGGCACCCGTATGCAAGTCCCACTTCTCAACGCTCTGGGCTTGGGCCTCGACAAATCCCTGCGCGGGGGCGTCGAGGCTGGTGTTGACCAGCAGCAGCAAGTGGCCATCGGCGAGTTGCCGGCGGTGGTGGAAGAGGATGCCCTGGTCATCGGCCGCTCGGCGAATCGCGCAGCGGTCCAGTCCCAGCACCGGCACGAGCATCTCGGTGGCCCGGGCCGGATCGACTTGCTGCCAGCCGGGGCCAGTGGCCAGTTTCGCGCCGCGGGCCGACGGGCGGCCGTCGATCAGCGCCGGCGGCGGACCGCAGGACAGGATCTGCAAGCCGCTGGCGGCGGCCTCCTCCAGCAGCGTCATCGTCTCGCTGCGGAGCGTTTCGGTCAGCGGCGGCAGGACCACGGTCGTGTACTCTCGCCGGCCGACGGCGAATCGGAAAGGTTCGCCGACCTGCCGGCCGCCGGGCCGGCCCTCGCCGCGGGCCACGCTGCCGTGCCGCGCGATCACGTCCTCGCAGCCGATGTCGTACTCCACTTGCGCCCGTTCGAACCCCATCAGCAGGTCGAAGAACGTCTTGCCGATCTCCGCCAGCTGGCCGGCGTGGGTCTTGTCAAACTGGTACATCCACGCGGTGGTGGTCGGCTCGATCACCAGGATGCGGTTCCGCTGCTCCCCCAGGGACATGGCCGCCGAGAGCCGCGTGATGTACTGTGCCATGATATGGTACGAATCCCACCACGGCTCGTGATAGGAAAACGACTGCGGGTGGTCCGCCTTGCGGGCGCCGCGGAGCGTGATGTACGACAGGTGCTCGTCGAACAGGTTCACGCCCAGCACGCCCAGCCAGTCGGCGATCCGTTTCATGTCCTCAAACCGCAAGTCCCAGCCGCCGGCTCCGTAGACTTCGCACAGGTACCGCTCGCGGCCCAGTTGGTTGCACAGGCTCTGCACTTCCCTGACGAACCGCACGTTGCCGAACTGGGCGTGCGTGTCCTCGCGGTACTGGTTCATTAGGCAGTCGATGCCGGGCATCTGCTGCCAGGCGCTCATTGCCATGTTGTCGGTCACGCCGAGGCAATTGGGCCATTCGTGGTCCCAGTAGTGGCCTGTGAAGGCGAGGCTGCGGTTCTCGCACCAGGCGTAATAGGGCTTGGCCCAGTGTTCGATAAACTGTTCCAGGATCACCTGGAAATAATCGTGCCGGACGCGCTTCCAGTCGCCGACGGGCCGGGCGAGACTGGGCAGGTGATCCAGCAGGCTGTAGCCCCACCGCTTCTGGAATTCGGCGGGCAGCCGGTCGGTCCAGGGCAGTCCGCCGGCCGGCCGCACGTTTGGCTCGTCGGTGAACGCGCCCAACACCCGTTTGCCGAACTGGTCGCCGACGTGCTTTTGGTAGGCGTCCAGCGTCACCTCCAGGAACTTCTCGGTGACGCCGGGATACATCAAGTCCACGTAGCAGCGGTCGCCGTGCCACGGCGAGTCCTTGGCCCGCACGACGGAGGCCACCACGTAACTTCCCTCCGGCGGCAGTTGGCCGCTGCGCAGTGTGGCGGTCACGTTCTCGCAGGTGTCGCCGGTCCGGCGGTACACGGCGACCGTGTCGGGACCGATTCTCGGCGGCTGCTTCTCGTCGCGGAAGACCAGGCCGCGGCCGCGGGACTCGGGCATCCGCTCGGGCACGTGCCCGCCGGCAAACCCGGAGGGATACGAGTTCTCGTCGTAGATCCACACGTTCATGTCGAGCTTCTCGGCCTCGTCCAGCGCCACGCGCCACAGCCGGAACCATTCGTCGCTCAGGTAGGGCGTCATCAAGCCGGGACGCGGGTGAACGAAGACTTGCATGACCTTCTGACCTGCCAGATCGCGCATCGTGCCGCGGATCTGCTCGTCCGTCAGCATGTCGTTCCAGACCCACAACGGTGCCGTGGCGTACTGGCGGGGCGGGTCGGCGAAGACCTTCCGGACCGCGGCGGAATCCAGTTTCTTTTCCTCGGCCGCAAGGACGACCGCCGACAAGGTGGCAGCCAGACAGAGACAGGTCCACGAAGCAGTTGCCAGACGTTTCATGAGCGTTGGTCCTCAGGTGAAAGTTCGGTGCCAGCACGCGACCGTATTGCCCCGGCGAATGCGTTTCTCCCGTGGGACGACCGGGGCAATCAGTTTGAATTGGCAGACGCGGGAAGTCAAGCCAGCGGGTAGACCACGATGGCCTTGACCGGTTCGGTGGGACAGCGCACCTGGCAAGCCCCGCAGCCGTTGCAGCGGCTGGGATCGACGGTCGGAGTCGAGAAATACGTCTCTTCCGAAAAGACGATGCGGATGGCTTCGTACGGACAGGTGTTGCGGCAGATGGCGCATTCGCGGTCCTGGCCCAACAGGCAGATGTCCATATCGACTCGCGGCAGGCCGATGACGGCGCGAGGTTTGTCGTCTGCCTCCAGTCTCCGCAGCGCGCCGCTGGGGCAGACGCGCGTACACCGCTGGCAAGTCTCCAGGCAGTACTCGTCCTCGTAACGGAGCACCGGCGACAGGAACGACTCCGCACCGTTCTCGCCCAGATCGGGATGGAGAATCTGCGAGGGGCAGACGCGGGCGCAACTGCCGCAACGGACGCACAGACCGGTGAATTGGCCGCCGCCGGCTGCACCCGGCGGACGCAACGTGAGGGACGGACGGCGCCGGAGCCAACGCATCATCCCGGCTGCGCCGAGCGCGCCCAAACCGCCGGACAGGAGCACGCGCCGCGTCAGCGGCCAAGCCCGTGGTGGCGGCGGTTCGTCGCCCGGGCGGCGGCGGAACTTCTGCAGCGGCCAGGCCAACATGTCTTGGGTCGCGCCCAGCGGGCACAGCCGCGCGCACCAGACGCCGGGAACCAGCAGGCTGATCGCCAGGACCAGCGGCAGACCCGCGGCGCACAGCCAGGCAGCACCGCTCACGTCGCGGCCCCAGACGTGGACAAATCCGGCAAAGATGGAAAGCGGGTCCAGCCACAGGAAAAGCGGATAGCCGACCAGAGCGCCGCCCACGGTCAGCAGCGCCAGCCACGGGCCGAGCGGCGGCAGCTTGGCTCCAGACGACTTGCCGCGCCCGCGCAGCCGCCCCGCGAGATCGGCCAGCAGACCCGTGGGACACACGTAACGGCACAGCCACCGCCGCCGCACGAGAACGATCAGCAGCACCGGCAGCGCGAACCAAGTGGCCATGCTGACGCAGCGCGTCGCGATCGTCGTCACGATGGCGACATAGAGGCTGAGCGCCGGCACCGCCAGCGTCGCCGCATCCCAGGGCCAGGCGGGGACGAGCAACACGCAGGCCAACGTCAGGCCGGCGAATCGCACCACCCACCGCCGCCAGGGACGGGCCCGCGACGGTTGGACAGGGTTCAGATCGGAAGTGCGGTTGTTGTCAGCCACGTTTGTCTTGCCACCGCCGAAGCGTGTACCCCGCCAATTTTGAATTCTGTACGTCTGAGCCCGTGCGTCAGTGCGTCCGAATATACTCGCCCTCCGAACTTCCAGCAATCGCGGGCCGGGTCGGTTCGGAGCGGATCGAGAGCTTGCACAACACCGCCCCCGCCACGACCAGCGCGCCGGCCAGCCACTGTTGCGGCCGCACGGGCAAATCCAGGTAGAGACTGCTGACGAAGACGGACAGCAGAGGCGTCAAGTAGCTGAGGGCCGCAACCAGCGACAGATTGCCGCGGCGGGCGGCGGTGTCCCAGCAGACGTAGGCCAGCAGCGTCGGGAACACGACCAAGTACACCGCCTCGCCAGCGACGCCCGCGGTCCAAACCGAGCGTTCGGCCCGGCAGGCCCGCAAGACCGCCAACACCAGACCGCTGGCCAGCAGGAACACCGGCATGGCGTTTCCCGCCTGGGGGCCGCCCCAGCGGCGGCTGAGGTTCGAGTACAGGCCCCACGCCACCGCGGCCAACAGGGCCGGCAGCGTTGAAGTCGCGTGGGCGGTCCACGAGATGTCCGCACCCGCTGCCAAGCCGTCGGTGCCCACGGCCAGCGCCACGCCCGCCACACCGGCTAGCGTCCCGCTGGCCAACAGCAGCGGTCGGGCTCGCCAGCCGAGGATGGGCACGGCGAAGAGCAGCGTCAGGCTGGGCCACAGGTAGTTGGCCACCGTCACGGTGACCACTTGCGCTCGCGTGTCCGCAAAGCCGACGGCAACATACAAGAGCACGGTGTACGCCACCATCAAACCGCCGCAGCCGGCCAGATAGCGATGGCCGGCGTGCCGCAACACGCTTCCGAGTTGTCCGCGCGCCGCCAAAACCCCACAGCCGGCCAGTCCGGCTGCCAGATAGACCAACGCGGCGCCGGTAAACACGCCGAGTTGTTCGGCGACGCTCCGCGAGCAGGCGATCGTGGTGCTCCACAAAACGATGGCCCACACGCCCCACAAGGTCGCCATGTTCGCCGACCTTGGGCTAGGTGGAAGTCGAACCTCCGTCATTCTACACCCCAAGCTGTCGTTTGCTGCCGCGGCTGGCAGGGCGAGAAGAAGCCCGGCGCCTGGAACAAGCCTTCCTTCTCGCCGCCGGAGTGCCGCACTACTCGGGAATACGCTTGGACCGGGGCCGAATTCTACCGGGCAGCCCCCGTGACCGCTAGCTGCAAATATGGCACAATCAAACGGCACCAGGCCGGAGGCATTTATCCCCATGTCCGCACGCCGTTCGCTTCGCTTTCCGATCCTGCTGGCGATCGTGATGATCGCCCTGCTGGTCGTGCTGACCGCGGGCTGGGTGCTGCTGAACGTCAGCGGGGCGCTGCAGGACGAACGCAGCTCCGGCCTGTACTGGGCGCTGCTGACGATCGGCTCGCTGTTCTGCCTGTTGTTGTTGGCAGGTACCGTGCTGTACCTGATTCTGTCGATCAAGGCGATCAATCTGACGCGGCGGCAATCGAACTTCATCGACAGCGTCACCCACGAATTGAAATCGCCGATCGCTTCGATGAAGCTCTACCTGCAGACGCTCAGCCGGCATCACGTCACGGAGGCCGAGCGCGCGGACTTCTATCGCTTCATGTTGGAGGATCTGGAACGGCTGGACCGCTTGATCAACCAGCTGTTGATGGCCGGCCGTCTGGAAGCCGTGCCGGCGAACCGACCCTGGGAAGAGATCGAGTTGGGCAGCCTTCTCCGCGAGTGTACGGCGGCGGTGTGCCTGAGTTATCGCGTGCCGGCCGACACGGTTCAGTTGGCCTTGCAGCCCTGCTGGGTCCGAGGCCGCCGCTTGGATTTGGAAATCATCTTTCGCAATTTGATCGACAACGCGGTCAAGTACGCCGGTCGGCCGCCCCAGGTGGAAGTCACCGCCGGACCGGGCGGGCCGAAAGAAGTGG